>CACFQR010000019.1 GCA_902568465.1 uncultured Pelagibacteraceae bacterium | reverse complement strand
AATATTTAGTTTCCGAATCTCAAACGCCAGGTGGACTTAATGAGCAAGCTGTAAAACAACTTAGAAAATCTGGGTTTTATAAATCATTAGAAAAGTCTCTTAATAATATTTTAAAAAGATTAAATAAAAAGTAACTTTTATGCAGCAAGATCAAAATATTTTGCAGGTGAAAAAACTTTCCAAATATTTTGGAGGTCTAGCTGCTGTTGCAAATTGTTCAATTAAAATTAAAAAGGGTTCTATAACTGGAATTATAGGACCAAATGGATCAGGCAAAACTACTTTGTTTAATTTAATTGCGGGAAATTTAAAACCTTCAGAAGGAAATGTACTATTTCAAGATGAAGATATTACGGGAATACCATCTTATGAATTATTTTCAAAAGGTTTACTTAGAACATTTCAAATTGCACATGAATTTACAAATCTTACAGTATTAGAAAATTTAATGATGGTACCTGGAAATCAGTCTGGTGAAAGGTTAACAAATGCATTATTTAATTCAAAAATTGTAAATGCGCAGGAACAAAAAATTAAAAAAAAAGCAGTTGAGGTAATTGAATTTTTAAATCTTACACAACTTTCAAAAGAATTAGCTGGCAATTTATCTGGAGGTCAGAAAAAGTTATTAGAACTTGGTAGAACTATGATGGTTGATGCTAAATTAGTTTTACTTGATGAAGTTGGTGCTGGTGTAAATAGAACACTGTTGAAAGATATTGGAAGTGCAATTTTGAGACTTAACAAAGAAAAAGGTTATACCTTTTGTATGATTGAACATGATATGGATTTTATAAGTAGATTATGTGATCCAGTAATTGTGATGTCTGAAGGCTCTGTTTTGTTTCAAGGTACCTCAGATGAAGTGAAAAATAATGAACAAGTAATTGAAAGTTATTTAGGACGAGGTTCCAAAAATACAAACGGAGAAAATTAATGGCCTATTTTTCTGGTGAAAATATGACAGGGGGTTATGGTGGTGCAGATATAATTAGTTCGTGCACAATTGATGTTAATAGAGGGGAAATTGTTGCAATACTTGGACCAAATGGAGCTGGAAAATCCACAGCAATGAAAGCAATGCTTGGTCTTTTAAATCTTAAATCAGGGAAAGTTTCTATTAATGGAAATGATATATCTAAATTATCTCCTCAAGATAGAGTTAAGCGAGGAATATCATTTGTACCACAGACGAGAAATGTTTTTACAGGATTAAGTGTTCAAGAAAATTTAGAAATGGGTGCTTTTTTAAGAGAGGAGCAAATTGAAGAAATCATTAATGAAATTTATGAACTATTCCCAGTTTTAAAAGAAAAAAGCTCTCAAATAGTAGGAGAACTATCAGGTGGTCAAAGACAGCAAGTGGCTCTAGGAAGAGCTTTAATGACCAAACCTTCAGTCCTAATGCTTGACGAACCTACTGCTGGAGTTTCGCCAATTGTAATGGACGAATTATTTGATCATATACTTAAAGTAAAAAAAACTAATGTAGCAATCATAATGGTTGAACAAAATGCAAAGCAAGCTTTAAGCATTGCAGACAGAGGGTATGTTTTAGTCACGGGAGAAAATAAATTTTCTGGTACAGGAAAAGAGTTACTAAATGATCCTGAAGTTAGAAGATCATTTTTGGGTGGATAATATGGATTTTATAAATGCAATAGTTTTATTATTAAATTATATATTTGTTCCTGCACTATCTTATGGGTCACAGCTAGCATTGGGTGCTATTTTTGTTTCTTTGATTTATGGAATTTTAAGATTTGCCTATTTTACTGCAGGAGATCTTATGTCATTCGGAACCATGTTCACCATCTTGTTCACTTGGTACTTACAGTCACTAGGTTTTAACCTTGGTTTTTTACCCACAGCATTACTTGCTATTCCTTTCGGTATAGTTGTTACAATACTATACGTTTTGGTTAAGGACAAACTAGTCTTTAGTTATTACCGTATGAAAAAAAGTCCACCAGTTATGTTGGCAATGGTAAGCATCGGAACAATGTTTGTTACACAAGCAATTGTTAGAATAATTATTGGTCCTTTTGATAGAAGATTTTTTGATGGTGAAAAGTTTATTTTGAAAGCAAATGAATTTAAAGAAATGACCGGTTTAAATGAAGGATTAACTG
>CACFQR010000018.1 GCA_902568465.1 uncultured Pelagibacteraceae bacterium | reverse complement strand
CTATTAGCTTTAATGCAAATGCAGCATGTGGAAAAATAACAATTGCAAACATGAACTGGGCATCTGCAAACTTTATGGCTGAAGTTGATAAAATTATTCTTGAAAAAGGTTATGGCTGTGAAGTAGAGCTAGTGCCGGGGGCAACAATGCCAACTTTCACGTCAATGCAAGAAAAAGGTGAGCCAGACGTAGCTCCAGAGTTTTGGGCCAATGCAGCAATTGTTGCATTAAACAAAGCTATGGATGAAGGCAAATTACACTCTATCAATCTAGCACCAATTACAGGTCTAGGTGAAGGATGGTGGGTATTACCAGAAACTTTAAAAAAACATCCCGAACTTACAACTGCTGATGCAGTTTTAAAAAGACCAGATCTTTTTCCACACCCAGAAGATCCATCTAAAGGTGGATTTCATATATGTCCTCCAGGATGGAACTGTGAATTAAGTAATAGAAACCATTTTAGAGCTTGGGAGATGGAAAAAAAAGGTTGGAAGATAGTTGAAACTGGTTCAGCTGCTGGACTTGATGGTTCAATAGCAAAAGCTGCAGAAAGAGGAGAAAACTGGTTTGGTTATTATTGGTCTCCAACAGCTTTAATTGGTAAATATGACATGCAAGCTGTAGACATGGGTAAATGGGGAGGCAAAGACAATTGGGATAACTGTATTGTTAAACCTGAACAAGAATGTGCCGATCCTAAAAAAACTTCATGGGTAAAATCTGAAGTGTTTACTGTTGTAACAGACAATTATAAAAAAACTGCTGGAAAAGATGGCATGAACTATCTTAAGAAAAGAGTTTATCCAGGACCAGTAATGAACGGTATGTTAGTTTGGATGGGAGAAAACCAAGCAGAAGGTGCTGACGCTGCAGTCGAATTTCTCAAAACTCAAGAAAAAGTTTGGAGTAAGTGGGTATCGAGCTCAGCTAAGAAAAAAATAAAAGCTGGATTGTAACAGTTTAAGAATAATCGAACCCGTTGAAAACGGGTTCGATTAAATTTTTTGCGATATAAAATTAAAATGGAATTTTTCAATAAAATACCGGTAATGGAAGCAAATTCCTTAAGGGAATTAAAAAAAGGGATAGATCTAGGGTTCAGAAATTTTTCAAGAGCATACGGTGATGCCATAGAAGGTTTTTTTGATCCTTTGTTATATTTTTTAATATGGCTTGAAAAGTTATTAGTAACCACACCTTGGCCGATTGTTATTGGAATTTTAGGTTTATTGGCATGGGTAGGATCAAGAAATATTAAATTGGTTATTGGAACAATTTTATGTTTTGTTGTTATCGGATATTTTGGAATGTGGAAAAATACAATGGCCACCGTAGCAATTATATCTGTAGCTACCTTAGTATGTATCGTTGTTGGAATACCAATTGGTGTAGCAATGTCAAAATCAAATAGAGTTGAAAAAGCAATACTACCAATTTTAGATATGATGCAAACTATTCCAAGTTTTGTTTACCTTATACCAATTATAATGTTGCTAGGAATTGGAAAAGTGCCAGGCTTGCTGGCTGTTTGTATATATGCTCTTCCTCCAATAGTAAGATTAACAAATTTAGGAATAAGGGAAGTTGATAAAGAGGCCCTTGAGGCAAGCGAAGCTTTTGGAGCAACACCTATGCAAAAACTTAAATCTGTACAGATACCATTGTCACTTCCAACAATATTCGCAGGTGTAAACCAAACAATTATGATGGCCTTAGCTATGGTTGTTATTGCTTCAATGATTGGTGTAAAAGGATTGGGTATACCTATATTACAAGCTATCTCTAATCAATATTTAGCTCTGGGTCTGATGAATGGTTTGGCAATTGTGGCTCTAGCAATAATATTTGATAGAGTTACCCAACAGTATGGTCAGAGAATTCAAAAACATAGAGGCCAGAAAAAATAAATAAATTAAATTGATGAATAATTATCGAATAGATAATCTACAATACTGTAATTGGTCAAAAGAAATTTTTCAGATAAATAATGAAGCAAAATTAGATGCTGTACACGTTACCATAGCTTATCACGAAGATTTTAATGAAGTAAAAAAAAATGTAGAAACTTGGAATAAATATTTTAAAGATTATAAAGATCTAATTTTTCATGGAAAAACTTTTAAGGATATAGAAAAAGCCCATCAAGAAAAAAAAACAGCAATATTTTTTGGCTTTCAAAATTGTTCCCCA
>CACFQR010000017.1 GCA_902568465.1 uncultured Pelagibacteraceae bacterium | reverse complement strand
TTTATGAATTCTTTTATAATAGGAACAACTTTTTTTATTCTTGATTCATCTGTCACTCTACCTTCATGCAAAGGTACATTTAAATCTACGCGTAAAAGTATTCTTTTGTTAGCTAAATTAAATTTTTCATCAAGAGCTTTTAGTTTGCCCATGAATTATTTCAGATTTCCTAAATAAACTGCTAAATCACACATCCTATTGGCAAAACCCCATTCATTGTCATACCAGGCAGAAACTTTTGCCATTTTTTTATCGATAACCTTAGTTAAGGATAAATCAACTATAGAAGAGTGTGGGTCATGGTTAAAGTCTGTAGACACAAGCTGTTCATCGTTAGTATTTAGTATATTTTTTAATTCTGATTTAGCAGCTTTTATAAACGAATTATTTATTTCTTCTGTAGTCATATTTTTTTTTGATGTAAAAACAAATTCCACCAAAGAAACATTCGGGGTTGGAACTCTAATTGAAACCCCTTCCACTTTGCCTTTTAAATCAGGAATAACATCGGCCACTGATTTAGTCGCGCCAGTAGTTGTTGGTATCATTGAACTAGCTGCACTTCTTGCTCTTCTCAAATCTTTATGAGAATTGTCCAATAGCCTCTGATCAGTTGTGTATGAGTGAATAGTAGTCATAAAACCACGTTCTATTCCAAACTTATCATTTATTACTTTTGCTACAGGAGCTAAACAATTTGTCGTACATGATGCAGCAGCAATTACATCATCATTTTTTTTTAATATTTTTTGATTTACCCCAAATACAATATTTATTGCACCTTTGCACGGAGCTGAAACTAAAACTTTTTTAGCACCCGAATTAATATGCTGTGATGATTTTTCTTTAGTATTAAATTTTCCTGTACACTCTAAAACAACATTTACATTATGTTTTTTCCAATTTATTTTAGAAATTTCAGTTTCACGAATTAAATTTATTGTTTTCCCGTTAATTTTAATTTCTTTTTCTGTATGATCTACTCTAGCTTTTAATTTTCCATGAATGGTGTCATGCTTTAATAAAAAACTACTAACTTCAGAGTTTCCCCTGTTATTAATAGCAACCACTTCCAGGTCTTTTCTATTATTCTCAATAATAGATCTAAGAACCATTCTTCCTATCCTGCCAAACCCATTTATACCAACTTTTATAGTCATAATTATTTATCTAACATTTTCTTAGCAATCATAACAACACTATCACTAGTTAAATTAAAATCTTCATAAATTGATTTATAAGGTGCACTTTTTCCAAAAGATTTTAATCCTAAAGAAGCTCCATCGGGACCAACATATTTTTCCCATCCAAATATACTACTTGCCTCTATAGATATTTTTTTAGAATTTTTTTCAATAACTTTTTCCCGGTACTCCTTTGGTTGTTTGTCAAACAATTCTTGGCAGGGCATTGAAACTACTTTAGAATTTATGCTTGCTTCTTTTAACTTATTTGACGCTTCAATAGCAATTTCAACTTCAGAACCAGAAGCAATTAAAGTAATTTCAGGATTAGAATTAGTTTTTTTGAGTTCGTAACCTCCAAGTGCGCTCATATTTTTATTTGTGAGCGTTTCAGTGACAAATTTAATTTTTTGTCTTGATAAGGCTATCACGCTGGGAGTAGTACTGCTTTTTAAGGCCATTTCCCAACATTCAAGTGTCTCAATTGTGTCAGCTGGTCTAAAAACATTTAAATTTGGTATTGCTCTCAAGTGAGCTAAATGTTCTACTGGTTGATGAGTTGGTCCATCTTCTCCTAGACCGATAGAGTCATGAGAAAAAATATAAATAACTTTTAGACCCATGAGAGCAGATAATCTTATTGAAGGTTTACAATAATCTGAAAATATTAAAAAAGTTCCTCCATAAGGAATTATTCCACTGTGAAGAGCCATACCATTCATAATTCCAGCCATACCATGTTCTCTTACTCCATAATGGATATAATTACCTTTAAAATTTGAAGATTTAATCACTTTAGAATGTTTAGTTATTGTATTATTAGAACCACTTAAATCTGCCGATCCACCAATTAACTCAGGTAAATTCTCAGTTATATTTTCTAAAATAAAAGCAGAAGATTTTCTTGTGGCTTCTGAAGATTTTAAATCAAAAATCTTTTTCCTCAAAGATATAATGTGCTTATCAAAATCTTCGGGCAATTTACCATTTTTTATTCTATCAATTTCATTTCTAACTTTACTATTT
>CACFQR010000016.1 GCA_902568465.1 uncultured Pelagibacteraceae bacterium | reverse complement strand
TGGTCAAGAAAGTATTTATAAAGATTTAGCAATAAAAGTAATGAAATGTACAAACTCAGAACTTGATGACAATCCTGAAATTAAAGCTTATATCCAAGTTAGAGATTTGACAAAAAATGATAATGATAAAGTTTACGTTTTTAATGGATGGATGTTTTCATCAAGTCCTTCAATAACTCCATTTGACCATCCAGTATATGATATTTGGCTAGTAAATTGTTACTAAATTATTTTTTCCTTATCAAGCCAGCTTACATTAAAATCTGAATTAATAAATTTTCTGTGACTTAATAGTTTTTTATGTAATGGAATAGTGGTCGTAATTCCTTCTATGACAAATTCATCAAGAGATCTATTCATTCTCTGAATCGCTTCAGCTCTATTTCTACCATGGCATATAAGCTTGCAAACCATACTATCGTAAAATGGCGTAACTTTATAACCCTGAAAAATTGCCCCATCAACTCTTGTTCTAAAACCAGAAGGTTGATGGCACATCTCTATGATTCCAGGTGAAGGTTGAAAGTTTTTACTTGGATCCTCGGCATTAATTCTACATTCTATTGCGTGACCTCTGGGATTAATATCTGACTGATTTAATGCAGTATTACCATTGTAGGCGATAGAAATTTGCTCTTTTATAATATCAATACCTGTGACCATTTCAGATACAGGATGTTCAACCTGTACCCTTGTATTCATCTCTAAAAAATAAAATTTTCCATCTTCATATATAAATTCTACAGTCCCAGCTCCTTCATAACCAATTTTACTTACCATTTTAACAGTTCTCTCAAAAAGATCTTTTCTGATTTCATCATTCAAAACTGGACTAGGAGTTTCTTCAATTAGTTTTTGATGTCTTCTTTGAACTGAACAGTCTCTTTCATGTAAGTGCACCGTTCTATTTTTTCCAGATAAAACTTGAACTTCAATATGCCTAGGATTTTGAAAAAATTTCTCTAAATATATTTCATCATTTCCAAAATATTTGAGTGCTTCAGATTTTGCAGTTGAGAATAAATTCTCAAATTCTTCCTCTTTGTGAACTATTTTCATTCCTTTACCACCACCACCTGCAGCAGCTTTTATTAAAACTGGAAAACCAATTTTTTTACATAATTCTTTTGCTTCTTTTATATCTTTAACTCCTCCTTCAGAGCCCTCAATTATAGGTAAACCATTTTCTTTAGCTATTTTTTTTGCCTGAATTTTATCTCCCATCATTTCTATTAGTTTTGAAGATGCACCAATAAATTTAATATTATTTTCCTCAAGCACTCTAGCAAAATTAGCATTTTCTGACAAAAAACCATATCCAGGATGAACAGCTTCAGAATTTGTGATGTCTATTGCTGACATTAGTGCTGGGATATTGAGATAACTGTTTACAGGTTGATGTGATCCTATACAGACACTTTCATCAGCCATTCTTACATGCATACTATCTCTATCCACATCAGAATGAACAGCTACAGTTGCTATGCCCCATTCTTTACATGCTCTTATAACTCTAACTGCAATTTCCCCTCGGTTTGCAATTAGAATTTTTTTAAACATTATTTAAGTATTATAATTGTTTGTCCAAATTCTACTGGTTGGCCATCTTCTACACAGATTTCTTTGACTACTCCATCTGCTGTTGAAGGAACATGATTCATAGTTTTCATTGCCTCGACAATCATGACTGTATCGCCTTTTTTTATTCGCTTACCAACTTCTACAAATTTTTTAGCTCCAGGCTCTGGCGCATGGTATGCTGTACCTATTATAGGTGATGTTACTTCTAGGCCTGAACTTACATTGCTTGAGTTTGCATCATTCTCTTTAATGTTTGAGTTATCTTTTAAAACAGGTATTGATTGATTATTTTTAGAAATATTATTCTTAGATACTTTAATTTTTGTATCTTTCTCGGTAAATTCAATTTCTGTTAGATTAAATTCATCTAAGTACTCACTTAATTCTTTAATTAATTTTTTATCAATTTTCATTTGTAAGCATCTTTTCTAAAGAAATTATGGCTAAAATATAACCTTCAGATCCTAAACCAAATATTCCACCAGTAACAATATCACTAATTAGCGATTTTTGCCTAAATTCTTCTCTCTTATATATATTAGATATATGTAATTCTATAATTGGTCTCTTAAAGATATCTAAAGCATCTCTAATAGCAACTGATGTATGAGTAAAACCCGCAGCATTAATAATTATTCCATCAAAGCTAT
>CACFQR010000015.1 GCA_902568465.1 uncultured Pelagibacteraceae bacterium | reverse complement strand
AAAAACGATAAAAGATTTAAAATTGTTTATTTACTTCTTAGCCATGAAAATAATACAAGAGTAATTATTAATGTAGAAATAAATGAAAAAGAAATAATTCCTTCAATTACCAAAATTTTTCCATCAGCCAACTGGATGGAAAGAGAAATCTTTGATATGTATGGCATTTCATTTAAGGACCATCCTGATCTAAGAAGAATACTTACTGATTATAATTTTGAAGGATTTCCTCTAAGAAAAGATTTTCCTTTAACAGGTCACACAGAAGTAAGATATAGCGAAAATAAAAAAAAAGTAATTTACGAACCAGTTAAATTGGACCAAGAATACAGAGATTTTGATTTTGAAAGTCCTTGGGAAGGAACTAAGTATATTAGAAAAGAAGAAGAGAAAAATAAGACAAAGGAAAAATAGTGAATAAAAAAACTAAAACTATGAATCTTAATTTTGGTCCTCAGCACCCCGCTGCTCATGGTGTTCTTAGGTTGATTTTAGAATTGGATGGTGAAATTGTAGAGAAGATTGATCCACATATTGGTTTATTACATAGAGGTACTGAAAAATTAATTGAACACAAAACTTACACCCAAGCAGTTCCTTATTTTGATCGACTGGACTATGTGGCTCCAATGAATCAAGAACATGCTTTTGCACTTGCAATAGAAAAGCTTTCTAATATTGAAGTTCCAATTAGAGGACAATATATTAGGGTATTATTTTGTGAAATTGGAAGAATTCTAAGTCACCTACTGAATATTACAACACAAGCTTTAGATGTTGGTGCTCTAACTCCATCACTCTGGGGTTTTGAAGAAAGGGAAACACTCATGACTTTTTATGAGAGAGTATCTGGTTCAAGATTGCATGCAAATTATTTTAGGCCTGGTGGAGTACACAAAGATTTACCTAGAGGTTTGAGTGAGGATATTCTTTCTTTTTGTGAAAATTTTCCTAAAGTTATAGACGATCTAGAAAATTTACTTACTGATAATAGAATATTTAAGCAAAGGAATGTTGATATTGGAATAGTGACTAAACAAGAAGCTATCGAACATAGTTTTTCCGGCGTAATGTTAAGAGGTTCAGGAATTCCATGGGATCTCAGAAAATCTCAACCATATGAATGCTATAAAGATTTTGATTTTAAAATTCCAGTTGGGAAAAATGGTGACTGCTACGATAGATACGTTTGTAGAATGGAGGAAATGAGAGAAAGTGTAAAAATCATTAAAGATTGTATTAAAAAAATGCCATCAGGACCTGTTAAATGTATTGATGGAAAATTTACCCCACCAAAAAGAGATGATATTAAAAATTCTATGGAAGCTTTAATACACCATTTTAAGTTATTTTCAGAAGGTTTTAGAGTTCCCAAAGGAGAGGTTTACACTGCAGTTGAGGCGCCAAAAGGTGAGTTTGGTGTATATTTAATATCAGATGGAAGCAACAAACCCTATAAATGTAAAATTAGAGCACCAGGATTCTCTCACCTTCAAGCAATGGACTATTTACTAAAAGGACATATGCTGGCTGATGTTCCTGCTGTTTTAGGTTCATTAGATATTGTTTTTGGAGAGGTTGATAGATGAGTCTAAAAAAAATATCTAAACAACAACCTGAGACTTTTAAATTTTCTGAAGAAAACTTAAAAAAAGCGGATAGCGAGATTAAAAAATATCCAAAAAATAAAAAAGCTAGCGCTGTATTATCTTTATTGTATTTAGTCCAAAATCAAAACAATAATTGGATACCATTAGCAGGAATTAAGTACGTTTCTAAATTTTTAGATATGCCATATATAAAAGTTTATGAGGTGGCAACTTTTTACTCAATGTTTAATTTAAGCCCAGTAGGTAAGTACTTTGTGCAAGTTTGCACCACAACACCTTGTATGATTAGAGGAGCAAAAAAAATTACTGATATGTGTAAAAAACATATTTCAGAAAATGATAATGAGCTTTCAAAAAATGGACTTTGCTCATGGACTGAAGTCGAGTGTCTGGGAGCATGCGTTAATGCACCTATGATGCAAATCAACAAAGATTATTTTGAAGATTTAGATGAACAGGAAACTGAAAAAATAATTCTAAAATTATTAAAAGATGAATTTCCTGAGGCTGGATCTGTTAAGAATAGAAAAAATAATGCGCCAGAAAGTGGAAAAACTACTTTATTAGGAGTTAAGAATGCTTAAAGACGAGGATAGAATATTTAAAAACTTATATAATGATTTGGGCTGGGAAATAGATTTTGCTATTAAAAGAGGAGACTGGTTAAATACAAAAGATATAATTCTTAAAGGTAAAGATCATATCATCAAGGAAATAAAAGATTCTGAATTGAGAGGAAGAGGAGGAGCAGGTTTCCCAACAGGTTTAAAATTATCTTTTGCTCCAAAAGAGACAGGAACAAGACCTCATTATCTTGTTATTAATGCAGACGAGTCCGA
>CACFQR010000014.1 GCA_902568465.1 uncultured Pelagibacteraceae bacterium | reverse complement strand
ACAAAGGACTTAAAATCCTTGCCCATTAGGGAGTGCCAGTTCGAGTCTGGCCGAGGGCACCAGAAAGGTAAAAAACATGAAAATTCTCTTTTATTTATTGTTGCTGCTTTTATTCATTTCACCAACATCTGCAGCAGAATTTAAAATTGATTTTACTGATGATGGTATGAAACTTCTTAAAAAAAAGGGCTTTGGTAAAAAAACTATCTATACCAATGGTAAGGATGAAAAGGGATATTATTTAAAGGCAGTTGCAGATTCCAGCGCGACAGGGTTGGGACTCGAAATAAAAAATAAAAAACTATTAGATGAAATGCCTTTTTTAAATATAACCTTCAAAATCGAGAAAGATTTTACAAATATCGACCAAACTACCAAAGATGGGCATGATTGGGCAGCACGAATAATGGTTGGTCATGGAAAAAAAATTGGGGCAAAAATACTCAGTTTGTCACATTCTTCTTTTTTAGATGAAGGATTTTTACAGCAAAGTCCATGGACAAAAGGTAGCCGAGACTACGTAATATCAAATGATAAAACTGGAGAGTGGCATACACGTAAAATTAATGTAAAAGAGCTACTTATAAAAACACATAACATTTCTTTTACAAACTTTATTGCTATATTTTCTGATTCAAATAATTCAAAGGAAAAAATTATAGCTTATTACAGAGATATATATTTTAGCGATAAATGAAACTACATTTTGCAATAGATAAAACAAATAAAGCTAAAATTTATAAAAAGATTCTTCTAAAAAATTACAAAAATCATTCTGTAAAAAAATCTAATACTATCGTAGTTGTTGGTGGAGATGGATTTATGCTTGAGACATTAAAAAAATTTAAAAATTATAAAAAACCATTTTATGGACTAAATAAAGGTAGTTTTGGTTTTTTAATGAATAAATTTAAAACAAAGAAGATTATAGAAAGTATTAAAAGAGCAAAAGTATCAATTATTTCCCCACTAGAAATGAACGTTTTAACAAAAAGTGGTGAGAAAAAGAGAAGTATTGCAATAAACGATGTCTCTTTATTAAGACAGAGCAGACAAACAGCCTCACTTGAAATTATAGTTGGTAAAAAAAAATTAATTAAAAAATTAATTTGTGATGGTGTTCTAGTTTCAACTCCGGCAGGAAGTACAGCTTACAATTTATCAGTGCATGGACCAATTTTATCTTTAAATTCTAAAAAGATTGCAATCACACCAATTAGTCCTTTTAGGCCTCGTAGATGGAAAGGAAAAATAGTTTCCTCAAACTCATTAATAAAAATTAATAATTTGAACATAAAAAAAAGACCTATAAGTATAGTTGCTGACAATGTAGAAGTTAGAAATATTAAAAATGCACAAGTAAAAATTAATAATAAAATAAAGTTTAAATTGCTTTATGATAAGAAAAACAGCTTAACAAACAAAATAAAACTAGAACAACTAAGAAAACAAGTGAATTAAGCAACTTAATGTCATTAAAAAAAATTTTTTTAAAAAATTATTTTACTTACAAATTATACATTTATTACAATCTCTATATTAGAAACAAGGCCCTAATAAAAAGAAAAAATTATTCTCAATGGGGTGAAGATATTTTTATTGAAAAGTATTTTATTAATAGAAAAAAAGGCTTTTATGTAGATATTGGCTGCTTTCATCCAATAATGTATAGCAATACATGTTTATTATTTAATAAAGGTTGGTCTGGAATAAATATAGATTTAAACAAAACATCTATTGATCTCTACAATATAATAAGACCAAAGGATTTTAATATATGTGCTGCTATTTCTAATTTTACTGAGGAATCCGAATTATTTTTTGATCATCATTTTAGCCCAGTAAATACTATCAATAAATTTTTTTATGACACTTCAAACAAAAAAATTGCTTTCAAAAATATGACTAAAAGGAAAATTAAAACCCAATCTTTTGATAGTATAGTAAAGAAAATCAGTAATTTACCCCAGATAAACTTTTTAAATATTGATTGTGAAGGAAGTGACCACTCAGTATTACAAAGCTTTAATTTAAAAAAATATCAACCAGATTTAATTTGTGTTGAAACAAAAGATTCAGCCGGAAAATCTAATAAGGATTCTAATAATATATTTGAGTATTTAAGAAAGAATAATTATAATTTTATCAAACAATGTGGCCCTAGTTCCTTTTTTCAAAAAGTACATTCAACTGGAGCATGATCTGAAGGTTTAAGTTGATTTCTTATATTTTTTTTAATCTCTATTTTTTTAACTTTATCTATCAACTCACCAGTAATTAAAAAATGATCAATTCTTAAACCATTATTTTTTTGCCAAGAGCCTCTTTGATAATCCCAAAATGTATAATTACCATCTCCTTTATTAAAATGTCTGTAAACATCGAATAATCCTAAATTAATTAGAATTCTAAATTTTTTTCTTATTTCTAATCTAAATAATGCATCGTTTATATATGAATTCGGCGAATAAACATCTTTTTCTTCAGGAATTATATTGAAATCTCCGCCAATTATTAAAGGAACCTTTTTTTTAATTTTTTTTTCAATACTTTTTATCAAGTTATCTAACCACATGATTTTATATTGATACTTATCTGTATCCACCGGATTTCCATTTGGAACATATATATTTATAACTTCGATATTATATTTTCTAAATTTAATATTTGCTGATATGTATCTAGCTTGTTTAATAGTATCACCTTTTAAATTTTTATCACAAATATCAATTTTCTTTTTTGCTAAAATAGCAACCCCATTATAACTTTTTTGACCATTAACATAGGAAAAATAACCAAGTTGTTTCAAATCTTCTAATGGGTAGTTTTTTTCTTCAGTTTTTATTTCTTGTAATAAAATGATATCTGGTGAATTGCTTTTTAAGTATTGTTTTAAATTATCAATTCTTGCCCTGATCGAATTAACGTTCCACGTGGCAATTTTCATTAAATTGAAAAAGATATACCACACCCACAAGAAGATTTAGTTTGTGGATTTGATATTTTAAATGAACTTCCAATTAATTCATTGGCAAAGTCTACTTGTGAACCTTTCAACATGTTAAAAGAAGATTTATCAATAACAATATTATTATATTTCATATCTTCATTTGTAATATTCTTATCAAAAGAAAAATCATATTTAAAACCTGAGCAGCCGCCACCCTTCACTGCAATTCTAAAATAGGTACCTGAAGGTTTATTTGATACAAGTTGGTTAATTTTTTCAACAGCCTGTTTGCTAAAATTTATTTCTTTAATCATGTATTCTATATAACATTATAATATAATCATCTTAACTAATTTATGCAAAAAAATTTTAGAGATTATTACCTCAAACGTTATGCTATTAAATCTATCAATTCATTAGGAAGAATTTATAAGGAAAAAGAAGATTTTATGAGATCCCCGTATCAAAGAGACAGGGATAGGATAATACACTCATCATCATTTAGAAGATTAAAGCACAAAACCCAAGTCTTCGTAAATACTGAAGGCGATCATTATAGAACACGACTCACTCATTCTATGGAAGTTTCACAAATAGCAAGATCTTTAGCTAGATCACTCGGATTAAATGAAGATTTATGTGAAACATTAAGTTTGGCACACGATCTTGGTCACACACCATTTGGTCATGCCGGCGAAGAAGTTTTGAGTGAATTTATGTTAAACCATGGTGGTTTTAATCATAATATACAAACTCTAAGAATTGTTACTTATTTAGAAAAAAAATATTATAAATTCAATGGTCTTAATCTTACTATTGAAACTCTAGATGGTTTGATAAAACATAATGGACCAGTAAAAAATATAAATATATATAAAAAAATACTAAAGGAAGATTTTTTTAATAAAAAAATTATTTTTAAAACTTTTCCATCTATGGAAGCACAAATCGCATCGATTTCAGATGATATAGCTTATAATAATCATGATTTAGAAGA
>CACFQR010000013.1 GCA_902568465.1 uncultured Pelagibacteraceae bacterium | reverse complement strand
ATAATATAGATAATTCATATAAAATTAACAAAGGTATTCCTAAACCAATTTGTGTTATCGGGTCAGGTGGTGTTAATAAAGCAGCTGCCGCAAAAATTATTACAATTACATACTTTCTTCTTTTCTTTAAATACTCCGAATCAATAAAACCAACTCTTGCCAAAAGACTTAATAAAACTGGTAATTGAAAGCTAATACCAAAAGCAAAAATAAGTCTCATTATTAATGATAAATATTCATTAACTTTAGCTTCTAATTGTATAGGTAAATTACTTACCTGGGCAGAAGTTTCAAAAGTTAAAAAAAACTTTATTGCTAAAGGCATTATTAAATAATAAACCAACAAACCGCCTAAAAGAAAAAGAGTTGGTGTAGCTATTAAATATGGTGCTAAAGCTTTTTTTTCATTTTTATATAAACCTGGAGCTACAAATTTCCATACCTGGGTTAAAATTATAGGGCTGGTAACAAACATTGCGGCAAAAAAAGCTACTTTTAAATATGTAATAAATGTTTCGTGTAGTGCAGTAAAAATCATTCTTCTATTTGTGTCGTCATCTTTAACTGCATCAGCATATGGTGCTACCAAAAAACTATAAATATTTTCAGCAAAAAAATAGCAAACAATAAAAAAAACAAATAGATAAACGATAGATTTTACAAGTCTTGACCTTAATTCAGTAAGATGCTCTACAAAACTAGATTTTTTTTCTTTTTCATAGCTCATTTTTTTTATTATCTTTTTTATCTATAATGTCTTCTTCAATAGTATCCTCAACCTCGGTAATGTCTTTTTGCATTTCTCGAAAATAATTTTTAAATGAACCAATCCACGAGCCAATTTTTTTAAGAATGACGGGAAAATCTTTTGGACCTATAATCAATATGGCCAAAACTACTACGATCAGTATTTCAAACCATCCAATTTGTGGCATTTTAAATTATTTTTTATCTGAATTATCTTCTTCGCTGGATTGATTTTGCGAGGATGTGGAGTCCGGTTGATCCTGCACAGGATCTTTCATTCCTTTTTTAAAACTTTTAATTCCTTTAGCTACATCTCCCATTAAGCTTGAAATTTTACCTCTTCCAAATAGAAGAACAACTAAAACTACAACTATTGCAATTTGCCAAAATCCTATACTCATAACTAATTTATATACAATTTTTATGCTTTATTAAAGGTATCTTTTATTCTTCTTCAGACTTAAGGGTACCGTTCAATAAATCATCAATATTAGAATATATATTCTCCTTTTTTTCTTCCTGTTCCTTGAAAAATTTTCCAGTACCAAATATAGCTTTGTCTACATTAGAGCTATCTATAAGTCCTGCTGATGTTAGCTCTTCTACGTTTGGTAAATCTGATAATTTTTGTAGATTAAAATGACTTAAAAAATTATCGGTCGTTACATATTGAATTGGTTTTCCTGGTACATTTTTTCTACCAGACGGTCTTACCCAATCTAGTTCTAAAAGTATTTCTAGCGTTCCTGTAGCAAAAGCAACACCTCTTATATCTTCTATTTCAGATCGTGTAACAGGTTGATGGTAAACTATAATCGATAAAGTTTCTATCGCAGCTTTAGAAAGTTTTTTTGTAGATGTTTTTTGTAAATTCATTAGTTTGTGCAGATTTGAAGCTGTTCTAAAAGACCATTTGTTAGCAATGCAAACAAGATTCACACCACGATCTTTGTATTGTTGTGCTAATGAATCAAGAATTTTTTTAACGTCAGTCTGAGATTTTAATCTAGATTGAATAGTTTCTATATCTAAAGGCTCCTCAGCAGAAAATAAAATCGCTTCAACCTGTCTCTCTCTTTCTATATTACCTCTTGGAAATTTCAAAATTTTTATATTGTTTTTCTTTTTCATTTTTTTGCTTTGATTAGTATTTTGCCAAATTTTTCATTTTGCATTATGTTAATTAAACCTTCTCTTGTTAACTCTAAGGATGCAGCAAAAAAACCTGACACACCAGACTTTTTTAAATCTTGAGAACTTTTGAAATTATCTGGCACTAAGTTAAAAACTTCTTTCCAATCTTTTATATTAGAGAGATTTTTTTTAATTATCTTAATCGCCTGCTCAGTTGTGCAAACTGGAAGTTTAGGTATCGAAATTGATAAAAAATTTTTTCTCATAACATGATTTGAGTATGATTTAAGCAAATCATATAAAGTTACATGATAACTAGATTTAGATGACATTTTTATACCTCCCGACATTCCTCTCATATGAATATCTTTACCTAAAATTCTTTTTTTAAGTAGTTGATCCGATAGAAGACGAATTAATTCTAACTTTTTTAATTGTAACTTTAATTTCTCTGCTATTTCAAAAGCTTTGAATTCATCATCCTCATCTTGGGGTAATAAAAGTTTAGACTTTAAATAAGTAAGCCAAGTTGCCATTAGTAAATACTCTGAGGCTAAATCTAGATTAACCTCTTTAGCTTTATTAATAAATTCAATAAATTGATCAGCTAGTTGTGTTACTGAAATTTTAGCTAAATCTACTTTTTGAGATTTTGCTAAATCTAATAAGACATCTAAAGGTCCGTTGTAATTATCAATATTTATTTCAAGTGAATTGTTTATCGGCAAATTCATAAATAAATATTATCCTAAAAATTTATAAAATTGTGATGTTTTTTTTAATGTAAATTTATCAACTGTGGGTATAATTTTTGACAATGTATTCATTTCCTTGATATTTCCATTGCAATGCAAAACTAAGTTGCATCCAGCGTTTAAAGCATTTAAAGCATTCTTTTTTAATCCATATTTCAAAGCTTTCATTGATATATCGTCAGAAATTAAAATACCTTTAAATTCCATATTTTTTCTTATTAAATCTTTAATAATTATTTTCGAGTGTGTGGCAGGAAACTTTTTATCAAAAGCTTGATAAATAATATGTGCGGTCATAGCGAAAAATGAATTGCATTTTTTAAATGGGAAAAAATCATTTTGGGAAAGTTTCTTTTTATTTAACTTAATAATTGGTAATTTATAGTGACTATCACAATTTGAGTGACCATGCCCTGGTATATGTTTCATTACTGTTGATATTTTTTTTTTGTAAAAGAAATTAATACATATATTACCAATATTTTTAACTATATTTTTATCACTAGAGAAAGATCTTGTACCAATTACTTTGTTGCTAATTTTTCTTTTAAGATCAAGAACAGGTACAGTGTTAATGTTAATTCCAACATTGTTCATAATTTCAGCTACAACATCTATATAAACTTTATACTGTGTAAAAAATTGCCTTCGATTATTTTTGTAAAGGTTACCAAAGTACTCTTGGGAAAAAATACTCAAATCTACTATGCTATTTAATCTTGAGACCACACCACCCTCCTGGTCAATCAGAATTGGAAATTTTTTATCTTTTGTTACGCTCCTAATCTTTTGTATTAATAATTTAAGTTGATTTATATTCGTGATATTTCTTGAAAATAAGATTATACCCCAGGGCTTACTTTTTTTTAAAATATTTATTTCGCCTAGCGACAATTTTTTACCCTTTATACCAAAAATAACCGCTTTTCTAAATTTTAATTTACTGATCAAACAACTCCCAAAATTTATATTTTTTTCTTTTTTTAAAACTTTCTACTTCATTTTTATACTCGATTATATTTACTGTGTCATTTTTAAGAAGAGGCAAATTTGTATTGTCCACATTATTTAATTTTAAATAGGAAGATCTTATTTTGTTTATTTGGTTTATATGATTATCAGAAAAGTAAAAAATCGCAGTAAATATTATAAAAATAAATAATGATGTTATGTAAAAAATATTTTTTAACATTACATTTTTTTAGGAACAGATACACCTAAAATAGTCATACCATTTCTTATCACAATAGACAAAGCTTGTAACAGTAACAACTTCCAGTTACTGGTAGCTTTGTTATTTTTTATAAATCGATACTGTTCATTATCTCTTCCCATATTCCAGTAAGCATGAAATAAAGTAACTAATTCGTATAAGTAAAAAGGAATCCTGTGTGGCTCCATTTTATTTATAGAAATTTCTATACATCTTGGCCATTCGGAGATCTTTCTTAAAATCTCTATTTCGTGACTATTAAGATCAAAATTAACTGTATTAACTTTAATTTTGTCATCTATTTTAAGTTTGAGATTTCTATAAATTGAGTTAATTCTCGCATAAGCATACTGAACATAAAAAACAGGATTATCTTTAGACTGTTCGGTAACTTTTTTAAAATCAAAATCCAATTCTACATCGTTACTTCTATTTAGCATCATAAATCTAACAGAATCTTTTCCTACTTCAGAAATTAAATCCTCAACTGTAATGTAGTCACCTTTTCTTTTTGACATTTTAAACGGACTACCATCCTTATACAGCTTTACTAATTGTGCAACTTTGCATATAAGTTCAACTCTTTTTTTAGAAAGAGCCTTGGTTGCTGATGTTATTCTTTTAGTATAACCAGCATGATCTGCTCCTAGAATATTTATTAAAGTATTATACTTCCGAGAAATTTTGTATGAATGATAAGCTAGATCTCCAGCAAAATACGTCCATTCACCATCACTTTTTTGTAAAGGTCTATCTAAATCATCACCAAACAATGTAGATTTAAATAATAATTGTTCTCTTTTTTCCCAACCTTTAGTTTGTTCTGATTTAGGTGGATCCAGCTTTCCTTTGTAAATATAATTTTCTTTTTTTAATTGGTGAATAGATTTAGCGACTAAATTTTTTTCTATTATTTTAGATTCATATACAAAAATGTCGTGTTTAATACCTAGAAGTTTTAAATTATTTTTGATTATTTCAATAGAAAGTTTTAAAGAT
>CACFQR010000012.1 GCA_902568465.1 uncultured Pelagibacteraceae bacterium | reverse complement strand
AATCATAGAACAGCCCTGCTCCTTTTCTCCAATCTTAACAAGCATAACACCTAATTTTAGTAAATTCACAGGAGCCTTCTTGCTTTTTGGATATTTTTGATATCCATCAAGATAAGCTGTTGCAGCATCCTGATATAGCTGTCTTACTCTAAAAGTTTCTCCGTACCAGTACTGGGCATTACCTGCAAGCTCATGTTTAGAATTACTATCCACAAATTGTCTAAGAGCAAACTCTGCAGTTTCATAATCACCAACTTTTAAAAAACTCACAGCAAATTCATACTGTTCTTCTGGAGAACCATCTGGTAAAATTTTTTCAGCTCTCTCAGCCTCTTCTGTTATTACTGTGCCGACAGACTCCACAGATTGTGTTTTCTGAACCTGCTCTAATGATGCAACATCTGATTCTGAAATTCCCCCTAAGTCTTTAGGCTCATCACTGCCCGGTAATTTTTTTTCTTTTTTGCTTATTTTTGATGTTGAACTGTCTTGAATTATAGAGCTTGATTCTAAATCTTGAAAGCGCATTTGATTATCTGTTTGAATTTTTGTTATTCTATTTGATAGTTTGTCTAATTTAAAATTAATTTCTTCAAAATTATTTGTTAAGGTTTTAAATTGTTCTTCTAATTCGGAAAGTTTTAACAAATGCTTTGTTAAAATATCACCTTCATTTTCAGAAAGGACTGTACTTGAGGCAGCAGTATCTTGGCTGTAAACAGCTTTTTCTAAAGTTTTGATATCTTGTTTTAAAAGTTCCATTTGTTTAAGCATTGAAATTTCCTCTTCCTCTGCATAAGCAAAATTAAAACTAAAAAATATAATCGAAACTACGAATAATGTTTTAATAGGAAAAATAAAATAATTTTTCATGTTATAAAAATCATATTTAAGGAAAAAATGGCAAAAAAAAGACCCCTAAATTGTTATTATAGGGGTCTTTTTTAATTTTAAAATAATTATTGAGCTTTAACGGTAACTGATCTTCTATTTTGTGACCATGCCAAAGGACTTGATCCTGAGTTTACTGGTCTTTCTTTTCCGTAACTTATTACGTTTAATCTACTTCCTGATATACCGTAGGTCATTAAATAGTCTTTTACTGCATTAGCTCTTCTTTCGCCTAGCGCCAAGTTATATTCTCTTGTTCCTCTTTCGTCAGCATGACCTTCAATTGTAAATTTTAATTTCTTTTGTTTTCTCATGTAAGCTGCTTGTTTACGAAGAGTGTCTCTCGATGCAGTTGTTAGTGTTGATTTGTTAGTTGCAAAGAAAACTCTATCTTTTACTCCTGTTGCTAAAAACTCAACTGTATCACTTCCAGTGTATACATCACCTTGCATTTTGCCTGTGCTTCTCTTTTGTGTAGCACATGCTGTTAAAAATAAACAAGCTGAAGCCACTATTAAAAACTTTCTTAAACTCAATGTTGCCATTTGGATCTCCTAATTTTTATTAATTCTTTCAAATTTTACAATTAATCTCAACACAATATTTCAAAATAACGTCTAAGTTGCAAGCAAAATTTACCTTTAAATTTAGCTACTTTGATAGCAAAGAAGACCAGGAAGGGTCTGATCCATCTGTTTCGGTCTCAATTAATCTCTCATTATAACCTGTTAAATCTATAGACCACAACTTAGCAGAAAAGCCTTCTCCTTTTGAATCTGTTTTAGTTTCTCTATAAAAAATTAATACTCTACCATTAGGGGACCATGAGGGTGCTTCTTGATAATAATTTTCTGTTAGTAATCTTTCACCGCTTCCATCTGGTCTCATTACTCCTATATAAAATCTTCCTTTGTGAACTTTTGTAAAAGCTATCAAATCTCCCCTCGGTGACCAAACTGGAGTACCATAAAGACCTTTCCCAAAAGTAATTCTTTTTACATTCGAACCATCGTTTCTCATAACGTAAATTTGCTGCAATCCACTTCTGTCAGAATTAAAACATATAAATTTTCCATCTGGTGAATAAGATGGTGAAGTGTCAATTGAAGTATGGTCAGTAATACGTTCAACTACTCTTGTTTCCATATTCATAGTATAAATATCTGAATTACCATCTTTTGCAAAACTCATTATGATTTTTTTTCCATCAGGTGAAAATCTGGGTGCAAAAGTCATTCCTGGAAAATCTCCAACTACTTCTTGAACTCCGGTTTCAATATCAAGCAAATATACTCTGGGTAAGTTTCTGAAGTATGATAGATAAGTTACTAATTGATTTTTTGGACTAAATCTTGGAGTTAATACTAATTCATTTCCTAAAGTTAAATATTTTACGTTAGCTCCATCTTGATCCATTATTGCAAGCTTTTTATATCTTTGTGTTTTTGGTCCTGTTTCTGAAACATAAATAATACGAGTATCAAAATATCCATCTTCCCCAGTTAGTCTTTTATAAATTTTATCTGAAATTATGTGCGCTACTCTTCTCCAATTTTCTGGTGTTGTTGAGAATGCTAAAGCTATCATTTCCTTTGCTGCTACAACATCCCAGAGTCTAAATTCTGCTCTTAATTTGTCATCAGTAACAGTTACTTTTCCGGTTACTAAAGCTTGAGCCTTTATTAATTTCCAATCTTCAAATCTGGGTTTAATATGTGCAATATCTGGTTTCTGAACAAAAGATTCCTTTGATAGTGGATTAAATAAACCAGATCTTTTAAAGTTTACTTCAATAACTTTGGAAATCTCTTCCCCAATATTTTCTATAATTTCTTCATTTTGCTTTATCGCTACAGAGCCAGGATCAACATAAAGTGGTGATACTGCGATTGGTAATGGATCAAGATTACCTCTTGTTATATCAACTTCAACTAAAGCTATGGATGGTTTGTTTAATATAAAAAAACAAAAAATTGCTAATAAAATTTTTTTCATTATTAACCTTTTAACATCTCATTGGCATCAAAGTTTAACTGTAAATCTTTCCATTTTTCATACCCGGTAGGAGGAACTCTAAGAGGCTGGCAAATTCTAATAGCTCTTAAGGCACTCTCAGCTAAAACTTTATAAAATCCTTGTCCTGGCATATTCATACGCGCATGGTCTAATATTTCTGATCTTAACACAGTTCCATCAGGTCTTAACCTAAGTTTAATTCTAACTAACAAGTTTTCTTGATAGGGCAATCCCAGAGGTAAACTCCAACAGCCAAAAATTTGTGCTTTTAAAGCATCCTCCTGGCTTAAAGTTAATGAGTTTGTAAATGAGTTTTTAACATTACTTTGTGTAAGTTTTCCACTTTTTTTAAGTGTTTCCGCTGTTTCTTCTTTCGATTTATCTATTAGTGCAGCAATTTGATTAGGATCAAAAAGCTCTTTTTTTTCAAATTCAGAAGTTTGTCTAATTTCATCTTTTATTTCTTCAGGATTTTGTTTTTTTTTTACTATTTGTTTTTTTTCTTTGTTTAAATCATCAGGCAGTGGAATCCTGTCCGGCTTCTCTTTCTTTTTTTCTGCGGGTGGTGCCTGCTCAGAAACAACTCTTTCTTCCTCTTTTTTTATCTTTTCAAGTGTTTTTGCAGCCTTTGCTGCGTAAGGCAGACTTGTTTTGTCAGTAATTTGAATAAGATCCACAGAAAGTATCGGTGGCAAATCAATTGGAGCTCTTGTCATAAAAGGTAGTGTTAAGGCAGTTAAAATAATCATTAGAGTATGAAATAATAAAGATAAAAAAATACTTTTTGTCATGTCAATTTTTATATGGTTCTGAAATTAAAGCAACCTTTGAAAATCCAGCTCCTGATAACATTCCCATAACTTCTAGTACTCTCCCATAATTAATAGTTTTATCTCCTCTTACGTAAATTCTAGTATCAGTCCTGTTGTTTGAAATAGCCAAAATTTTTGGTATTATTTTTTCAAATACCACTTGGTGTTCTTGAATAAAAACTTCACCTTTTGAATTAATTGACAAAGTTAACGGTTCTTGGTCATCAGGTAAAGAATCTGCTGCTGACTCAGGTAAATCAACTTGAACTCCAACTGTTAAAAGTGGGGCTGTAACCATAAAAATTATTAATAAAACTAACATTACATCTACAAATGGCGTAACATTTATTTCGCTCATTGGCTCTTTGGATGAACGATTTAATTTGAAACTCATGAATTTATTTTAAATAATTGATATAAATCTTTTAGAAAAATTTTCTATTCTTGCGCTATATTTTTTTGAATCACTATTAAACTTGTTATAAGCAACAACAGCAGGAATAGCTGCAAGCAAACCTAAAGCTGTTGCAAAAAGTGCCTCCGCTATTCCAGGCGCAACAATTGCTAAACTCGTATTCCTTGATATGGCTATAGATTGGAATGAATTCATAATCCCCCAAACTGTTCCGAATAAACCTATAAATGGAGCTGTAGATCCAACTGTTGCCAAAAATGTAAAATGCTTTTCTATTAATTTGATTTCTCTATCTGCTGAAATTTCTAGAACTCTACTAACCCTCATGCTTTGTACTGAAGAAGATTTTGATTTAGTTTTAATTAATTCTGCCATTGCAGATTGAAATATATTTGCCATAGGGTCTTTATCTTTATTGGTCAAACTATTATAAAAACTTTCAGCAGATCTAGATTTCCAAAATTTATCTTCAAAAATATTTGTACTTTTATCTATTTTCTGAAAAAGACGATATTTTTCAAAAATTAATGCCCAAGAATAAACTGATGCGGCTATTAGAATAATAATAACACTTTTGACAACAAAATCTGCTCTTAAAAAAAGTTGGATCAAAGAAAAATCTGTTGACCCTCCTAAAGCGACTACCTGTGCGGTTACTTCTTGTTCCATTAGAGCTTAATGTGCATCTAAATGTGTCATATGTTTGGCACGAGAAACAAACTTTATTGATTATTAAAGTTGAGTATCGTTGAAATATCTAGCAATTAAAATGGCGTCAGCTTTATTCGAGTCCTTTTTTCTTGAGAGTTTGCTCGATATTTTCGGATAGACTTCAATTACTTTGGTTCTACTTGCATCTTTATTAGTATTGATCAAATTAAAGTGCTTTTTCCATTTAGTTGGTCTAACGAAATGAATAGGTAATCTTAGCGCAGCACAAACACCTTTTATAACTCCGAATGACTGTCCAAAATTAAACATGCTGGTAACACCCTGTCCTGGCATAGCATTAACATGTTCTACAACAATAACTACTTCTTCTTTTTTAAAATCTATATTGTTCACAATTATACTGGTTAATTCAGAGCCATTAACTTGTTTTTTATTTTTTTTTCCATCAATCATAGTGGGCATTTCAAAAACATCTATAACTTCTTTATTTTTCAATATACTTATGGCTCCACTTACTCCAGGATCTATTCCAAAGATTATCATTTCTAAATTTTTTCCATTAAGTTTTCTAAAACATCTACATTCGCATAAACATGTTGTACGTCTTCATCATTTTCTAAAACTTCTAGAAAATCTAATATAGATTTAGTTTTTTCCTTATCTAATAAAACTTTATTCAACGGAATCCATTCAATTCCACTTGAAATAAAATCTTGTATTTTTTTTTCTATTTCAATCTTAACTTTATAAAAGTCTTCTTTTTTTATAATAATTTCATGATAATTACTATTAGATATGCAATCTTCAGCTCCAGCGTTAATTGCTAATTCTAAAATATCATCCTCCGATATTTTTTTTTTATCTATCCTAATAATTCCAACATGTTTAAACTGATGCGAAGCCACACCAGATTCGCCTAGATTGCCTCCAAATTTCTGAAATATTGTTCTAATATTTGACGCTGTTCTGTTTTTATTGTCAGTTAAAGCTTCCACGATAACAGCTACTTTTTCTGGACCAAAACCTTCATATAAAAGATTTGTATAATTTAAATCTTTATTAGCTTCTGATTTACTTATTGCTCTCTCAATGTTTTCCTTAGGCATATTGGCTGATCTAGCAGATTGTATTGCAGATCTTAGTCTCGGATTCATGCTTGGATCTTTTGAACCTAATTTAGCTGCTACCGTAATTTCTTTGGAAAGTTTAGAAAAAATTTTTGAACGTTGCTTGTCAGCTCTGCCTTTCCTGTGTTTAATCCCAGCCCAGTGTGAATGACCTGCCATAAATTAAATTCTATTTTCTAAATAACCACCCAAAATAATAGGTTCAATTTTTTTTGCTAAACCATTAGTTTCGTCTGCATTGACCATCAATCCTGAAATTGTACCCTCGCCCAATGCGGGATAGTGTTTGATAGCTGTAGGATCTTTTAAAAATTTTTTTAAAGAATTTTCTTTGTTCATTCCAATCACAGAATTATAATCGCCGCACATACCAATATCGGTTTGATACGCTGTTCCTTTTTCCATAATTCTATAATCTAAAGTAGGTACATGTGTATGAGTTCCAACAACCATTGTAGCTTTACCATCAAATAAATGTCCCATTGCCATTTTTTCGCTTGTAATTTCTCCATGCATATCAACTACTATAAAATCCGCATCTTTTTTAAGTTTAACATTTTGAATAAATTTTTTTGCTTCTTCAAAAACATTTTCACATTTTTTCATATAAATGTTTCCCATTAAATTTATTACTGCAACTTTTTTATTATTTTTAGAATCATAAATATTATACCCACTACCAGGCGATCCTTTGATTAAATTTTGTGGTCTAAGCAATCTTTTTTCTGATGTTATAAATTCCATTGTCTCTTTTTGATCCCAAATATGATTACCAGTTGTTATTACATCTGCACCTGCGTTAAAAAATTCCTCTGTATTTTTTTTTGTTATACCAACACCTGGGTCAGCTGCATTTTCCCCATTAACAATTACAAAGTCTATTTTTTTTTGTTTGATTAAATTTGGTAGTCTTTTAGTTACGGCTTCTCTACCTGATGGTCCCATTATATCGCCAAGTATTAAAATATTCATAATTAATTATTTTGAGCTTATAATACCTTGTTCAGTAAAAATATAGTCCAATTTAATGTCATGCTTCTCTGCTGGAACGAAAGAGATTTTTTGAAATGAAAAGGCAATACCTAAAAAAATTGTTTTTTTTTTATTTTTACTAATCTTTTTGAGACTTTTGTCATAAAACCCTTTTCCATATCCAATGCGATTTAATTTTTTATCAAATGCTACTAATGGAACCATAACAAGATCTGGTATAATATTTTTATTTGAGT
>CACFQR010000011.1 GCA_902568465.1 uncultured Pelagibacteraceae bacterium | reverse complement strand
ATGTAATTGAAAAATCTGGATTTGGTAAATTTCCAGTATGTATTGCAAAAACACAATATAGTTTTTCGACTGACCCAAAATTAAAAGGAGCGCCTTCAGGTCATATATTACCTATTAGAGAAGTTAGGTTATCAAGTGGTGCTGGATTTGTTGTTGTAATTTGTGGATCTATAATGACTATGCCTGGACTTCCAAGAGTTCCTGCCGCGGATTCAATTAAATTGAACAAAAAAGGTGAAATAGAAGGTTTATTCTAATTTTTATTTCAATCAAATTTTTTGATCCATTTTATTTTTTTTTCATCATTTAAGAAAGACGATTTAAATGAATTAATTAGTAAAGTTTTTATGTTTTCAATGGAAAAATTTAGCGCATTTTGACTTTCAATTAAATTTTTATTTAAATATCCACCGAAATAAGCTGGATCATCAGAATTTACCATTACCATTAATTTCTCATTTAACATTTTTTTTAAATTATGTTGTTTAAGCTCTTTAAAAACACAAAGTTTTATATTTGAAAGAGGGCAAACAGTAAGAGGAATTTGATCATTTCTTAATTTTTCAACTAGTTTGCTATCTTTTAAGCATTGCACTCCGTGATCGATTCTTTTTACTTTAAGTAAATTTAAAGCCTCCCAAATATATTCTGGTGGGCCCTCCTCTCCTGCATGAGCAACTGTCAAGAAACCATTTTCTATTGCTTTTTTAAATACTCTCTCAAATTTTTTAGGAGGGTGGCCTATTTCAGAAGAATCTAGTCCTACGCCAATAATTTTATCTTTATGTTCATTTGCTCTATCTAGCATTTTAAATGCAGATAGTTCATCTAAGTGACGCAAAAAACACATTATGATTCCAAAGGTTAAACCAAATTCTTTATTTCCTTTTTCTAGCGCCTTGTAAATGCCGTTTATAACTACATCAAAATCAATTCCTCGGCTTATATGTGTTTGTGGGTCGAAAAAGATTTCTGTATGTACAATATTATCTTCTTTACATTTCAATACGTAAGCCCAGGTAAGATCAAAGAAATCTTGCTCTTTAATTAAGACACTTGATCCTTGATAAAAAATTTTTAAAAAAGACTCGAGATTTTTAAAATTATAAGCAGATTTTATTTCTTCAGTGTTTGAAAATGGAATTCGTATTTTATTTTTTTTAGCCAATTTAAATAAAAGATCTGGCTCCAACGTTCCTTCAATATGCAAATGCAGCTCTGCTTTGGGAGATTTTCTTATAAATTCAACAATTTCATTCATTGTTATTTTTTAAATAATTAAGCCAATTTTTAAGTTCTAATGTTCTTATATCATCACTCAAATTTAATTTGGCTTTTTCTATAAAATTGACATGTGAGTTAATTTCATTTTGATCTTTGAAAATATTTCTCTCAATCATTTTTTTTGATCTATGTTTAATTAGTTTAATCATATAATCATATGGAATTTCAGGATGATATTGCAAACCCCATATTTCTGACTTTCCTACAGTAAAATATAAGGCTTCAAATTTATTAATTTTATTACTTGCTAGCAAAACGGAATTATTTGGGGGAGTTTCAACTTCATCATAATTAAATGCTGGTGTAGTAAACACTTCTGGTTTTGATTTAAAAAGAGCATGTTTTTTTCCTTCTTGGGTAAGTTTAATATCGTTAGCTATACCAACATGAGCTCCATTTGGAGAAACTCTACATTTTCCGCCAGCCGCTGTAACTGTTATTTGTAAACCCCAACAAGCTGCAAAAATTTTTTTTTCATAATCAAAAAGTTTTTTTGCAAATTCTATATGTTTCTTTACTTCATTACTTTTTTCTTCAATACGTAAAGTGCTTCCTGTTAATACAACTCCGTCATATTTTTTTAAAGAAGATAAAATTTTTGAAACAGACTCATTGCTTCCAGGTTCAACAATATCTATTTCACAATTTGGTTTTAGCTTATTAATATGTTGTTTAAAATTTTGTGATTGTGGCACACAACCAGCTTTATCAAAATTTACATTTTCTTCTTTGGTATTGCCTTCAACAATTAATAACTTTAATTTACTCATCAAAAATTTTATTTAAAGTAATTTTCCCTGAACACTGTGCTGATACATAGAGATCATATCATCTAATGTAGTTTTTTTTGGGTTGCCTGGTGTACACGGGTCATCTAAAGCCATTGGTGACATTTTTTCAATATCTTTATCAGTTATTTTTGCTGACTCAGAAATTGTATGTGGAATTTTAATTTGTTCTCTAAGTTCTAAAACCCAATCAACAAATGAATTAAATGATGCTTCTTTTAAACTAAGATATTCACTAAGTTTTGCTATTTTTTCTTCTATAGTTGATCTATTAAAAGTAAGAACGTATGGCATAAAAATTCCATTTGAAAGACCATGGTGCACATTAAATAATGAATTGACTGGATGGCTTAATGAGTGGATGGCTCCTAAACCTTTTTGGAAAGCTGTGGCTCCCATGCTTGATGAGGTTATCATATGTCCTCTAGCTTCTATATTTTCACCTTCCTTAACTGCCACTGATAACCATTTTTTAATTAGCGACATTCCTTCCAATGCAATACCATCTGCCATTGGATGGTAACCTGGTGCACAATAAGCTTCTAAATTATGAGCGAACGCATCCATTCCAGTTGCTGCAGTTAAAAATGCTGGCATACCCACAGTAAGCTGTGGGTCAAGAATAGTTAAAGTGGGTAACATTCTGGGATGAAAAACAATTTTTTTAATTTTTGTTTCATCATTAATTATTGCTGCTGCTCTAGATGTTTCTGATCCAGTTCCAGCTGTAGTGGGTATGGTTATAAATGGTTTTAAACCATCTGGATTGCTAATTTTATTTTTAGCCATAGACTCTGGGTAATTATTTTCATCCCAAAAAGATCCTCCATCTGTAAAATCCCAAAGTGGTCTATTCATTGCTGCCTGTAATATTATTGATTTACCAACATCTAAACTACTTCCTCCTCCAAAAGCTATAACTCCATCATGGTTGCCATTTTTAAATACTTCTACTCCTTTTTTTACTTGGCTTCCCAATGGATTTCCTTTTAGGTCTGAAAAAATAACGGTTGGTAATTTAGCTGTTTTATTTATTTCAAGAGTTTCTTCCACCATTTTTGTTTTTGCTAGATCTTTATCAGTAACAAATAAGGGATTTTTTATACCTAATACTTTACAAGCTTTTGGCAGGTCTTTAATTCTTCCATTTCCAAACCAAACTGTGTTGGGGTATCCCCAATCATAATTAGACATTAGTACTCTTCTAAACCTAGTAATTTTTTTCTTTTGTTTGCCCAAGTTCGAATTAAATTATCGACTGCTAAACCAATAAAAGCAACACAAAGACCAAGTATCAATCCTTTTCCTCCTCCTTTTAAATCTGATAAGGCTTTTAAAATATATTGCCCTAAATCTTCTGTCCCAATAAAAGCTCCAATAATTACCATAAATAATGCAAATACTACTGTTTGATTAATTCCAAGCATGATATGAGGAAATGCTAAAGGAAATTCAATCTTAAGTAATCTTTGTATAGGTGTTACACCAGACATTGAAGCTGCATCGTGTAAGGCTGGAGGAACGCTACGTAATCCTTCAATAGTGTAACGTGTTGCAGGAATAGTTGCATAAACAATCACAGCAATTAACACTGATGTATCAGTCACACCAAAAAGCATCATAACGGGAATCAAATAAACAAAAGACGGAAAAGTTTGAAGTGTGTCACATACTCCTAACACAATTTTTGTACTAGTTTTATTTTGTGCAGATAAAGAACCTACTATTATTCCAATTATACCTGATGCAATAACACCAAAAGTTGCCATGTAAGCTGTAACTAAAGCTCTATCCCACCATGGGCTTAGAGCTATGAATAATGTAAACCCACCAACTACAATTGCTGATCGAATGCCGCCAACTATATAACCAGTTCCCATAACCAAAACAAATGTTGCGACAACTGGCATTCTAAGAAAAGCAGCCCTCATTGGTTGTAATACGTCTTGGATTAACCATGTATTAAAAACTTTTAATTGGTAGAAGAAAGTATCCCATATCCAATCAACACCTGCATTCCAGAAAGGTTCTGCTGATATTCCTTTATTGTGCGGTACTTCATACAAATAATTAAAACCTTCTTTAAAATAAAAAGACCCAACGGAAGCAAATATTAATCCAACTATTACCGCTCCAACAAAAAATATCCCATATCTATGACGTTCGAAAAAAGAAAGATTGGCAAAGTAATCTGTTTGTTTATGAGCCCAGGCCAAAGACATTTTATCTAAAAGTACTGCAATTAGAGTTATACAAATACCAGCTTCTAAAGCTAAACCAATTCTAAGTTGGTTTAAGGCTAACAATAAATTCCAACCTAACCCCTTGGCTCCTATAAATGATGCAATAACTGCCATAGCTAAACACTGCATAATGACTTGGTTGACTCCAATTAAAATGTCTCTTCTTGCTGTTGGAATTAAAACTTTAAATAAAAGTTGAAAATCATTACAACCACTCATCTTTCCCGCATGAACAACATCTGGTGATACTTTTCTAAGCCCTAATAAAGTCAAACGTACCATTGGTGGTGTTGCAAAAATTATTGTTGCTATTGCTCCAGCGTGGTCTCCAACTCCAAATATTACCATTATCGGAACTAGATAAGAATAATGTGGCATGGTCTGCATTACATTCAGTATAGGATTCAATGCTGATTCAACTCTCTTACTTCTATAAGCCCAAATTCCTAGAGCTAAACCAAGAAGAAAAGAAATTGGAGCTGCAACTAAAACAAATGAAAGTGTCTCCATTGAAGGTTTCCATTGACCAAATACAGAAATATAAATCATGGTAATGGCTGAAAATATTGCAAGACCTTTTCCATTAAGTTTATAACCCAATATGAATGCTCCAGCGGTAACTATAGTCCATGGAATTCCAGGTAATTCTGCCCATGGATTTGCATCAATCCAATCCCAACTTGTAAATGCAACAGCAGTCTTGATTCCACCAATTAAAATTTCACGAATAAATTCAATTAAAAAAAGCATGGTAGCTGAAATTACTCTAGTAATTTGTAAAATCAGTGGTCGTGTTTGATACTCTTTAATATCAGCATTCCAAAACTCAATTGGCATCCAGTCATTTAATAAAAAAAACAATGAATCGTTTACCCAGATTGGTAGCCAGCCAAGTAATGGTGGCAGCCTCCAAAGAGTGTCATACCCATAATATCTTACTTCTATGCCAAAAAAATTATAAGAACTTAGATTTGGATCTCTGGAATATTCTGCTATAGACCTTATATATTGATATCCCTCAGGAACATCTATCGCAAAACACAAACCAAAAAAAGTTATCAATAAAAAAAGCCATTGAAATGATTTTGGATATTTTTTTATAATTTCCATATATTATGAATTTTCTTTTCTACCACCAAATACGGTATGAATAACTTTAGAAGGTTTAACAACTCCAACAACTTTATTATTAGAATCAATAACGGATACTGGTTTTTCTTGACCTAAAATTTTTTCTGCTACAGTTTCTATAATTGCATCTTTAGAAACTTTTAAATCACTCAAGTTTTTAGTGCCACTCATTGGCTCCATCACAGATTCTATTTTTAATACCTTTTCTCTTGGAACTTCTTGAGTAAATTTTCTAACGTATTCTGTTGCTGGACTTAAAACAATATTAGCTGGAGTATCTAATTGTTCGATGATTCCATCCTTCATTATTGCAATCCGATCTGCAAGTCTAAGTGCTTCATCAAAATCATGTGTGACGAACATAATTGTTTTCTTTAAAGTACCTTGTAGTCTTAAAAATTCATCTTGCATTTCTTTTCTGATTAATGGGTCAAGCGCAGAAAAGGGTTCGTCTAAAAACCAGATATCGGGTTCGACAGCCAAAGATCTTGCTATTCCTACCCTTTGTTGTTGTCCACCAGATAACTCTCGCGGAAAATAATTTTCTCTTCCTTCAAGACCTACAAGTTTGGACATTTCAACAGCCTTCGAAATACTATCTTCAGTTTTCATTCCTTTTATCTGCAAAGGAAAGGCAATGTTTTCTAAAACTGTTTTGTGGGGAAGAAGAGCAAAACTTTGGAATACCATCCCCATTTTATTTCGTCTTAATTCAATCAACTCTTTATTTTTTAAGGCTAATAAATCTTGACCTTCGATATAAATTTTTCCTGCTGTGGCATCTGTTAATCTTGATATACATCGCAGCAATGTTGATTTTCCAGAACCAGATAATCCCATTACAACTAGCATTTCTCCTTTTGAAACTTCAAAAGAAGCATTATTAACTCCCACAATACAACCAGCCTCTTGGAAAGATTTTGCATCCACATTACCGCTAACACCTTCAAGCATTTTTTTAGCATTTACTCCAAAAACTTTATAAACGGACTCACATTTTATTACTGGTGTAGACATACTCTCCCTAAAAATTTTTTATATAATATACTCTAGTATCTATACTTGTTTTTAAAAACCCTTTGGCTTCACCCGATACTGTAATTGTTTCGGTCGTACCTTGCAAAGCTCTTATTGTATATTCTGCAAAACATTTACTTGCAGAATCATCCCATTTTACTGAAAATTTATCAATTTTATTTCCGTTGTCGGAATATAATTTTTGCGCCTCGTAATCTGTAATGTTCGCGCCTATCATTGCACGCTGAACTACAATTTTAGTATTTTTGCATACCGCTTTATATTCGCTCGCAGATAATTTGTGTCCCTCGTTCCCTTCAAAAAAATTTAATCTACCTTTAGGAAGTGATGCAACAACTGTTTCGTTTTCTTCAGTTTTGCTACCTTCTGTTGACTTGTCGCTCACTCCAAAAAAAATATTTAAAATCATAAATGAAAAAATTATTATTATTGTCAAACCAATAAGGCCAAACATTTTTTTAAATTCTTCGGAAGTTTCTTTGAATTTTTTTAAACTATTTTCTAACAACATTGTTTTATTTAATTTGGTTCAGCTAAATTACCGTTTTTCCAAATGCCTTTCCTGACTGTTCCGTCTGCTAAAGTGAAAGTTCCTTGTCCATTCATGTTACCGTCACGCCATTCTCCAACGTATGTAGCTCCATCTGGGAAAGTCAAAGTTCCCTGTCCATGCCATTTGCTATTTTGAAAAGTTCCCTTGTATATGTATCCGTTTGGCCAAGTTTCAGTCCCCTGTCCATGTTTATTACTACCGCTCCATTCGCCTGTGTATGAAGTTAAATCTGTGTAATTCCAAGTTCCAACTCCATTTTCACAGTCACCTTCGGTACAGCCAGTTGAACGTGCAAATCCCGTATTAGAAAGGATCAAACCTAAAAATATATATATGAGCAGTTTTTTCATATCCCCCCAACCTACAAATTACACTAAAAATAAAAAAAAATCCCCCCTAGTTTTCACTAGGGGAGATCATTAAAAGCTTAAGTTTTACCAAGTATTATTTAGTAAACTTTTTCCAAACTTTTTTGTTTTTCTTTAACCACGTTTTTGCAGCGTCTTCATGAGTCATTTTGTCGACGTCTACATAAGCTGCCATTGCACCAATTTGTGCTGTGTTAAATGATAGTTTTTTAAACATAGCTGCTGCATCTGGATGACTTTTCGTCCAGTTTTCATTCACAGCTTTTTTCAGATAGCCATCAGGTGAACCGCATTTTCCATCTCCACCATCAGCAGGTCTACAACCATCAAAATAAGGCGGGAATTGAATAAATGTAAAACCAGCACCATCAGTAAAGTTTGGTGTCCAGTTAAAAATTATAGTTCCTCTTCCTTCTTTTTTAGCTGCTGCTAATTCTGCCCATAGCGCATCAGCACCACCAGCAAATTTAACCATCCAATTATCAGCTAGTCCTAAAGCTTCTAAACGCTGAGGCATTAAGTCTTGGTGCCAACTTTGTGGCCCTTCTAACCAACGACCTTTTCCGCCAGAGTCAGGAGTAACGAAATTTTTCCAACATTTTTCGTCCTTCATAGCTTCCCAATTTGGTAAACCTGGGCAAAGACCTTTGTCAGCTACCCAGTTTGGATAACCCATATCTTCTAAAGTTCTTGCTTCATGGTCGCCCCAATCAAGTACGCCACCTTTATCACGAGCAGCATCGAATGATTTACCGAAAGCTGATTGCCAAACCTCATGAGATATATCTACATCTCCAATACGAATTGATTCGTATACCGCTTGAGAATCCGCAGGTACATATTCTACGTTTCCACCCATGTCTTCAATTATTCCACCAATCACATAGGCCATAACTATTTGGCTTGACCAATTGTGAACTGGAATTCTCGTAGGTTTTTTACTGTCAGCTGCATAAGCGGCAAAACCAAATGCCGAAATGATAGCTGCAACAATTAAACCTTTTATTGCTTTAATCATGTTTTCCCCCATAATTAATTAGTGTTAACATTAATTAATTAAAGTCTATGGTCATAAATTTCGTGAGTCAATGTCCATTGCGTCAAAAGTGACCACTATATATACTGCTAAGCATGGATAAAAATATAACTAGCATGGATATTAGAGATCCTGGACTTAGATCGCTACCACCAGGAGTTGAAAGGTACTTAGTTAAAGGAGGAGGCCTTTCTATTATATCTTTAGATCCTGAAGACAAAATTGAAATAACAGATACGGAAGGAAAACAAAAATGCGAAGTAATTGTTTTTAATAAAGACGGAAAACCTGACTGCAGCTTATTAGGACTTAAAGAAAAAAACGATTCAAAAAATATAAAAAAAATTCTATCTGATAAAAATGAAAGTGCCTTTCAAGCAGTAAGCGCTTTAAAAAAAAGAAATTTAGATGTTGGAAAAGCAAAAGCATCAATTTTATTTAGCAATGACTCGGGTCCGGGAGAAAAGGTAAATTTATTTTCTAAGGATAAATGTACTTGTATATTTTCTGCCCCTGGAAATGCTATGAAAATAGATGAACAAAACCCTCCAACTGATTTACTTTTAATGGTTAAACGTTCAAAACCAAATAAATATAAAGATAAAGAAAAACCAAATATTCCTGAGCCTCTTGTGGATCCTATTAATGAAATACTTATTAAACACAGTACAGCTATCGAATATCAAGTTAAAAAAGGAGATTATATTCAAATTATAAATCCATTTGGAAGACAATGTTCAGATTTTTTAGCTTTTGATACAGCAAAATTAGAAAAAGGAATTGAAAGAGAATTAGACCCATTAACAACAAGAACATTTATGGGTGCGCTCTATCCTGCTCCCGGCTTGTTTTCAAAATTTTTTGATAGAGATCAAGAACCAATGATTGAGGTAGTAAGAGATACGGTCGGAAGACATGATACATTTAATCTAGCATGCACCTCTAAATATTACGCAGATGCAGGATATTTTGGTCATGCAAACTGTTCTGATAATTTAAATGAAGCCTTGGAAAAATATGAAATCGAAAAAAGAAAAGGTTGGCCTGCTATAAATCTTTTTTTTAATACCGTAGCTACTGCTCAAAATGCTGTGATTGGTGGTGAATCTTGGGCTAGACCAGGAGACTATGTATTATTTCGTGCTTTAAAAGACCTAACTTGTGGAACTACTGCATGTCCAAGTGATATTGATGACTGTAATGGGTGGGATCCCACTGATATTTTTGTTAGAGTTTATGATAAGAAAAAAGAATTTTCAAAAGCGGTAGCATTCAGAATGAAAACAGATTCAGAACCAAAATTAACTAAAGAAACCGGTTTCCACAAAAAAACTTCTAAACTTACTAGGAATTTTATTGATTATAATGGTTACTGGTTAGCAAATAATTATACAAATTATGGAACTA
>CACFQR010000010.1 GCA_902568465.1 uncultured Pelagibacteraceae bacterium | reverse complement strand
TAAATTGCAATACCTACAAAATACATAATTATTGGTGAAACTATTACTCCCCATGCAGGGTGGATTCCGTAAAGATACATAAAGTATGCAATGTAACCACCTAGGATTACAAGATCACCTTGCGCAATATTAATAATATTCATTACTCCCCATTGAAGAGCCATGCCATATGCAATTAATGCAAATAGGATGCCAAGAAGAATTCCATCCATTGATGCTTGAACCATTAAAATTGGTGCTTGAAAAATTAGTAAGTCCATAGAATTTAAATCAAAAAAAAATGCCCCCTAAATTTTAGGGGGCATTAAATATTAGTTTTATCTTTCAGACCACTTAGGTATTGGATGAATTAACTTAGCAGAAGCCCATTTAAGTGGAGCTACAACTTTGTTTTCACATTTTCCAGAGCTATCACATATAACTTGGAATAATACCATTGGTTTAGAAACATTTTGGCCGCCTGGAGCAAATTTTATGTTTCCATAAAAAGTTTGCATATCAGTAGCAGCAAGAGCATCTCTTACTTTCTTTTGATCAAAAGAATTTGCTCTTTCAAAAGCATCTTTAAAAACCAACAAAGCAGCTGAAGATTCAGCAGCTTGATAAGGTGGTGCATACCCAAACATTTTAGTAAAATCTTTGTCATACGTCATGCCGTCTTTAAACCACTTATCTTTGTAAGTTAAAGTTTTATGCCATTGAGAAGCACATAAAGCGTATTGAGCATTTTTACCGTGTTGCTTAGATAGTTTTGCAGCATCACAGTGCGTCATTGCAAGCATTGGAACATCAACTTTCATTTCAGCGATTTGTCTGATAGCAGTTAAGGCTCCTTTTGTATGACCAGATACAACTAAAACATCAGGTTTTGTAGCTTTTACTTTAGCTAAAGTAGCTGCCATATCATTAAGCTCTTTCGGTAATTTATCGTCAATTATAATTTCAGAACCAGTTTCTTTAGCTGCATCTAAAATTCCTAATCTAACATCTTGTGAGAAAGCATCTTGTTCAAAAGCTTGAGCAATTTTAACACCTTTGCCGCCATTTAATTCAACAGCAGTTCTGATAGCTACATCCAAATATAAGTTTGCTGGAGCTAATACTGCAAATAAATATTTGTATCCTTTTGTAAACAAAGATCTAGATGCACCATTTGCTTCAACCATTGGAACTCCATACTTTTCAGTAACTGGAGCCATAGCTTTTGTTAAGCCTGAACTGTAAGGTCCAAGCATAAACTCAACACCATCTTGATTAATTAATCTTTCTGCAAGTTGAGCTGCTCTCTTAGGATTTGACTCATCATCATAATAGATAATGTCAAATTTGTAAGTTTTGCCACCTACTTTAATACCACCCATGCTGTTAATTCTATCAACGGCCATATTGTAACCGTTTTGAGTATGAACACCATTAGATGAATATTTTCCAGTAAGTGAAACAGCTGCACCTAAAATTATTTTATCACCCTCAACTTTTGAAAAAGAAGTTGAAGCAGTTCCTAAAATTAGTCCAAGTGTAGAAAGAAGAACTAATGCAAATTTAATTATTTTATTCATTATATTTCCCCTTAATAATTATTAATTAGACTATTAAACTACCTTTTAAAAAAAATGACAACAGATAGAAGGTCAATAGCTTTAAGTAAACGCAATAACAAAAGCTATAATTATAAGAACACACGCTGAGATTGTGTTCAAAATTCTAGGATTATCTTTAAGCCATGACGCAACCTTACGTGCAGCAAGTCCATAAATCATCAAACTTAAAAAATCTAAAGACATCCAGGTAAAAATTAAGATTAAAAATTGGGAGATAACATTTTTTTCAAAATTTATAAAAGAAAGAAAAATTGTACCAAAAAAAACCAATGCTTTTGGACTAAGGCCAGCAGTTATGAATCCATCTCTAAACATAGCTAAATTGCTTTTTGAATTTTTATAACCCACATCTACTTTTTGAATTTTTTGTGAAAATATCTCGTAAGCTAAGTATAATAAATACAAAATACCAGCCCACTTAACATATTTAAAAATATTTGGATTATCTATAAGCAAACTTCCAATAACAAAAGTAACTAGGGTAGCTTGAACAAAGTTAGCAGATATGTCGCCGAGAGCCGTCCAAACAGATTTTTTTAAGCCATGACTTATTGTGTATGCAACTATCAAAACCCGAGGTGGTCCAGGTGTGATAAAATAAAACAGTATCAACTGAATATAAATGAAGTAATTTTCAGGAAACATCATTAAACTGTATATATATTTTTTATGAAAAAAAGAAGTCTTATTCCGGAAACTAGAGTTAAAAATCCTGAGCCAGAAAAAAAGGATGATAATTGGATAATTTGGGCAGCATGGGCTGACAGAATTACTTTTGAGGAAATTAAAGAAAAAACAGGCAAAAACGAGAATGAAGTCATTAAAATAATGAGAAGAACTTTAAAGCCTAGTTCTTTTAGACTTTGGAGAAAAAGAGTGCATAATAAAAGTATTAAACACAGAAAAAAATTTCAATTAGAAAGAAAAAAACTAAGAGAAAAAATTAAAATAGGTGATATATATTAATTATGAAAAAAGTAATAATTTATACGGGTCCCATGTGCAACTATTGCTCAGCAGCGAAACATTTATTAAATAAAAAAAAAATTGATTATACAGAAATTGATATAGCAGTTGACTCATCAAAAAGACTGGAGATGCAAGAAAAAACGAATGGCGCAAGAACTATTCCTCAAATCTTTATTGGTGACACTTATGTAGGCGGGTACAACGAATTAAAAGCTTTAGAGATTGAAGGAAAATTAGATAATCTATTAAAAAATTAATCTTTTGGTTTAAAAACTAAACAAACTCCATTATTACAATATCTTTTTCCAGTTGGTTTAGGTCCATCATCAAAAATATGTCCGTGGTGTCCACCACACTTTTTACAATGATATTCGGTTCTTGGGGATCCAATAAGGTTATCAATTTTTGTTTCAAATACATTTGGTAATGATGCAAAAAAAGATGGCCAACCACTTCCACTATCGTACTTTGTTTTAGATTCAAAAAGTTTTGTTCCACATCCAGCGCAATAGTAATCACCCTCTCTCTTTTCAAAATTCAATTGACTTGAGCCTGGAGATTCGGTCCCCTCTTCAAATAAAATATGTTTTTGCTCTACTGTTAAATTTTTAACCATTAGTACTTTTTTTGGATGATAAAATAATTCCAGTAATAATCAATATTGCACCAATTAAATGATAAATCATAAATTTTTCTTTAAAAATAATTATAGCCATCATTGTACTGAATATTGGTATTAAATGTAAAAATATTCCAGATCGATTTGATCCGATTATAGAAATACCCTTAATCCAAAGAATAAATGATGCAAGTCCAGGAAAAAGGACCACATAAGATAGTGTTAGAATAAAAGGTAAATCTACATTTGCCTTGTATCCTAATGATAATTCTATCAAATAAGCTGGCAACAAAAAAACTAAGCCAGCAGAAATAATAGTTTGTAAAAGAGATAGTTGTGATATTTCAAATTTCTTTTTTCTTAGAAGAGCTGAGTATAGTGCCCAAGAAAACATAGCAACTACCATCCATAAATCACCTTTATTAAAATTTAAATTTAATAAAATAGACAAATTTGCCTTGGTTATTATAAAAACGACACCTAATAAAGAAAAAATAACACCCAATATTTGATAGATATTTGTTTTTTCAATTTTTAATAGCCAGCAAAAAACAATTATCATTACTGGGATAGTAGAAATCATTAATACCCCGCTGATCACTTGTGTAAAGTTTAAGGAATAGTAAACAATTGAATTAAATACTGTAATACTTGTTATACCTAAAATTAAAATTAATTTTATATTTTCAATAATATAGTTTTTTTTGACTATTATTTCTCTAAGTGTAAATGGAGCTAGAATTAACCAAGCGAAGATCCATCTATAAAAATTTAATGTAAAAGGCGGTATGTCAAAAATACTTGCTGCTTTACCAACAATGAAATTTCCTCCCCAAAATAATGTCGTAAGTACAAGAAATAAGTAAGCTTTTTTATCTTTTGAAAACAGATATTATCTCCTAACTAAACCTTTGAGAGCTATAGGGAGAAAGATCTAAATTCGTTTTTTCTCCTGCTATCATCCCAGAAATTATTTTTCCTGAAATTGCTCCTAATGTCCAGCCAAGATGATGGTGACCAAAGGAATAAAATAAATTTTTATATTTTTTTGAAGGACCCAAAACTGGTAAAAAATCAGGAAGTGTTGGTCTAAAACCTAACCATTCATCATGATGATCTGATAGTTCAGAAAATAAATATTTTGCGTTATTAACAAGATTTAAAATTCTTTTATTGCTTGGAGGATTATTCAGTCCGCCAAATTCAACAGTACCAACTACTCTTAAACCTTGTTCCATAGGTGTAATTCCAAATCCTCTATTTAAAAAAATAACCGGTCTTGAAAGTAAGTGGTCATGTCCTTTAAAATGAACATGGTAGCCTCTTTCTGTATCTAGAGGAATTTTTTCATTTGCTTGATCTGTTAATTTTTTAGAAAAAGCCCCACATGCAATAACAGCTTTGTCAAAAGTATATGAACTTTCCTCGGTTGTTAATACCGGCTTATCATCGCTTGAAAAATTTATGTTTTTAATTTCTTGTTTCTTAAAATTTCCACCTTTTTTTAAAAAAAGATCAAATAATTTTAATAAAATTTTTTTAGGATTTCTTGCGTGTTTAGCGTTTGGATAAAGTATACCACCATGATAAATTTTATTTATATGTGGCTCCAGGTCATGTATTTCATGAGGTGTTAACAACTGCTGTTTTACTCCAAGTTCTTTTCTTATGTTTATTTCTAATTCTCTACTTTTTAAATCTTTATCTGTCCAAAAATAAATTATGCCTTTGCTTTCAACTAAACCTGTAACATCAATATCTTGAAAAAGTTCATCATAAGCTGGCAATGCCAAATCCAAAATTTGATGCATATACTTGGCTGTATGCATCATTTTTTTTTTAGTACAATTTTTTATAAATTGTAAAAACCAAGGAATCATTTTGGGTGCATAGTTCCACTTTAGTGCTAAAGGTCCAGTCGAACTTAAAAGCATTGATGGTACATCAACTAATATATCTGGTCTATTAATGGGGACTGATGCGTATGGAGAAAAATGACCAGCATTACCATACGAGGCTGAAATTTTTCCAGGATCGTCTCGGTCTATTAAAGTTACATTAAAACCTTTTTTAATTAAATTTAGAGAAATGCAAACACCTTGTATCCCTGCTCCAACAATACCAACAGAAGATTTTTTCATAATATCTTCTCCAAATTTAAAAGTTATTTTAAACTATATATTTAATAAGATATTTAAATCAGATAACAAGTTGTTATTAGGTCACTTTTTGATGGGCAACAACAACTGCTTTAGGTTTTTTAGGCTCAGCTCTTTCAACAATTGCTTCTATAGCAATATCCTCTTCTGAATTAGACTTACCATTATTGACTCTTTTTATATAACCGTCGATATCTGCGCCTTCTTCTGTTTTTAATGTTTGTTTGAAAAAAATGTCTCCTTTGATAACTGCGTTTTTACCAATAATTATTACATCGGCATAAATTTTTCCTTCGACATGACCATTAATTTCTACAGAAGTTGCTTCTAGGCTACCTCTTATTGAACCTGTTTCAGTAACTGTTGCTTCAGAAACAAAAACATTTCCATTAATCAAACCAGAAATATCTATTACCCCTGATGACCTTAGGTCTCCTTCAAGTTGCAAAGTTTCCCCAACAAGTGAACGTCCGCTATGGTTAAGATTCTTGTTTTCAGTCGGTCTTAAAGTTTTAAACATTAAATATATTTAAACACAAAGCCTGTACTTTAGAAAACGAAAAATTGTCTTTTTTCAATAAAAAAATTTCAACTTTAAGTTGTTTTAATAGCTCTTCGATTATTTTAGACGACCTCTTCTTTATCATGAACTTTGCAGCTCATGGCAACACCCAAACCGATCATTATGGAAAGCATTGAAGAGCCTCCATAGGACATAATTGGTAGTGGTGCTCCAACAATTGGTAACATGCCCAAAACCATTGCCATATTGATAACTACGTATATGAAAAAAGCTGAAGCAAAGCCAAAGCAAAACATTTTTCCAAAGTTGCTCTTTGTGGTTAGTCCAATCAAGAAAATCCTATATATTATTAAGATATATACTAATAGAAGTATTGTTGATCCTGCAAAACCAAATTCTTCTGAAAAAAGTGTGAATATAAAGTCTGTGTGCTTTTCAGGTAAGTAGTCTAGGTAACTTTGACTTCCCTGCAAATAACCTTTACCAAAAAGCCCTCCTGACCCAACGGCAATTTTAGACTGGATAATTTGATAACCAGCTCCCAGTGGATCTCTCTCTGGATTAAGAAAAGTTAAAATTCTTAACTTTTGGTAAGGTTTTAAAAAAGCAATAACGACTGGAATTAAACAAACAAACATTACGCTAGAAAAAGCAAAATATTTTATTTTAAAGCCTGAAAACCAAACAACAGTAAGCCCTCCAATTATAATTAAAACCGCTGTTCCTAAGTCTGGCTGAACTATAACTAAGGAAAATGGAATAAACAGGGCCAATAATGGAATAAACATAAACTTAATTCGATTTACGTCATTGTATGGAATTTTATTATAATATCTTGATAAAAGTATAATTACAGAAATTTTCATTAATTCAGAGGGTTGTAAATTAAAAAAAACTAAATCTATCCACCGTTGAGATCCTGAAGCTGTAATACCAAAAAAATTTACTGCGATTAAAAGTAATAAAACTATAAAATAAAAAACATATGCTGTATGGTGCCAAAATTTAATATTTATAAATGCTAAAAAAATGAAAAGTGAAAAAAATATTGAAAATCTAAAGATGTGACTTTTAGTATAGTAATCAAAATTACCTCTCTCTGAAGAATACATAGCAAAAAAACTAACTATTCCTAAAATTAAAATCAAAAAAATCAGTTGAAAATCTAATTTTAAAATTTTGTCTCTAAAACCTGTGCTTTTTTGCGAAAAAAAGTCTGCCATTAATTTACACTTCTCCGAATAAATCTAATTGATATTTTTTTCTTAATTTATGCCTATCTATAACTTGCTTTATTATTTTTTTAGCTATTGGTGCGGCACCAGAGCTACCAGAACCACCATGCTCAATTATAATACTAATAGCATATCTTGGGTTTTTATAAGGAGCAAATGCAGTAAAAAGAGCATGATCTCTTTTTTCATAAGGCAAATCCTCATTTTTTAATTCAAGCTCTCTTTCCTCTTCAGAAATAGATCTAACTTGGGAAGTTCCTGTCTTTCCTGCATAAATATATTCTTTTTTAACATGTCTTGATCTAAAAGAAGTTCCTAAAGGTTCGTTAGTTGCTCCAAACAATGCTTCGTTCACAAACTTTACATTTTCAGAATTACGATATAATTTTTTTATTCTTTTTCTTGGATCTAAATTGTCTTCGATAGAATCTAATTTATAATCTTTTGATCTTGATAGAAATTCAAATCTCCATGCATCAATAATTGGTTGTAAGGCCCACCTATCATCTATTATTCTTGGTTTTATTTTATAACCGCCATTAGCTAATTGCGCAGTCATTAAACAAAGTTGCAGTGGCGTTGATTGAAAATAACCTTGTCCAATACCAGTAATTAAAGTTTCGCCTAATACCCATCCTCTTCCAATATTTTTCTTCTTCCACTCTGTGTTGGGTACTATTCCTGCTTTTTCTTCTTCAAAAAAGTTTAATACTTTATCCCCCAAACCAAAATTTTTTGCTGTAATGGATAATCTATCAACACCTAATCTTCTAGCAGTTTCATAAAAATAAATATCACAAGATTGTTTGATTGCATTTCGTAATCCCATAAAGCCATGCCCTTTTTTTTTCCAACAATGATACTTTTGACCATAAAGTTCCATGCTTCCTCTACATTCAACTACCATCTTGGGGCTTATCACGTCGTTTTCTAATGCTGAAAGAGCGACAATTGGTTTTATTGTTGAGCCTGGAGGATAAAGTCCTGCTAAAGACTTATTTATTAAAGGTTTTTTACTATTGCCAATTAAATCATCCCAATCGCTTTGGCTGATACCATGCACAAATTTATTAGAATTAAAAGTAGGTGAAGATACCATAACAACAATATCTCCTGTATAAATATCCATCACACATACAGACCCACTTTTATCTTTCACTAATTCATTAGAAAATTTTTGAAGTTCTTGGTCTATTGTAATTTTATAACTCTTTCCAATGATTCCTTGGACAAACTTAAGTTCTTTAATTCTTTTTCCATATGCATTTACTTCAAATCTTTGAAGGCCAGGTCTTCCAATCATAGATTCGTTTAGTGATTTTTCTAAACCAATTTTTCCAGTTTTTAATCCAGGAGAATTTATTTCCCTTAAAAGTTCACTATTTTCTAAGTCTCTAACACTTATATCTGAAACGTATCCAACTAAGTGAGATGAAGAACCATCTTCAGAATATTTTCTAGCAACTGAAACAATAGGTTTTATGCCCTGCAATTCATGTAAAAAAATGTTTAATTTTGAAAATTCAGCCCAAGTTAAATTATCTGAAATTATTATTGGCTCCCAGGGTCTACGTCTTTTTAATCTTTTAAGTAGTCTTTTCTTACTATTTTTATCAAAATGAATTAATTTTGATAATCTAAAAAATAACACTTCTAAATTAGGAACATCTTCGGGCATCATATGTAATTGAAAAACTTGAGTATTTGTTGCGATTTGATTGCCAAAAAAATCTTCTATTATTCCTCTCTGTGGCGCGACTTTCCATTCTCGTAATCTATTTTTTTCTGATAATGATCTGTATTTAATATTTTCTGAAATTTGTAAATAAAATAAACGTGCTATAAGTGAAAAAAAAATAGTTATCCCAGCAAAAGATAACATGAACATTCTTCTTGTAATTAACTTTGATTTATTTTGAAAAGTATTAGAATCGTTTAGCATTTTTAGGCTTTCATTAAATTAAGCAATAAATTAAAAAATAACCATAAAACTGGATAAAATATAAATGTAAAAATAGAATTTTGTAGCAAATACAAATAATCAAAAGAGTAACTTGTTAAATATAAAGAAGTAAAATAAATAGAATTTGCTAATAAAAGCGCCGGAATAAAACTTATCCAATCGTTTATAAGAGATATTCTTACTGTTACCGCCCTTACATAAGCTGCTACACTTGCTATGATTAGCAAAGCTAATGCACTTACTCCGATTGGCAGACCTATCACAACATCAGTAATTATTCCGGATAGAAAAATAAAACCATATCCCAAAGCTTGTGGTTTTCTCAAAACCCAAAAATAAACTAAAATATAATGAATGTTTATTGATAATATTTTGAAATCAATAACAGAATTGCCATTTAGTGAAATAAAAAATAGAAAAAGCAGTGGAAGAAGTTTTAAAAAGTTTAATTTAAAATATTTAACTAAAACAGCCATAATATTAATTATTTTTATCCTCTAAATCTAAATCTATATTTACAAAAGATATTTGATCTAAATCTGAGTAAATCAAAACTTCTACCCGATTATTATTAAGTTTAGTTTCTCCAATGGGAATTCCAGGAGAGAAAATTCCTTCCTTGCCTGATGTGTAAACTTTATTTCCTGATTTAATATTATGTTTTTCTGGCAAATATTCTAAGGAAGGAGCTGAAGTACCGTGTCCAGATAAAATTGCGTGATGTCCCAATGGTTCGACTATAACGGGAATTCTACTATTTAAATCTGAAATTAATAAAACTCTTGATGAAAAAAAATTAACATCAACTATTCTTCCAATAAAATTATTTCTAAAAAGAACTGCCATTCCATTTTTTATTTTTTTATTACTTCCTCCATTAATAATAAATGAATTAAGATATGGACTTTGTTTATCGAGCATAACTCTAAAACTAATTAAATTATTTTCCGAATTAATTTCATCATCAATTAATTTCCTTAATTGTTGATTTTCCAGATTTAAAAAGTCGTTAGTGGAAATTTTGGTTTTTAAATAATTATTTTCTTCTCGTAAATCTTTGTAATTTTTGTAAAGATTAAAATGATCATCCAAGAAATCTATTGAATTACCAAATTTTTTAAAGGGATATGAAGCAATTTCAGATCCTCTATAGATTGTATCTTGTACCGCAGATCTAAAATATTTAATAAATTTTACTTCTAATCTCTCAAAAAAAATTAAAAAAATTGAAATAATTATAAGAGCAAAAAGAGAAAAGCGTTGTTTTGTATCTTTTCTTAAAAAAGCAGAACGAATTGCTATACCAAAATCGTCTCGACTTGTTTCCATACTAAATTAACTACAATACCTGAGCTCCTATCCTGATAATAATGTAGAAAATGTTTCCTCCTGGTCTAACGCTTTTCCAGTACCTAGCGCAACACAGGATAGTGGGTCTTCTGCTATTACAACTGGTAATCCGGTCTCTTTAGAAATTAGTTTATCTATGTTTTTTAAAAGAGCGCCTCCTCCAGTCAAAACTAAACCCATGTCAACTAAGTCAGCAGATAATTCTGGAGGAGTTTTTTCTAGAGCATCTCTTATTCCTCCTAAAATTTGGTTAAGAACCGGTTTTAAAGCTTCAGATGTATCTTCTTCTTTTAACGTGATCTCCTTTGGTGTGCCTGATCTAATATCTCTTCCTTTCATTAGATAGGTGTTGTTACTTGTGGGTAATGCTGTACCTATTTCTTTCTTAATTTTCTCGGCACTCGCTTCTCCAACTAATAAGTTAAATTGTTTTCTCATATATAATATAATTGCTTGATCCATTGCATCGCCGGCTACTCTAAGTGAATTAGCATAAACTACTCCTCCAAGTGATAAAACTGCAATCTCTGTTGTTCCTCCACCTATATCTACCACCATTGATCCTGTTGCTTCAGATATCGGAAGTCCTGCGCCTATAGCTGCAGCGATAGGCTCTTCTATTAATTGAACTTTTCTAGCTCCTGCGGCTAGAGCTGAATCTTGAATAGCTTTTCTCTCTACTGGTGTTGATCCTGTAGGAACACAAATTAGTATTCTTGGATTTGCAAAAGCTTTTCTTTTGTGAACTTTTTTAATGAAATGTTTAATCATTTCCTCTGTAACTACAAAATCTGCAATAACACCATCTCTTAAAGGTCTTACAGCAGAAATATTTCCAGGAGTCCTACCTAACATCGTTTTTGCCTCATCGCCAACAGCTAGGACAGATTTTTTTCCTTTCTCTTCAATTATTGCAACAACTGATGGTTCATTTAAAACGATACCCTGATTTTTAACAAAAACTAATGTATTAGCTGTTCCCAGATCAATAGCCATATCTGTTGACCACATTTGAGATAATTTATCTATACCGAACATTTATATTCCTTTCATTTTTTCTTGTTGATAATTTTTTTGTTGTTGAACTCCATCCGGAGCAGTTTTTTTTCTTTTTATAATCATTTTATTTAAAGCATTCAAGTAAGCATTTGCTGAGGCAACTAAAGTATCAGTGTCAGCTGCTTGGCCAACTGTAGTTTTGCCATCCTCTTCGATTCTAACGCTTACAGTAGCCTGGGCGTCTGTTCCTTCTGTCACAGCGTGAACCTGGTACAATTGCAATTTTACCTCATGGGGATACAATTTTTTTATACATTTAAAGATAGCATCAACTGGTCCATCACCAGTCTCTGTAGCTTTTTTAATATCGCCATAAACTTCTAGGGTCATATCTGCTCTTTGAGGTTCTCCAGTTCCCGCATATACTTTGAGAGATTTTAAAGTAATAACATTGTCTTCTTTAATTAAACTATCGTCAACTAAAGCTGCTATATCTTCGTCGTAAACATGTTTCTTTTTATCAGCTAAAATTTTGAATTTTCCAAATGCTGTTTGAATTACATCATCAGTAATATTCTTGTAACCAAGATCTGTTAATTTATCTTTAAAGGCATGTCTTCCAGAATGTTTACCCATAACTAAGGAAGTCTGCTTGACGCCAACACTTTCTGGTGTCATAATTTCGTAAGTATTTCTGTTTTTTAACATTCCATCTTGATGAATGCCAGATTCGTGGGCAAATGCATTTTTTCCCACAATTGCTTTATTAAATTGAACAGGGAATCCTGTAGCATTCGAAACAACTTTTGATGCTTTGCTTAATAATTTTGTATTAATTCCAGTTTTAAAAGGCATTAAATCATTTCTAGTTTTCATAGCCATAACAATTTCTTCCAAAGCTGCATTTCCTGCTCTCTCACCTATTCCATTTATAGTGCATTCGACTTGTCTAGCGCCAGCAGTTATGCCCGCTAAAGAGTTAGCGACAGCTAGGCCCAGATCGTTATGACAATGTGTCGACAAAATAGCTTTATCAATATTAGGAACTTTATTAATTAATGTTTCAATGATTTTTATAAATTCAGAAGGAACTGTGTAGCCTACGGTATCAGGTATATTTATTGTTTTTGCTCCACATTTAATCGCAAGCTCAACAGTCTTACACATGAAGTCCATATTGGTCCTGGTGCCATCTTCACATGACCACTCTACATCATCTGTAAATTTTCTTGCATAAGTAACGTGTTCTTTAATTGAGTTTATTACATCTTCTGGAGATTTATTTAATTTATGTTTCATATGTAATGGGCTTGTCGATATAAAAGTGTGAATTCTAAATCTTTTTGCTGATTTTAATGCTTCGTAACAAGCGTCAATGTCTTTTTTTGTATGTCTTGACAATCCTGCGGGAATAGAATTTTTTAAAATTTTACTTACCTCTGTAACTGCTTCAAAATCACCAGGTGAAGCTATTGGAAAGCCTGCTTCAACTATATCAATACCTAATTCATCAAAAACTCTTGAAATTTGTATTTTCTCTTCAAGACTCATTGAAGCTCCAGGAGATTGCTCCCCATCTCGCATCGTTGTATCAAATATATAAACTCTGTTTTTATCAGACATTGTCCCTCAAAAAAATTTAAGCTCTCTTATATGTGTTAATGTACAACCTAAGCGCGCTTTATGCAAAAGGTTTTTAATTTTTTAAAACAAAAATTAAGTGAATTTACTAATTTTTTTCCTTATCGACCAGTTTGTTCTTGCCTATCCAGGGCATTAAATCCCTAAGCTTTTTTCCCACTTTTTCTATTGGGTGCTCTGCTAGCTCTTTACGCATCTTTAAGAAATTTTTTTGACCATTTTTATTTTCATCCATCCACTGTTTAGCAAATTTTCCTGACTGAATATCCTTTAATACTTCTTTCATTTTTTCTTTTGTTTTTGAATCTATAATTTTTTTTCCTGTTATATACTCTCCATATTCTGCGGTATTAGAAATTGAATAATTCATATTTGCAATACCTCCCTCATAAATTAAATCGACAATTAATTTTACTTCATGCAAGCATTCGAAATACGCCATCTCAGGTGGATAACCAGCTTCAACTAAAGTTTCATAACCTGCTTTAATTAGTTCAACTAACCCTCCACATAAAACTGTTTGTTCTCCAAACAAATCTGTTTCGCATTCATCTTTAAAAGTAGTTTCTATTATTCCAGACTTGCCTCCACCAATCGCACAAGCATATGAAAGAGCTAAATCTTTTGCTTTTCCAGAACTGTCTTGCTGGATCGCCATCAGACAAGGCACCCCTGCTCCTCTTTGATACTCACTCCTTACTAAATGTCCTGGACCTTTTGGGGCTATCATAAATATATCTAGATCCTTTCTGGCGGTAATTAAATTAAAGTGAATATTTAAACCGTGAGCAAAAGCTAAAGTCGTTCCTTGTCTCATTCTTTGTTCTATATGATTCTTATAAATTTGTGATTGCATTTCGTCAGGAGTTAACATCATTAAAACATCTGCCCATTCTGCTGCATCTGACAAAGACATAACTTTCAGTCCTTGGGCTTCAGCTTTTTTCTTACTGGAAGAACCGTCTCTTAATGCAACAACAACCTCTTTTACTCCACTGTCTTTTAAGTTTAGTGCGTGAGCGTGTCCCTGACTTCCGAATCCAAAAATTGCAATTTTTTTTGACTTTATTAAATCTACATTAGAATCTTTTTCGTATAACATTTTCATAATTTTTCCTTTAATTTTTTCCGTAAACCTCAAATCCTTTTGTCATAGCAACAACCCCCGTTCTTGATGCGCTAGCCAGTCCTAAAGGTTCAAGTTTTTTTATTAATATATCGATCTCTTTTTTTAAAGCAGAAACCTCAAAAACAAAAGATTTTTCTGTTTTATCTAATAGCGTATATTTGTACTTTTTACAGAGTTTCTTAGCTTTTTCTAATTTCTGTTTTGTAGAAACTATTTTTAACAGAGCCATCTCTCTCATTAATGTCTTTTTATCTCTTGAAAAGTTGGCGACTTGATGAACTGGCACAAGTTTTCCTAGCTGTAATTTTATCTGCTGTAAAACTTGTGGTGTTCCTGAGGTAGCAATAGTAATACGAGATATATTTTTTTTCTTATCTACTTCTGCTACTGCAAGCGAGTCTATATTATAACCTCGCCCTGAAAATAATCCTACTACACGAGCAAGAACTCCGGACTCGTTATCTACCCACACAACAATGATATGTTGCTCAATTTTTTCTTTTTTAGTTGCAAAACTATATGCTGACTTAACCATAATTAAACCAGTACTTTTCCTTCGTCTGAAATTTCCTGTCCTTCATCCTGTTCGCCTAATAACATTTGATTGTGTGCTTTACCAGAAGGTATCATTGGGTAACAATTTTCCACTTTATCAACAACACAGTCAAAAATAACAGGACGATTAACTGAGAGCATTTCAGCAATTTTTCCGTCTAATTCATCTGGTTTATTTGCTCTAATTCCCACACAGCCATAGGCTTCGGCTAACTTTACAAAATCGGGTAAAGCAGCAGTGTAACTTTCTGAATAATTTTTTTCGTGCAAGAGTTCTTGCCACTGACGAACCATTCCCATGTATTCATTATTTAAAATAAATATTTTTATAGGTAATTTATACTGAACAGCAGTAGACATTTCCTGCATTGTCATTAAAACAGATGCTTCACCAGCAATATCGATGACTAACTTGTCAGGATTAGCTACTTGAACACCTACTGCAGCTGGCAAACCATAACCCATGGTACCTAATCCTCCTGATGTCATCCATCTGTTTGGTTTATCAAATTTATAATGTTGAGCTGCCCACATTTGATGTTGCCCAACCTCTGTAGTTATAAAAACATCTTGTGCTTTAGTTAATTCATAAAGTCTTTGTACCGCATACTGAGGTTTAATCACATTTTTGCTGTTTACATAGCCTAAAGAATTTTTTTTCCTCCAGGTTCCAATTTGATCCCACCAGGCTGATATTTTTTGCTTATTTGAATTTTCAAAATTGGGATATTTTTTTTTAATTGCATGAACAAACTTTTCTAAGACAAATTTAACATCTCCCACCAAAGCTATATCAACTTTTACATTTTTATTTATCGAGGAAGGGTCAATATCAATATGTATTTTTTTTGAATTTGGCGAAAACTCATCAATTTTTCCTGTTATTCTATCGTCAAAACGTGCTCCAATGTTAATCATTAAATCACAATCATGCATCGCATTATTAGCCTCATAAGTCCCATGCATTCCTAGCATTCCCAGAAACTGTGGGTCGTTTCCGGGGTATGCTCCTAATCCTTGAAGCGTAGATGTAATTGGAAACCCAGTTAATGATACTAACTCACGAAGTATTTCTGTAGCTCTTGGGCCAGAATTAATAACACCTCCACCGGTATACAAAATTGGTTTTGATGATTTTTCAATTAGTTTAACTGCCTCGTCTATTTTTTTATCTTGCCCATTAAACTGAATATTTATTTTATTATTATTTTTTAATTCCTTGGGCTTAATATATTTCCCTTTTTGAAATTGAACATCTTTGGGTATATCAATTAAAACAGGACCAGGTCGCCCACTTGTAGCAACCTCGAAGGCTTTGTGCATAATTGATGATAGCTTGTTTACATCTTTTACCAACCAATTGTGTTTAGTGCATGGTCTTGTTATCCCAGTTGTATCACATTCTTGAAAAGCATCTGTTCCGATAAGATGTGTTGGCACTTGTCCAGTAATACAAACTATTGGAACTGAGTCCATGTAAGCATCTGTGAGTGCCGTAACTGCATTCGTTGCTCCCGGGCCTGAAGTAACAAGTAATACACCAGGTTTACCAGAAGATCTAGCGTAGCCTTCGGCGGCATGACCAGCTCCTTGTTCATGACGAACTAAAATATGTTTTATTTTTTTGTGATTTTTAAGTTCATCGTAGATAGGAAGTACAGCTCCTCCGGGATAACCAAATATGTGTCTAACCCCTCGATCTTCAAGGACTTTAAAAACTATTTCTGCTCCTGTCATTAAATTTGCCATTAATGACTAATCTAACTGAGTTTCGCTTTTGGTCAAGTTTTAGGATATTTTATTAATGGTTTTTTCTAATAAATCATTAATATTTGAGGAATAAACCATGTCCCATGATTTCATATGCCCTCTAGCCCAAGTAAATTGTCTTTTTGCATATTGTCTTGTTTTTTGAGCAATTAATTGTTTTGTATTAATTAATGAAATTTTCTTGTTCAGATAATCGTTAATTTCCTGAATTCCTATTATTTTATTTGACGAAAGTTCTTTATTAACTTTCATTTTAGTAAATTTTTTTACTTCATTAATGGCTCCTTCATCAAACATTTGTTCAACTCTTTTTTCTATTTTTTTATGCAAAAGCTCCTTAGGAATATTTATAAAGATTTTTCTAAAAACTTTTTTATTAAAATTTGATTTAGTTTTTTTCCTATATTCAAACAAAGACTTATTAGTGAATTTTTTCACTTCGTATGCCCTCATAGATCTTTGGGTGTCGTTGGCTAAAATAAATTTTTTAGCTAAAGGATCTAGCTTAACTAGCAGTGAAAAAAATTTTTTTTGCCCTATTTTTTTGTGTAGTTTTCTAATCCTCAATCTTAGATTACTCGGGATATTTGGGATTTTTACAAGTCCATCTGTTAGAGCTTTAAAATATAAACCTGTTCCCCCAACGATAATGGGAATTTTGTTATTTTTCCACTGCTTTTTAATTTCTTTCGATACCATTGGCAGCCAGTGACCTGTAGAAAAATTTTTTTTAACAGAGTTAAAGCCATATAAATGATGATTGATAATTTTAGTATCCTCAAAACTTGGCTTGGAAGTTAATATAGAAACTTCTTTGTAAACTTGCATGCTGTCAGCATTAATAATTTCCCCATTAATACATTGAGCTAATTTTATGGCTAATTTTGTTTTTCCAGAGGCTGTTGGTCCTGCTATTAGAATTGCTTTTTTTTCTTGCCTCATATGAAACTTAAAATAAAAAAACTATTTCAGTTTAACTGTTATATAAGTTCTTTGATTGCTTGAATTATAAATAGCTAAATACAAAGTTTCTTCTCCTTTGCTCACAATTTCGTTAATTAAAGCTATAAATTGTTTTGAATTTAGTATTTTTTTCTTTTGCATTTCTACAATTACATCATTAACGGATACGAAAACTAAAGGACTATCTTTTAATACTTCTGTTACCACAACTCCAGATGTGTTTTTTGGTAATTTACGTTCCAAAATATCATCTTTGTTCAAGTTTCTTATAGAAATTTTTAAGTTATCAACCTTAAAGGAATCGCTCATGTCTGGTTCTGTATTATTTTCAACTTTATACTGTTCTGAAGATTCTAGTCGTCCTAATAATACTCTTTTTGTAATTAATTTTTGATTTCTCCATATTTTCAAAATGACTCTTTTTCCAACTTCCGTTTGTGCTACTAATTTAGGAAGAGATCTCATGGTATCAACTTTTTTTCCATCAAATTCTAAAATAATGTCGCCAGCTTTTATGCCAGCTTTAAATGCTGGACTATTTTCTGAAACGCTTGCAACCAATGCTCCTTCAGGTTTTTTTAATTTTTCTACTTCGGCAATCTCCTTGGTCACCTCTTGAATTCTAACGCCTAACCACCCTCTTTTAGTTTCGCCAAATTCGATTAGTTGACTAATAATTCTTGATGCTGGATTAGAAGGGATAGCAAAACCAATTCCAATAGAGCCTGCTGCTCCTGGTGATATAATCGCTGTATTAATTCCAATAACTTTTCCATTTAAATCAAATAAAGGGCCGCCAGAATTTCCTTGGTTAATTGAAGCATCTGTCTGAATAAAATCATCATATCTTCCACCAATGTCTCTATTTTTTGAAGATATAATTCCTGAAGTTACTGTTCCACCAAAACCAAAAGGGTTTCCTATTGCAACAACCCAATCACCTACGCGAGCTTTATCGGAATCTCCAAAACTTACAGGTACAAATTTTTCCTTATTATCGGATTCTATTTGTAAAACTGCTAAATCCATATAAGGATCTTTTCCTAGAACCTTGGCTTTATATTCTCTTGAACCGTTAACACTAACAAATATATCCTCTGCTCCTTGGATTACATGATTATTTGTAACTACTATACCTTTTTTATCTATAATAAATCCTGAACCCAGTGCTGTTGCTTTTCTTTCTGTTGGTTTATTAAAATCTTTAAACATATCTTCAAAAGGAGATCCTGGTGGAAACTGAAAAGGGAAAGGATTTGTTGTGGTCTTTATTGTTTGAGTGGTTGATATATTTACAACAGAAGGCATTAATTTTTCTGCTAAATCTGCAAAAGAAGGGGGTGTTTTACTTTGTGATGAAGATAATGGAAAAATTATAAATATAAAAATCAGTATAAAACTAGAAAATCTTTTATAACTTTTCATAAACTTTAGCTCTTAAAATACCAAACAATTACAAAACCAATTAAGGCAAAAATTAAACCACCTGATCTCAATTGACTAGCTGGCAGTTTATCAATCGTTTTAAGCATATTTTTCATTTTTGATGGAAATAAGGCATATAACATACCTTCAATAAACAGTAAGAGACCTATCGCAATGAAGAGCTCTTTCATTATATTAATTATTGTTTTTTAATGACTCCCGTGTCTCCAAAAAATTTGAAGAAATCGCTATCTGGAGATAAAATTAATGACGTATCTCCTCCGATTAAAGCTTTTTCGTACGCTTGCATCGCTCTATAAAAAGCAAAGAAAGCTGGATCTTTTCCAAAAGCAGTGGCAAATATTTTATTTCTTTGGCCGTCCCCTTCACCTTTCATAATTTCAGATTGTTTTTTTGCATTTGCTAAAAGCACTGTTACTTCTTTATCTGCTGTAGAAGTAATAGTTACAGCCATTTCAGCACCTTTTGCTCTAAATTCTTTAGCTTCTCGTTCCCTTTCAGTTTGCATCCTTTTAAATATTGCTTCACTATTTGCTTGTGGCAGATCAGCTCTTTTAATTCTTACATCAATTATTTCAATACCAAAATTTTTTGCTTCTGTATTCACTCCATCTTGAATAATTGCCATTTGTTTAGTTCTGTCTTCAGATAATAAAGTAGCTAAACTTTGTTTACCTAAAACACTTCTGATTCTTGAATTTATAATTGTAGATAATCTTGATCGAGCAACTCTTTCATCTCCAACTGAAATATAAAATTTTAATGGGTCAACAATTTTAAATCTAGCGTAGGCATCAACAATTAACCTTTTTTGGTCTGATGCAATCACCTCTTCGGGTGGCGCATCTAAATTTAAAATTCTACTATCTAAAAATACCACATTTTGAATAAAAGGAATTTTTACTTGTAATCCTGGTTCAACTATTACTTTTTTTGGATCTCCAAATTGTAAGACTATTGCTTGGTTTATTTCTTTCACAACAAAAAGAGATAAATAAACTGCAAAACCTAGAGCAACAATTACAGGTATTAAAAATTTATTTAATTTCATTGTGAGCTAGATCCTTTCTTTGATAATTCTGGTAAAGGCAAGTAAGGAACAACTCCCCCAGCCTTTCTATCTATAATAACCTTGTCAATATCCGCTAAAACTTTTTCCATTGTTTCAAGATACATTCTTTCTTGTGTAACTTGTTTTGCTTTCGCATATTCATTATATATTGCTACAAACCTGCTAGCTTCTCCTTCTGCCGCAGCAACTACTTGTTTTTTGTAAGCCTCGGCTTCTTGCAAAATTTTTGCAGCATCCCCACGTGCCCTTGGAATAACGTCGTTGGCATATGCTTCTGCTTCGTTCTTTGAACGCTCCATGTCCGCTCTTGCAGCTTGAACATCTCTAAATGCATCAATTACTTGATCAGGAGGGTCAGCTTTTTGTGTTTGAACTTGTGTAATCTGTATACCAGATTCATATTCATCTAAAATACTTTGAATAATTTCTTGAACTTCAATTTCAATCGTTGATCTTCCTTTTGTTAAAATTGGTTGAAGTTTACTTTTTGCAATTACTTCTCTCATCGCAGTTTCTGAAGCGGCTTTAACTGTTTCTACTGGACTTTGAATTCTAAATAAAAAATTTCCAGCATCTTTAATTACCCAAAAAACTGAAAAATCGATATTAACAATATTTTCATCTCCGGTTAACATTAAACTTTCCTCTGGAACATCTCCAACTCCCGAGCTTCTTCCTGAGTCACTCGCAGCTCTAAATCCTACATCTATTCTATTAACTTTGGTAACTTTTGGTGTAAGAACTGTTTCGACAGGATATGGTATGTGATAATTTAAACCAGGTTGAGTTGTTGAGACAAATTTTCCAAACCTTAAAACGACACCCTGTTCATCTGGCAGAACTCTATACAAACCACTAAAAGCCCAAATTAAAATTAATAAAATAAGTCCAAAAATAATTGGTTTTCCGTTAGAGGATTTTCCTCCTGGAATAAATTTGTTTATTAGTTTTTGTAATTTTTCAATAACATCATCAATGTTAGGAGGTTTTGGACCGCTACGGCCGGATCCGTTACCACCTCCCGGTGGTGCTCCCCAAGGACTCCCGCCTTTAAAATCATTACCGTTTGCCATGACACTCTATATAGTGACTTTATTAGCAAAAACAAGTTAAGATAAGCCAATATGGACAAAAAGACCGACAATTTAGGTAATGATTTTAAAGGAAATATAAGACCAAAGAGCTTTACTAAAAATCCAATAAAAGGAACAAAATTTACTATTGCCATCTCTAGCGCAAAGGGAGGGGTTGGCAAATCTACCTTTGCTATGAATTTTGCTTTAGCTTTGAAGACTGTGGGTGCAAAAGTAGGAATTCTTGACGCAGATATATATGGTCCTTCGTTGCCCAAAATGATGTCGATTAATGAAAAACCTAAAAGTGAGGATGGTAAAAGCATGACACCAATTACCCAATATGGAATTCAATGTATGTCAATTGGTTTTTTAGTCGATAAAGACACTCCAATGATTTGGAGGGGGCCAATGGTCACTAGTGCAATTAAAACTTTTACTCAAAAAGTTCTTTGGAATGATTTAGATTTTATTATTGTAGACATGCCTCCCGGAACAGGAGATACACAATTAACTTTTGCTCAAGAAATTAAAGTTGATGGTGCTATTATTGTTTCTACGCCACAAGAAATTGCTTTATTAGATGTCAAAAGAGGAATTAATATGTTTGATAAATTGAAAGTTCCTATTCTTGGTCTTGTAGATAATATGAGTTTTTTTGAAACCGATGAGGGAAAAAAATATAATATTTTTGGGGAAGATGGAGTAGAAAAGGTAGCTAAAGATTATAAAAAAAAATTTCTTGGAAAAATACCAATTAACATCGATTTAAGAGTTGCCGCAGATTCTGGAAAACCACTTATAGAAGCTAACCCAAATCATGAAATTTCTGGTATTTTTAGAGAAATGGCAAAAAAAGTTAGAGAATCTTTTCTTTAAAACCAAAAGATTCCATTAATTCGTTCCACTCTCTTTTCGAAAGTTCAGATGAATCAAAGTTACAAGATTCTCCTTTGATCATTTTTTTAATTACAGATTTACCTTTAGATGATAATTCCATGCCTCCTACTCTATAATCCATAAAAGCCTCAAAGGTTATAGGAACCCATTTTTTTAATGTATTTACCATAACATCTGCATAAGCCCTTATTTCATATTGTGCATGGTTATCAGCACGTAAAGACAAAAAGTTTAAAAGATTTAATAAGTCAGTTTTCCAATACCACTGGGTATATGTATTTAGTGTTAAATTCATTCTAGCTAATTCTCTTGCCAGACCTTTATTACTTTCATTTATAGTGCTTCCATCAAATCTTTCGTTAAGCATTAATTCATAATTATTATATGTCTGTTCAGCGTCTTTCTTTAAAATATCTAAAATTTGATCAGCCTGTTTTCCATTTATTAAATCTCCCCTACCTTGTCGATTGCTTGTTGATTGTGCTGCAAGATTATCTTTTGATGGCATATAAAACTCTTTGTCCAATATTGAGTATCTTGCAGAATATTCGTTTACGTTTGCAGTTCTGTGTCTAATCCACTGTCTTGCAATAAATATAGGTAATTTTACATGATATTTTATTTCACACATTTCAAATGGTGTGCTGTGCCTGTGTCTCATCAAATATTTTATCAAACCTGAGTCAGTTGAAACTTTTTTAGTACCCTTGCCATAAGAAACTCTTGCTGCCTGAACTATTGAACTATCATCTCCCATATAATCAATTACTCTAACAAAGCCATGGTCAAGCACAGGAATAGCTTCATAAAGTATTTTTTCTAATTCAGCTGATACAACTCTCTTTGTGGTGTTTTTTTGTGATTGTTGATCTAATATGTCTTTTTTTTGCTGATCTGATAACGCCATTTTTAAAAAATAAATTGAATCTTTGAAATAAAGTTTTATATTATTAATGTTGGTTTTCCAACTACGACGATAAACGAATTTCGTAATAAACATTGCGGACGTGGGGGCAGTACCCACCACCTCCACCATTTACAACTTATGGGGGTGAACTAGAATCGACGAGTGTCTAAAGGCTATTCTTTCGTTCGGGATTGTTCCGTCGATATCGGGCTAATTATAATTGCAAATGATAAATTTGCTCTCGCTGCTTAATTAATTTAAGAAAGCGCGGTCTGGGGCACCGGGCAACAGAACGCCCCTTGAAAAAGATTTCCTAATATTGGTCATGAGTTTCGTCACAGTGACAATCAATATACTTATTATTCATAGTAAAATTAAATACGTCCTATGAATCTATGAAAGGATATACAATGAAAAAAATAGCTATAATATTATCTTTATTATTTTTGACCAATTCAGCTTTTGCTGGTTCATGTCCGATGATGGCTCAAAATATTGATAGTAAAATTGAAGAAGCTCAAAAACTACGCGACGCTGGAATGGCAGCTCATGATGCCGGCGATCATTCTAAGTCTGAAGAATTATTAAATAAGGCTCTGGAACTTTTTAAAAGTTAATAGTTAATAGTATAGGGGCGCCTGGTAA
>CACFQR010000009.1 GCA_902568465.1 uncultured Pelagibacteraceae bacterium | reverse complement strand
CCTCTATGACGTTGAAGAGTTTAAAGAACGTGAATTTTTGATGATCAGTACTCCTTGGGGACAACCTTCAGATGAAATTCTAAAAATTAAGTATAATGGAAAAGAAGTTTGCTTTTTACCTAGACATGGAAGAGGTCATTTTATATCGCCTTCAAAAATAAATTTTAGAGCAAATATAGATGCTCTCAAACAAGCAGGAGTAACAGACATTGTTTCTGTTTCTGCCGTAGGTTCATTAAAAGAAAATTTACCTCCAGGGAAGTTTGTGATCGTAGATCAATTTATTGACAGAACTTTTGCGAGGAACAAAACATTTTTTGATGATGAGATAGTCGCTCATGTGTCAATGGCTCACCCAACATCAAATGGTTTAATGAAAGCATGTGAAGAAGCAATAAAAAAAGAAAATATTGATTATCAAAAAGGAGGAACCTATGTTGTCATGGAAGGACCTCAATTTTCAACATTAGCAGAGTCAAACTTATATAGATCATGGAAAGCAGATGTGATTGGAATGACTAATATGCCTGAGGCAAAATTAGCTAGAGAAGCAGAAATTAGATATGCATCAGTTTCAATGGTAACTGACTATGATTGTTGGCATCCAGATCATGAAAATGTTGATGTTCAACAAGTAATAAAAGTTCTCTTAGGAAATGCCGCAAAAGCAAAAAGCATGATTAAAAATCTTATAGATAATTTTGAAAAATATATTGACCCTAAAGATCCTACAAACAACTGTTTAGATGTAGCAATTATAACAGCTCCTGAAAAAAGAACTCAAAAAACAAAAGATAAATTAAAAACAGTAGCAGGAAGAGTATTAAATAAATGAAAAAAAAATTAAGCTCTAAAGGAAGTTGTTTGTGTGGAGGTGTAAAGTTTAAAACAAAAGGTTTTCATCGACAAGTATCTAACTGTCATTGTATTCAATGCATGAAAACACATGGTAATTTTGCAGCGTACACTGCATTAAAAGACATAAATGTAAAATTTATAACCAAAAGAACATTAAAGTGGTTTAAATCATCAAAAAAAGCACAAAGAGGCTTTTGTAAAAAGTGTGGCGCCAGCATCTTATTCAAAATGAATAAATCAAACATAATAAGTATTTCTGCAGGTTTATTTGATAAATCACTAAAGCTTAAAACAAATAGAAATATTTTTACAAAAAATAAACTTAAATATTATTCTTTAGATAAAAATATTCCAAAATTTAGCAGGTATAGCAAACAATGAAAATTGAAGGAAAAGAATATCGTACAATTTGGTTTGATGAAAAAAATCAAGCAGTAAAAATTATTGATCAAACAAAACTACCTCATCAATTTATAATTAAAGATCTTAAAACAGTAAAAGACGCAATTAATGCCATCAAAGTTATGGAGGTTAGGGGGGCCCCATTAATTGGAGGAACCGCAGCTTACGGTATTGTTTTAGCTATTATGGAGAAAAATGATCCTAACTTTATTAAAAAAAGCTCTGAGGATCTAATTCAATCAAGACCAACAGCTATTAATTTGAAGTGGGCTGTAGACAGAATGATGAAAAAACTGTCAGGAGTTAATAATAACGAAATATTAAAAGTAGCTTTGGATGAAGCAAAAACAATTTGTGAAGAGGATGTTAAGTTTTGTGAAAATATCGGATTAAATGGATTAAAAATTATAGAAGAAATTTATAAAAAGAAGAAAGATAAAGTAAATATCTTAACTCATTGTAACGCTGGCTGGCTTGCTACAATCAATTGGGGCACCGCAACATCTCCAATTTACCACGCACATAAAAAAGGAATCCCCGTTCATGTCTGGGTTGATGAGACAAGACCAAGAAATCAAGGTGCTAATTTAACTTCATACGAGCTTAATGAAGAAAAAATTCCTAATACAATTATCGCTGATAATACTGGCGGAATATTAATGCAAAGAGGTGAAGTGGATATGTGCATTGTTGGAACTGACAGAACTTTATCTACTGGAGATGTTTGCAATAAAATTGGAACTTATTTAAAGGCATTGGCAGCCCATGATAATAATGTTCCTTTTTATGTAGCGTTGCCAAGCTCAACGATAGATTGGAATATAAAGGATTATAAAGATATTCCCATTGAAGAAAGAAATTCGGAGGAATTAACTCATGTCGAAGGTTTAGATAAAGATAAAAAGATAATAAAAGTATTAATTTACCCACAAAAAAGCAAAGCAATGAATTTAGCTTTTGATGTAACGCCTGCTAAATATATTACTGGTTTAATTACAGAAAAAGGTATTTGTCAAGCATCTGAGGAAGGGTTAAAAAAACTTTTTAAATGAAAAAAAATATTTCCAAAGTAATTTTTATTTTAATTACTATAATCCTTATTTATTTTATTAAAACAAATTTTAGCGAATATAACTTTGAAAAGTCAGTTTCAGCATGCATATTAGGTCAAAAAAAAAAGTCTAAAACATTTGATGCAAAAAAAGCAAGAAAATTTTGTGAACAAGAAATTAAAAAAGAACTAGAAAAATAATTATTTTTTTATCTTAAAGAAGCGGCTATATTTCCACCATCGACACTAAGGACGGCTCCTGTAGTTTTTTTAGATACTGCTAGATGAAAAAAAGCTTTTGCAACATCTTCTGCCTTTACTTCGTTTAATAACAAGTTGCCTTTCATATAATCATTAGTAGTTACTGCTCTTGCCTTTGCTCTATTCTTAATCATTTGATCAGTCATCATGCCGCTTCTTATTCTGTCAGCGTTCACACCATTAGATCTAATCCCATAAGAACCATAATCTACAGCATATTGCTTACATAAGCTCAACAAAGCAGATTTTGGTAAACCATAAGGACCAAAATTTTTTCCAGGATTAACAGATTGTTTTGAAATATTAAAAAGAAGACATCCGTTAATATTCTGCTTCCTCATTATACTAATTGCTTCAGAAGCACAGTTCTGGTGAGCAAAGAAATTAATTTCAAAACTTTTTCTTAAAACATCGTCACTTACATCTCCTATAGCTCCACCAGGAGCAGTTCCAGCATTTGAAATTAAAATATCAATACCACCGAATTTTTCACATATTTCTTTAAAAGCTTTCTTTACACTTTTTTTATTAGTAACATCACAATGAATACAAAGATCTTTAATTTGAGATTTAACTAAGCCCAAACTTTTTAAATTATTATCAAGCAAAATAACTTCTGCACCATAACTTTTGAACATTTTGTAAGTTTCAAACCCTATTGTTCCGGTGCTTCCCGTAATGACCACAACATGTCCTTCTAGCAATTTTTTCTTTTTCTTAATTTTTGCTTGTTCGAGAGACCAATACTCAACATCAAAAAGGTCTTTTTCAGGAATAAATTTATAAGTAGAAGTTTCTTCGACAGAAGAAATTACTTTAGCGTTCGTTTCTGTTAAATCTCCAGCAATTTTTGCACCACTTAAATCTTTGCCTACGCTAAACATCCCTACATTTTGAATTAATATAACTCTTGGAGATGTATCTAACATCACTTTTTTTTCTGAAACTTTTTTGTGGTTAACTTTAAAATATTGAATGTATTTTTTTCTATAATTTTCAAAAGCTTTTCTTGCTGTTATTTCAAATTCTTTAATAGTAGAATTTTTTTTAGGAGTAATTATTAAAGGAAATGGTTTTACCCTTATTACATGGTCAGGTGTGGCAGTTCCCTTTCTTGAGTAAGATCTTACATTTTTTCCATTTATAAAATATTTTAAATTATTATTTAATCTATAATTTATAATAAATTTTTGATCTTTGTTTTCTGACAGCAATCCTCTAATTATTGGAGCAATATCGTGAGGATTAAATTTGGTTGAAAAATTTTTAATTTGTTTAATTTTTTTGCTTTTAAGTTTTTTTATAGCTTTTTCTGCCTTTGATACATACTTAATCATTAAATCGTATGCTTCTTTACAATCGTTTGCGAATGTAAAAATTCCATGATTCATTAATATTAAGCAATTAATATTCGGATTATTTGTATAAACTTCATGTATTTTTTTAGCCAACATAAAACCAGGCATAACATAAGGGACTATGCTAACTTTATTTCCAAATATTTTTTTAGATAAATTTAATCCACCTGGTCTATTAGTTATATTAAGAACAGCATCAGCATGCGTATGATCTACATATTTAAATGGAAGGAAAGCATGTAAAAAAGTTTCTACAGAAGGATTTGGAGATTTAATGTCTATTAAATTTCTTTTTTGGTATGCAACCATATCTTCATCGGATAAGTATTTTTTATTTTTTAGAGCCAGCAGTGGTTCGAGTTTTACCGCAGGAAGGCCAGGCGGCTCAATGTCTGCCATATCCCAACCGCTGCCTTTTACACACAAGACTTTATATTTTTTCCCATCTAAGTCTTTAATTGTAGTTTTAACAGAAGTATTTCCTCCTCCATGTAAAACCAATTCTTTATTTCTGCCTAAAAGACGAGTCGTATATACTCTAAGTGCCAAATCAGCAGAAAAACCAAGGTTTTTGTACTTTTTTATATATTTTTTTGCATTTTTTTTTGACCAATTATTTTTCACTTAGAACTCCTTTAACTTATTCACATCTAATTTTTACTTATTTCAAACTAATTTTTAGTTGTAAAAAATAAAATAACAAGTTAAAAAAATTGTAGAGAGTCGTTAAAAAATGAAAAAAGTTGGAGAACACGTAACAATAGATTTTTTAGGAGTAAAAAAGGATTACACTCCTGATTTTTACAATAAAGTTATATACAAAATAGCTAAAAAGGCGAGAATTGAGGTGTTAAATATCTCTGAAAAGGTATTTAAACCTCAAGGGTATACCTGCGTAGCTCTTTTAGCAGAAAGTCATATGAGCTTTCATACATTTCCTGAAAGAGGTGTAATTAGTTTTGACTTCTTTACATGTGGGAAAATATCCCCAACAACAGCTTTAGATATATTAAAAGGCGAAATTAAACATGAAAGAGCCGTCGTTAGGAGTTTTGATAGAAGTAACAAAGGTTTATATGAAGATATATACAGCTCACCAGGTCACCAAAAATATTATATCGTTAATGATGTATTAGAAAATTTTGTTTCGAAAGTAGGTCAACATATTGAAATAATGAAACTTGAAGAATTTGGTAACGCTTTGTTTATAGATAGTGAATTGCAAGTTGCAGAAAAGGATGAAAAAAAATATAGCGGACAATTTGTTAATTCTGCTCTAAGTTTATCTAAAGACAATTCTAGCGCAGCCATAATTGGTGGCGGGGATGGTGGTGTTGCAAGAGAATTATTGTCAAAAGGATTTGATTTAGTTGATTGGTACGAACTTGATCCAGAAGTTGTGAAGGTTTGCCAAAAACATTTACCTAAAATTTGTGGTGATGTAAAAGCTAACAACAACGTAAAGACATTTTGGGGAGATGCATTTGAAAGCATTAAAAAAGTTAAAGATTCAAAATATGATAAAATTTTTGTAGATCTTAATGACGATCAATTTTGCATAGATTTAGCAGCAAAGAATATGAAAGGCCTAAAAAGAATTCTTAAACCAGGAGGAGTGATTACAGCACAAGTTGGAACTTTATCTAAAAAACCAAAACAAGTGAATAACTGGATAAAAGTCCTTTCAGATAATTTTGGTAACTCTAAATTGGATGAAGCAATGATACCAAGCTTCGATTGTCGTTGGAATTTCGCCTCTTCTATAATGAATTCTTAAAATAATTCAACTATTTAACGTAATAATTTTTCTGGAATAATCTTTTTTTTAACTCTACTATTATAATTATTTATTTATTAAGGGGGAAATATGAAAAATAAATTTAAATTATTTCTATCTTCTATAGCTGCGTTAATGATACTTTTTTCAAGTGTTAAAGCAGATAGTATAAGAATAGGAACAGAAGGTGCTTACCCACCATGGAATGCAAAAGACGAATCTGGAAAGTTAATTGGATTTGAAGTTGAGCTTGCTAATTGGCTTTGTATTTATATGAAGGCTGACTGTACTTTAGTTGAGCAGGATTGGGATGGAATGATTCCAGGACTGATAATGAGAAAGTACGATGCTATTATGGCTGGAATGTCAATTACCGATGAGAGAATGAAAACAATTAATTTCTCACAAGGCTACGCTGATGAAGTTGCTTCTTTGGCAGTTATGAAAGGTTCATCTCTTGAAGGTATGGATACACCTAAAGCTATAAATTTATCTACTGGTGGAGGAGCTGCGAAAAAAGCTCTGAAAACTTTAACAGCTGCATTAGCTGGAAAAACTATTGGTGTGCAAACAGCAACCATTCACCAAAACTTTTTAGAGTCTGGAGATGTAGGTAGTGTAAAAATTAGAACTTACAAAACTCAAGATGAAGTAAATTTAGATTTAGCTGCAGGAAGAATAGATGCTGCATTAGCAGCAGCTGTTGCTTTTACTGATTATGCAGAAAAATCTGGAAAACCAGTTGTTCTTGTTGGTCCAACCTTTTCTGGAGGAGCATTTGGTAATGGAGTAGGTGTCGGAATTAGAAAAGACGACGCAGCACTTCTAAAAAAATTCAATGCGGCTATTAACCAAGCAAGAAAAAATGGTAAAATTAGTGAACTAGCCATTAAGTGGTTTGGTTTTGACGCTTCTATGTAATAATTTAATTTTTAAGGCGATAGATTAATACTATCGCCTTAAAATCTATGGGACTTTTAGCTTACGGAGATACGGGTTGGGGAGACGAACTTTTTTTTGCAACTCTTATGACAATAGCAGTTGCCTTAGCGGCTATGTTTATAGGGTTCTTTTTAGCTGCAATTTTTGCATCATTTAAATTATCAAAAAACAAAATATTAAATTTAATCGGAGGTTTTTACACTACTGTTTTTAGAGGTGTTCCAGAACTTTTAGTAATTTATTTATTTTTTTTTGGTGGCAGTGGTGCTGTTATGTATGTAGCTAGAATATTTGGGTATGATGGTTATATTGAAGTAAATGCCTTTTTAACAGGAGCTTTTTCTATAGGAATAATTTCAGGAGCATATTCAACTGAAGTATTTAGAGGAGCGGTACAATCAATTGACAAAGGTCAATTCGAAGCTTCTGAAGTTTTGGGATTTAAAAAGAAAATTTACTATTACAAAATAATAATACCCCAGATGTTAAGATTGGCACTACCAAATATAAGTAATGTTTGGCAAATAACTTTAAAAGATACATCGTTGATTTCGGTTACTGGACTAGTGGAAATTATGAGGCAATCCTATATAGCAGCAGGCTCAACAAGGGATCCTTTATTTTTTTACTCCTTTGCTGCTGTTTTATATTTGCTTCTAACTTTTCTTAGTTTGAAAATGTTTAATAGGCTAGAAAAAAATTATAGCAAGGGGTATTAGATGGATTTAGATTTTGCAATAGAACATTTACCGCGGTTATTGAAAGCAGCAAAATTAACTATTGAATTAACACTTTTATCACTTTTCTTTGGTATATTTGTAGGAGTTTTTTTCGCTATTTTAAGAACAGGTAATAGCAAAGTTCTTTATTATATATCTTACTATTATTCATATATTTTTAGGGGAACTCCATTACTAGTTCAAATTTTTATTATATATTTTGGTCTTGCCCAACTAGAGTGGATTAGAGAATCTTTTCTTTGGGTTTTTTTAAAAGAACCTTATTCATGCGCAATTCTAGCATTTACTTTAAATACTGGAGCTTATTCTTCAGAAATATTTAGATCCGCTTTTGAGACAATAAATAAAGGAATCATAGAAGCTGCAGAAGGATTAGGTTTAAGCAAATTAAACACATTTTTTAAGATTAAATTGCCTATAGCAATAAGACAGTCTTTACCAGCTTATGGAAATGAAATGATATTAATGTTGAAAGGCACTTCTTTAGCTAGCACAGTTACTTTGCTTGATCTTACTGGTGTAGCGAAGCATATTATTTCAACAACTTTTAGACCAGTAGAGGTATTTATTGTAGCTGGAAGTATATATTTATTAATGACATTTGTAATACACAATGTAATAAAACTTTTAGAAAAGAAATATAACTATACTTAATACTTAATATATTCTTTTATTTCTTTAATGTGAGAACCTAAAATTTTGTTTATATCAGATTTAATTTTAGCTCTGGTATCATTTTTGAGGTAAACGTTTCTAGCTAAATCAATAAATTTTTTACTAAAATCTTTATTTTTTTCACATATTCTTATTTGGTCTTCCGTATTCCATAAATTTAAATTTACCTCTTTAAGCATTTTACATAAATTTTCAATTTCAGTATTTTTAATAATGTTTGTTTGTTCAGCATTTTTTAAGATTTTATACTCCTTACTAATTTCTAATAAATTATTTTTATCCTTAATTTTTTCACTTTTAATTTCTAAAATGCTTATTTTGTCAAGCAATTCACCAGGTGATATTTCTGTTAGTATTTTTTTAGATTTGTTAGTCATTTTTGTGTGTTAAAGTTGATTTACTAAATTTAAATATATTATGTCAAATATTTTGATAATAAAACATGGATCTCTTGGAGATATAGTTCAAATTAGTGGCGTTCTAAAGGATATTAGAGAATCTCACGTAAATGAAAAAATTTTTATTTTAACCACTAACCCATATGTTGAGCTTTTGGGACAATGCCCTTATGTCGATGGAGTGCTATTGGACAAAAGATTACCCAGGTGGAATTTTTTTTATTTGGGTAAACTAAAGAAAATGATTGAGAAATATAATTTTTTAAAAATTTTTGATTTACAAAACTCATCCAGAACTTCTTTTTACAGAAAATACCTTTTTAAAAAAACTATATGGTGTAGTGCAGAAACTACTTTGATAAAGCAAAAACAAAAAAATGACCATCAGGATTCAGTACTTGATCGATTTAAAGCCCAATTAGAAAATTTTGATATTAAAGTTGAAAATACATTAAAACCAGATTTAAACTGGGCCTGCATAAATGTAGACAAAATAATTAACAAATTTTCTGGAAAAAGATTTATTTTAATTTTTCCATTTAGCTCACCAAAACTAAAACACAAACAATGGCCACATTATAATAAATTAATAAATATTATTAAGTCTAAGCATAGTAGTTTTGATATTTTTATAGCACCCGGTCCAAAAGAATTAGAAATTGCGGAAAGTTTCGAAGGAATAATAATTAAAAATGATAAAAGGGCTTTAAATATATTAGAACTTGCTGGTTTAATAAAAAAATCTAGTTTTGTAATTTCTAATGATACTGGTCCAGCACACATGTCAGCACATCTTAACAAAGAGGGTATCGTTATATTTGGTTATCATACAACACCTGAAAAAGTTTCAATAGAGACTAAAAACTTTAAACCTATCGTTACAGATAATTTAGAAGATTTGTCTGCTGAATTAATATATTCCAAAATAAAGGAAAAATTAGAATCAATTTATTAGTTTTAAGTAATTTTTGATTATTTTGTTCCAGTAAAAATTTTCTGAAAACTTTTTTGCATTTGCTCCATAATTAATAAAATTTTCATTTTGAAAAAACTTAATAAAATTTTCGTATATTGAATTTAAATCGTTACCGTTGCATATTAATCCAGTGTTACCATCTGATATAGCATCACAAGATCCACCATCTTTACCTCCAATTGCACCCACACCATAAGTGGCAGCCTCGATAAAAGAAATCCCAAAACCTTCTACAGATTTTTTTTCTATTCTATTTGGCATTAGAAATAAGTTAGAATTTGCTATTAGTGCATTTTTAAACTCTTCGTTTATATTTTTCAAAAAAGTTACTTCATTTTCAATTGAGAGCTCCTTAGTAAGACTAATTAAATTTTCTTCTTCTTCGCCTAAACCTACACTAATATATTTTATTTTTGGAAATTTAGGTTTTAGATTTTTAATTAACATTAAAATTTTATCATGACCTTTTCTTTTATCTAATCTTGCTACTGTTATAACTTTAGGAAAAGAATCTTTATAAATTTCTTTAGCTTTATTATTTGAATCATGATTTATTTTTTTTGGCAAATTTACACCTGGGTAAATTACATGAATTTTATTTTTATCTATACCAACGTTAATTGCTAATTTTTTTGTAAAGTGTGAGTTTGCAATAACAAAATTAGCTTTATTAGTGCTCTTTACTAGTCTCTTATTGATTGCTGATCCAATTTCATGATTAATTTCTTTAGAATGAACAAGACAAAAAGTTTTTGTTTTATTTAGGTTTTCTTCTTTTAAAAGTTCTAAACTTTTCCAATGATCAGCAAATATTGCCCTAATATTTGCGTTTTCACTAATAAAATTATTAACTAAATTGGCCTTTCTGTATTTTCTAAAAATTTTTAGACCGCCAACTCTCTCAATATTTAAAGATGATTTTTTATCGTATTTTTGTGAATCAGTAAATTCGTTAGCAAAAACCTTAACAGGGCCATGATTTAGTAGACTTTCAGATAATCCACCCATTAGAATTTGCATTCCTCCTACATCTGGAGGAAAGTTTCTTGTTACTACTAGAAACATTATTTAAACCATTTAATACTACAACCCATACTTGGGTATTGTATTTGCGGACCCTTTCCAGTTTCTGCAATTAACTTCATAGCTTTCCTTAATTCTGTGTCACCAGAATGCACTGGTTTTAGTTTCTTTGCTTCTAATATTCTCCCCCTATACTGTAACTCCGAGTTTTTATTGTATCCAAAGAAATCAGGTGTACAAACAGCCGAATATTTTTTTGCTATTTCTTGCTTTTCATCATAAAGATATGGAAATGAAAATTCATTTTCCTTTGCAAATTTTATCATATTATCAAAAGAGTCTTCGGGATATTCTTTTGTATCATTTGACATTATAGCTACTGACTTTATACCAATACTTTCTAGGTATTTAGCATCATCAGCTAGAAAATTTATAACTGCTTGAACATAAGGACAATGGTTACAAATAAACATTATTAAATAACCATTTTTACCTTTTACATCATTTAAACCTACTAATTTACCCTCTGTAGATTTAAGTTTAAATTCGTATGATTTTTCTCCAAAGTTACATATTGGTGTTGAAATTGCCATTTGCTATTTATAGATTAAAATTAATTTAATATCTAGCCTATTAAGGAATTAACCATTTTTTTTCAAGTTTTGTTTTATTTAAATCAAAATAAGCACGTCTGTGACCTTTAGCGGCTAAATATAACCATTCTATAGATTTAATATAAGTTTCAATTACACAAAAGTTTTTATATCCAATTTCACTTTCCTCTAAAGTATATTTTAAGTTATCTATTTTTTCTTTTAATCCTGAGGTAGGCATATCTGTAGTTAAACCAGGGGCTTGGTCACCAAGGTAGCATTGTCTGCTCAAATGCGCAGTTTTTTCCCAAGATTTTATAGTTTTATCATTTTGATAATTGATTTTTATTATTCCAGAGACTCTTAATTGAATTTTTTCACTTTTATCGTAGAACAATAAAGTACCTTCGGGGTTAGATTTAAGGATTTTTATTTTATTGGATCTAATATCAGTATGGAACCAAATCTTTTTTTCATTTTCATCTACACCTCTTAAAACAACAATTCTTCCATCTGATTTGTCTTTGCTGCCACAAATAAATACAGGAATATGAAAAGGAAGATCTCTATTTTTTAAACCTACTTTAAGTAAATCCCATATTTTGAGATAAATTTTATCTAGGTCATTATAGTAATCAGGTTTATTTTTTTGCACTTATTTTTTTCTAAATCTTCTTATTAGACTTGAGGTGTCCCATCTATTACCCCCCATTTTTTGAATTTCTTCGTAATAGGAGTCTACAATTTTTGTAATTGGTAAAGGCGAGTTATTTTTTTGCGCCTCATCCATTGCAATTTTTAAATCTTTTCTCATCCAATCTACTGCAAACCCAAAATCAAATTTATCATCGATCATTGTTTTATATCTGTTTTCCATTTGCCAAGATTGAGCTGCGCCTTTTGATATTACATCAATAACATCCTCCATTTTAAGTCCTGAATTTATTCCAAAATTTATTGCTTCAGATAAACCTTGAACTAAACCAGCTATACATATTTGATTTACCATCTTCGCCAGCTGTCCGCTTCCTGATGGTCCCAATAATTGTAGTTTTTTGCTATAACAACCAATTACACTTTTTGCTTTATCAAAATCTTTTTTATCTCCACCTACCATAACTGTCAGAGCTCCTTTTTCTGCTCCAGCTTGCCCGCCTGACACTGGCGCATCTAAAAAACTAAAACCATGGGCTTTTGCATTTTTATAAAGCTCTCTAGCAACTGTTGCTGAGGCTGTTGTGTTATCAATGTATATAGCATTTTTCTTTATGGTATTAAAAATTCCTTTTTTTCCAATAGCAACTTCTTTTAAGTCGTTATCATTACCAACACATGTGAAAACAAAATCGGAATCTTTAGCAGCTTCCTCAGGAGATAAAGCCATATTACCTTTATATTCTTTTATCCATTTTTCTGCTTTTGATTTTGTTCTATTATAAACAGTTACATTATGTCCTGCTTTTGATATATATCCAGCCATGGGGTAACCCATTACACCGAGACCAATAAATGAAACTTTACAACTCATAATATGATTATAGATATTGTTAAATCTAATTTCAAAATAATAATTTTTGGTTTTGTTTTCACGTTTTTTTCATCTATTGGACAAAGCTTTTTCGTAGGTCTGTTTAATACAAATATAAGAGACGAATTAAATATTTCACATGGTGAATTTGGATCAATTTATGGAATAGCTACATTATGTAGCAGTATAGTTCTTATATGGTTAGGTAAAAAAATAGATGATGTTAAATTACTTAATTATTCTCTTTTAGTTACCATCTTTCTTTTTATATCGGCATTATTTTTTTCTTTTGTAGAAAATTTATTCTTTCTATTAATAGGAATATTTTTTTTAAGACTTTCTGGGCAGGGATTAATGGCACACACAGCTTCAACGGCTATATCTAGATATTTTGAAAGAAGGAGAGGTAAAGCTTTAAGTTATATTTGGTTAGGAATGTCTTTAGGTGAATTTTTATTACCAGTTTTAGTCGTTTATCTCCTATCATTTATATATTGGAGAGACTTGTGGGTATTTATATCAATATTAATTTTTTTAATTTTACCAATTTTTTCTTTTTTTACCATTAAACATATAAACATTAACTCAAGAGAAGATGACCAATATAATAAAATTAAATTTTCTTCAGTTAAAAGCTGGACAAGAAAAGAAGTAATTAAAGATTTAAAATTTTATACTATGTTACCAGCTCTTTTAGCTCCTGCATTTATTATTACTGGCATAGTCATAAATCAAAATTTTATAATTGATTCAAAGGGGTGGGGAGAATATGCAATAGCAAAAGCTTTCATGTTCTATTCAATTTTTACAGTAATTACTTTATTTTTATCTGGACTATTAGTTGATAAGTTCACTAGCAGAAAACTATTACCATTTCTGAACATTCCATTATTACTTAGTTTAATGGTATTAATTTTTTTAAAAACTCCAAATTCAGCTTTTTTATTTATGGCCTTATTAGGAGTTACAAATGGTCTTACCAATGTTTTGCTATCATCATTATGGGCAGAAATTTATGGTGTAAATCATTTAGGATCTATAAAAGCACTGACAGGTTCTTTAATGGTATTTTCAACTGCTTTGGCCACAGCTATCTTTGGGTATTTAATCGATTTAGGTAATACAATCGAAAATATTAGCTTAATATGTTTAGTTTATACGGTCTTATCGATTGTATTAATTGTAGTATTTCAAAAAAATTATAAGCCAATTTTACAAAATAAAACTTGATTTTATACTTACTTTTCATTATTTATTGCACATCCCATGGCAAGAATTACAGTTGAAGATTGTTTAGAAAAAATTGATAGCCAATATGATTTGGTGCTACTTGCTAAGGAGAGAACTGCTCAACTTAATGCTGGAGACCAACCTCTAGTTTCCAAAGATGATGATAAGAATACTGTAATATCATTAAGAGAAATAGGTACAGGAAAAGTTTCTATCAAGACACTTGAGGATTCAGCAATAAATAAGCTTAGAAAACAACAAGAAGACGTTTCTGAGTTAGAAGACCTTGAAGATGAACAAGAAGATAATTTTGATAAAATTTATAAGGGAGAAATATCTAAAAGTGGTACAGCAATACTTCCTTCAAAAAGATTAAGAAGAATTCCAGAAAAAGTAAATACAGCTCCTAAAGATCAAACTAATACTATTGAAGAAAATAAAGAAAAAGAAGTAGAAGAAGAAAGTAAATTAAAAAACGAATAACTTATAGTTATCATATTATTCAAATTAACATCCTAAAATAAATGAATAGATTAATTTCTGTAGCTCCTATGATGGATTGCACAGATAGACATGACCGTTTTTTTTTAAGACTAATCAGCAAAAATGTAATGCTATATACAGAAATGATAGCTACCAAATCAGCTATCCATGGTGATAGAAAAAAAATAATGGGTTTTAGTCCAGAAGAAAAACCTTTAGCTTTACAAGTAGGAGGTTCAGATCGAAAAGAACTAGCAGAAGTGGCAAAAATAGCAGAAGACATGGGATATGACGAAATTAATATTAACCTAGGCTGTCCGAGTAAAAAAGTGCAAAAAAATAAATTTGGAGCATGTCTTATGAAAGAGCCAGATTTAGTTTCGGAGTGTGTTAATGAAATGGTTAATTCTTGCAATATTCCTGTTACTGCTAAAACTAGAATTGGTTTTGATAATACAGAGAATTTCGATTATTTAAATAAATTTATACAAAAAATCAAAGAAGCTGGATGTAAAACTTTTATACTTCATGCGCGAAAGGCAATTCTTAAAGGACTTACACCTAAGCAAAATTTAAATATTCCAAAATTAAATTATGAAATAGTTTATAAAATAAAAAAGGAAAATCCAGATTTAGAAATTATAATAAATGGCGGAATCTCTAAAATAGATGAAATAAAAAATCATTTAAGAATATGCGATGGTGTTATGATTGGAAGAGCTATATACCAAAACCCTTACTTTTTGGTTGATATCAATAAAGAGATATTTAACGTTGAAATTAATCCAACAAGAGAAGATATAGCAAAAGAATTACTAAAATATTTAGAGAAAGAAGTTAAACAAGGTACGAAGGTAAATCATGTAATGAGACATACTGTTGGCCTATACCATGGACAAGTTGGTTCTAAAAATTGGAAAAGGTATTTAAGTGATAATATGATGGCGAGAGACTCTGATTTTCAAAAAGCTAAACATATAATGACAATTGTTCAAAATAATGAGAAAGTTAAACAATCAATAATATGATTGAAAATTTAGAACAAAACCAAATAATTTTTATTATTATTACAATGGCAGTCGCAGCTGTTCCAGTTGGTTTTATGGCAGGTTTATTTGGAATCGGTGGTGGACTAATTACAGTTCCCGTACTTTTTTATATTTTTAGTTATCTTGAATTAGACCAAGCATTTATTATGCACTTAGCTGTAGGAACATCTTTTGCAATAATAATACCAACCTCTATTTCATCAGTAATAACCCACATGAAATATAAAGCTGTAGATTTTGAAGTAGTTAAAACTTTCGGAATTTTTGTTGTTTTAGGCGTTATTTCAGGAACAGTATTTGCCGCAAATTTAAAAACTGCTGAATTAATCTTATTCTTTTCAATTATGACAATGATTTTTTCGTTGTTTTTTTTAATTTCTAAAGAAAGAAAAAATCCTGTAAAAAAGAAAATAAATTTATTTATTAAAATTTTATCTGGTTTTTCATCAGGATTTTTATCAGCACCAATGGGTATAGGCGGCGGAATTATTAATACTCCAATATTAAAAATGTTTGGATATCCAATAAATGTAGCTATAGGCAGCTCTGCTGCACTTGGTTTTTTAATTGCTTTAATTGCTGCATTTGGTTTTATTATTTCAGGAAGCTATTTAAATATAGAAGCACCTTTAAGCTTAGGTTTTGTTAATATACCGGCATTTTTAATATTCGTCCCTATAACAACATTTATGGCTAAGTTAGGAGCAAGAACAGTTCACAAAGTTAATAAGCAATTTATTGGTAAATTATTTGGGATATTTCTATTATTAGTATCTTTAAGACTATTCTTCGATTATTACTCTTATTAAATTTTTTGATCGTACTTTCCAATTTTTCCGGTTTCGCTTAACAAATTATCAATAAAGTCAAAAATAATTTTTTTTGTTTTATCTGATGAAGTACTTTCACAAACAACTACCAAAGAAGGTTTATTTGAAGATGCTCTAACTAGACCCCAGGAACCATCCTCTAAGGTAAATCGGATTCCATTGACTGTCAAAACATCAACTATTTTTTTATCATCAATTAATTTTTTATTATCTTTACAGCTAATTATAGTTTTTATTAAAGATTCTATAACTTCGTATTTTTCACTATCCTTACAAAATGGTGCCATAGTAGGGCTTTGGTATGTTCGCGGTAGCTCATTTATAATTTCAGACAATTTTTTATTTTTGCTACTTAAAAGTTGACAAATTTGAATTGCAGATTTTATTCCATCATCGTAACCAAAACCAAGAGGTTGATTAAAGAAAAAGTGACCACTTTTTTCAAAGCCAGCTAGTGCATTAATTTCTCTAACTTTTCTTTTAATATGCGAGTGTCCCGTCTTCCAGTATATAGTTTCACATTTATTTTTTTTTAGAATTTTGTCGTTTGTAAATAGACCAGTAGATTTTACATCTACTATAAATTTTTTATTTTTATGACTTTCTGATAAATGTCTAGCTATTATTAAGCCAATTTTATCTGAAAAAATTTCTTTTCCAAAATTATCTATCACACCAACTCTATCTCCATCTCCATCAAAACCAAAACCTATATCTGCATTATTTTTTTTAACACTCACACTTATTGCTTTAAGCATATTTAAATCTTCCGGATTTGGGTTATACTTTGGAAAATTGTAATCCAAGTTACAATCTAATTCTATAACCTCACAACCTATATCCCTCATTACTTTCGGTGCAAATATACCTGCAGTTCCATTACCACAAGCAACCACTACTTTTAATTTTTTTTTAATCTTATTTTTGATTAAGCTATTAATATAGATTTCTTTAAACCCTTTGATTTCTTTATAAGTTCCCTTTCCATCTTTAAATTTTTTTTCTAAAACAATTTTTTTTAATTCACTCATTTCTTTAGGAGAATGGGTCAAGCCTTTATCAATACCCATTTTTATACCTGTCCATCCATTTTCATTATGGCTTGCTGTAATCATAGCTACAGCATCGGCATTTAAATTAAATTGAGCGAAGTAAACTGTTGGAGACAAAGCTAAACCAATATCTTCAACATGACATCCTGTAGCTACTAATCCTTCTACTAATTTTTTTTTAACTTCCTCGCTATAGGATCTATAGTCATGACCAACTATAACTCGAGCTTTTTTTTTAATTTTTAAAGCTATTTGAGTTCCTAAACCTTGGCCAACATTTTTGATTCCTTCACCATTTATATCTTTAGGGTAGAGCCACCGGGCGTCATATTCTCTAAAACCATATGGATTTATATGTGGATCTTCTTCTTTAGCCATTTATGTGTTATCTAATACTTTTTTCCTTTTATCAGTATTTAAATTTTATCCTTGATATTATATTAATGTTCATATAATGTTCTATTGATTTGTATTAACATGTAGTATATCTAGGTTATGTGTACACAACATATAGTTGTTTTTGCATAAAACTTTAATAAAATAGGCTAATAATGACTAAAAACTTATCATCAGTTATAGAAAAAGCTGTCCAAAAAATTAGCCCTGAAGAAAGACCATCACCTTTACTAAACTCTACATCAAGAAAACCTGACTTATTTTCATTAACTTCACATACAGAACTTTTTCAAAACGATAAAGGTATCACTATAAAAATTGATAGGTCTAAGGATAATAAATTAACTGATTTTGGAAAAGCAACTTTAAGCGATAGGTATTTAGGTCAAAATGAGTCCTACCAAGATTTATTTGCTCGTGTTGCAAGTATTTATGCAGATAATAACTTACATGCTCAACGAATTTATAATTATATAAGTGATTTGTGGTTTATGCCCGCTACACCTATTTTATCAAACGGCGGGACAGAGAGAGGACTTCCAATTTCATGTTTTTTAAATGAAGCAGGGGATAGCCTAAGTGGAATTTTAGATTTATGGAGTGAAAATGTTTGGTTAGCTGCAAAGGGTGGAGGTATCGGAAGTTATTGGGGAAATCTTAGATCGATAGGAGAAAAAATTGGTAGAGTAGGAAAGACCTCTGGAATTATTCCTTTTATAAAAGTAATGGACTCATTAACTATGGCTATAAGCCAAGGTTCTTTACGTAGAGGTTCTGCAGCTTGTTATTTACCAATTGATCATCCAGAAATAGAAGAATTTATAGAAATGAGAAGACCTACAGGGGGAGATCCAAACAGAAGGTCATTAAATTTGCACCACGGTGTTTTGGTTACGGATGCATTTATGAGAGCTGTTGAAACTGATTCCGAGTGGGCGTTAAAAAGTCCTAAAGATGGAATTATTCAGTCTACAATATCAGCAAGAAATTTATGGATAAGATTATTAACAGCAAGAGTTGAGACAGGTGAGCCTTATATAATTTTTGTAGACACAGTAAATAGGCTTATACCTCAACACCACAAGTTAGCAGGATTAAATGTAAAGACATCCAATTTATGTAGCGAAATAACTCTACCGACAGGAATTGATAAAGATGGTAATGATAGAACAGCGGTATGTTGTTTATCTTCATTAAATTTAGAAACATACGATGAATGGAAAAACGAACCTAACTTTATTGAAGATGTAATGAGGTTTTTAGATAATGTATTAACTGATTTTATTAACAAGGCACCAGACACTTTTAAAGATGCAAAATATTCTGCCATGAGAGAGAGAAGTGTAGGGTTAGGAGTTATGGGTTTTCATTCCTTTTTACAAAAAAATTCAATTCCACTAGAATCTGTTATGAGCAAAGTTTGGAATGATAAAATTTTCAAACATATTCAAACAGATGTAGATAAATCTTCTAAAAAACTAGCTGAAGAGAGAGGCTCCTGTCCCGATGCTGAAGAGTATGGTTTTAAAGAGAGATTTTCTAACAAAACAGCTATAGCTCCCACAGCTTCAATTTCTATTATTTGTGGCGGTGCATCTCCTGGAGTCGAGCCAGTAGCTGCTAATAGTTATACTCACAAAACACTTTCAGGGTCGTACAATGTACGTAATAGATATTTAAAAGAAATTTTGGAAAAATATAATAAAAATGACGAAGAAACATGGTCTACAATAACAACAAATCAAGGCTCAGTTTCTCATCTTGATTTTTTGACAAAAATTGAAAAAGATGTTTTTAAGACTGCATTCGAATTAGACCAAAAGTGGATTATTGAACTTGGTGCTGACAGAACCCCATATGTATCTCAAGCTCAATCTATTAATATTTTCCTTCCAGCTGATGTGCATAAAAAAGATCTACATCAAATACATTTTCAAGCGTGGAAGAAAGGTTTAAAAAGCCTTTATTATTGTAGATCAAAATCAATACAAAGAGCCGAAAATGTAAATAATGAATTATCAACACCTGAGGCAAAAAAAGATTCGAACAGTGAAACGAATTATGAAGAATGTCTATCATGTCAGTAGTTAAATTAGAAAAAACAGAAAACATTAAAAAACAATCAGGCTTATTAGTTGGAAATCCAGTTTATAAACCATTTAGATACCCTTGGTGTTATGATGCATGGCTAACACAACAGCGTATACACTGGCTTCCAGAAGAAGTTCCATTAGGAGATGATGTTCGCGATTGGCAAAAGAATTTAAACCAGGCGGAAAAAAATCTTCTTACTCAAATATTTAGGTTTTTTACTCAAGCAGATGTAGAGGTCAGCAATTGTTATATAAGACACTACATGAACGTTTTTAAACCTACAGAAACGTTAATGATGATGTCTGCATTTGCAGCAATGGAAACAGTTCATATCGCTGCATACTCTCACTTATTGGATACTATAGGAATGCCGGAGTCCGAGTACTCTGCTTTCTTAAAGTATAAAGAGATGAAAGATAAATACGATTATATGCAAGGATTTGATATGAAATCAAATCACGATATAGCAAAAACCATAGCAGTTTTTAGTGCATTTACAGAAGGCTTACAATTGTTTGCTAGTTTTGCAATTCTTTTAAACTTTCCGAGACAAAATAAAATGAAGGGTATGGGCCAAATTGTTACTTGGTCTGTTAGAGACGAAACTTTGCACTGCAATTCAATGATAAAATTATTTAGAACTTTTATTGAAGAAAATCCTGAGATTTGGACAGACAATCTTAAAAAAGAAATTTACGAAGCTTGCAGAACGATTATATCACACGAAGATGCTTTTATAAATTTAGCTTTTGAGATGGGGCCCATTAATGGCCTTACACCAGACGAAGTAAAACAATACATACGCTGGATAGGAAATAGAAGACTAATTCAACTTGGACTAGAACCAATTTACAAAGTAGAAAAGAATCCGTTAACTTGGTTAGATACAATGTTGAATGCGGTAGAACATATGAATTTTTTTGAAGGTAGGGCAACTGAGTATTCTAAAGCTTCAACAAAAGGAACTTGGGCAGAAGCTTTTTCATAATTTATTCACTTCCTATAATACACATCTATTAGTAAACTGTTTTTTGAAAGGAGATCTTATGGCAACTTTTTATGCATTGGGTAATTATACTACTCAAGGGTTTCAGGGTTTTATTAAAGATCCAAAATCAGATAGAGCAAAGGCAGCACAAGCGGCAGCGCAAGCTGTAGGTGCTAAATTAGTTTCATATACAGGTTTAAGAGGTCCTTATGATTTTTTAGCAGTATTCGAGGGTACTTTTGCTCAAGGTGCTGGAATTAAGATGGCAACTGAAGCAAGCGGTGCTTTATGTAATATTGCTGTCTGTGAAGCAATTGATATTAATGAAATTGCAGCTAATGCCGCAAAAATCGCAGGGTCATATAAAGGTCCTGGAAAATAATATTATCTTTGGTTGAGAAGCATTACTTTACGGTGCTTCTCACCACTGTACTTAGATAATGGTCTAATTAATTTATTGGCAGTATGTTGCTCCATAACATGAGCGGACCAACCTGTTATTCTTGATAAAACGAATATTGGCGTAAAGAAATCTGTGTCAAATCCCATCAAATGATATGTAGGGCCTGTAGGAAAATCAACATTAGGATGTATATCTTTTCTTTCAATCATTACATTTTTAATTATTTCATAAATTTTAAGAAATTTTTTATCATTTTTTATTTTAGAAACTTTTTTAAAGTATTTTTCCATAGTAGGAACTCTCGAGTCACCTTTTTTGTAGACTCTGTGACCAAAACCCATCACTACTTCTTTTTTATCAAGCGCATTATTAATCCATTTTAAAGCATTTTCAGGTTTTTTAATTTTATACATAATATGCATTACCGCCTCGTTCGCGCCACCATGTAGAGGTCCTTTTAAACTGCCTATTGCACCAGTAATAGCACTATGGATATCTGACAAACTACTTGTAATTGTTCTTGCAGTAAAAGTTGATACATTAAAACTGTGTTCTGCATACAAAATTAAAGAAACATCAAACGCTTTGATAATTTCTTTATTAGGTATTTTTCCAAAACACATATAAAAAAAATTTTCAGAAAATCCCAAACCTTTTTTTGGTGATATTACATTTTTACCTTTTCTTGCTCTAAAAAAAGCAGCCATAGCAGTTGGTGTTTTTGCAAATATTCTTATTGCTTTACGCATATTTGATGTTGGAGAGTTGTTACTTGTATCTTTATCCTCTAAACCCATCACGCTAACAACAGTTCTTGCAACATCCATTGGATGGGACTTTTTAGGCATATGTTTTACAATTTCCCTAAGGTTAATTGTTATATTTCTATTTAACTCCAATTCTTTTTTAAATTTTGTAAGTTGAGCTTTAGTTGGTAATTCTTTATTTAATATTAGATAGGCAACTTCCTCAAAACTGCATTTTTCACAAAGGTCTTGCACTGCATATCCTCTATACGTAAGAGAATTTATATCAGGCATTACTTGAGAAATTGTTGTTTCATCTACTACTATTCCTAATAGACCTTTTTTAATATCTTCGCTCATAGTTTACTCGTGTCCATCTGTTGTAAAATCTGTAATTTTTTTATCAGGCGTATTATATTTTTCATATTCAACTAATTCATAAAGTCTTTTACGAGTTTGCATTTTACCGATAATATTATTTTGATGTCCATCCTTAAAAATGGCTTTTAGTCCATCTTCGACGTTTTTCATTGCTAATCTTTGGGTAGTAACTGGATATATAACAATATTGTAACCTAAATTTTCCAATTCTTTAGCTGGCAGAAGCTTCGATTTACCAAACTCTGTCATGTTTGCTAATAAACATACTTTCGAATTTTTTCTAATTTTTTCAAACTCTTTTTCATCTTTCATAGCTTCAGGAAAAATAATATCAGCACCAGCATCTTCATAAGCTTTAACTCTATCAATTGTTTTATCTAACCCCTCAACAATATTAGCATCGGTTCTTGCTATTATTAAAAAATTTTTATCTTTTCTTGCTGCTACACATGTCTGAATTTTTTTCACCATTTCATTAGTACTAATAACTTCTTTATTATCTAAGTGACCACATCTTTTTTCTTCAATTTGATCTTCGACATGACAACCAGACAGTCCAAGACTTTCAAAAGTTTCTATAGTTTTTTTACAATTTTGGAATCCTGTGTCTGCATCAACTATTGAAGGTAAATCAGTCACCCTAGATATTTGATTTGCTCTATAACTTACCTCTTTTAATGTTGTTAAACCAATGTCAGGTAACCCTAAGTCATTTGACATAACCGCTCCAGAAATATAAACACCATCAAAACCAATTTCAGAAATTAGTTTTGCAGCGAGTGGATTATAAGCACCAGGAAATCTTAAAATTTTTTTATTCTGTAATTTATTTCTTAGTTCTATCCTTTTGTCAGTCGTATTTTTTTTTGTAAAGTGCATAACATATAAATATTAATCAATAACGATTATAACAGCAGTAACAACTAATAAAATAGCTAATAAATATTCTATAATTTTTTTAATTTTAGTATTTTTTATTACCATTTTAATCGAGGATCCAAAAAGAGCCCAAATACAAATTGCAGGAACACAAACAAATGGTGCTGTGCCAGCTACAAATAATGTTGCTACGATAAAGTTCTCTTCACTTGGAAAAAATGCTGTCGCGGCTGTTAAAGCTACAACCCAAGCTTTAGGGTTTATGAATTGAAAGAGAGCAGCCTCGTAAAATTTCAATGGTCTACCAGTTTCTTTATTGCTACTGTCTATAGACCCTAAAATTTTCCACCCTAGATAAAGGAGATAAAAAAAACAAAGCCATTTTAGATAAACTTGTATAAATGGGTATTTTTGAAATAAAGTTCCAAGACCAAAACAAACCAAAGTAATTTGAATAACATGGCCACATGGAATGCCGAATACATGTGGGATAGTTCTTTTGAAACCAAATTTTATACCCGAAGCTGTAAGCATTGCATTGTTTGGTCCAGGAGTTGCAAACATTACAAAATAATAACTTACTAAAGCAAAAAAAAGCTTAAATTCAATCATAAATACTTTTTAATAATTTTATCAAGATTTACAAAATCTTTAACTAAGTAGTCGTGATATATTTCACTTGTACTCTTTTCAGTGTAACCATCCTCAATTAATATAAATGGTATATTAGCAGCTTTTGCAGCATTTGAATCTGTTTCACTGTCACCGACCATTAAAGTTTTTTTTACATTACCGCCTATAATTTCTAATGTATCAGTCAAGTGTCTTGGATCAGGTTTGTTATGATTAAAAGTATTGCCACCAGCAACATAATCAAAAAAATGATAAATCTTGATTTTCTTTAGTAAATCTATTGTTAAGTGTTCTTGCTTGTTTGTACAAACGCCCATTGAAATTGAATTTTTTTTACACCAGGAAAGAAAATTTATTGCTCCGTTTTTAAGAGTACTTTCTTTAACAATATTTTTGCTATAATAATCAATAAATTCTTTTGTCATTTTTTCTACAACATCGTCAGTTTTTTTTATTTTTCCAGTAAGTTCTGCTATTTCATGCATTGATTTGGTCAACATTACTTTTGATCCTCTACCAGCGAGTTTTTTTATATCTGATAATTTTCTTTCGTCAAAACCATACTTTGTCATAACGTGATTGTGTGCGAGCATTAAGTCCGGAGCAGTGTTAACCAGAGTTCCATCTAAATCGAATAAAATTGTTAGTTTTTGACTCATTTTTATAAGTATTATTAAGAAATATTTTGTGAGTTATTACAAAGTTTATATTAATGTAAAGAGAAATCTTAATGACTTCAATAAACAAAAAAAAATTGGCTATGAAAGAAAAATATAGTCAAGAAAAATTGAGAAATAATGCCATGAAAATGGGCGTGACTTTAAAGTCGCCTGAAACGGTATTTTTATCTAAAGACACTAAATACGGAAAGAATGTAATTATAAATCCTTACGTAGTAATAGGCAAAAAAACAAAAATTGGTGACAATGTAGAAATTTTGCCCTTTACGCATATTGAAAACGCAACTTTAGAGAATAATGTTAATGTTGGACCTTTTTCTAGATTAAGACCTGGCAGCTATTTAGCAAAAGGATCTAGAGTAGGAAATTTTGTTGAAGTTAAAAAAAGTAAAGTAGGAAAAAATACAAAAATCAGCCACTTGTCATATATAGGGGATGCTGAAATTGGAAAAAATGTAAATATTGGAGCTGGAACTATCACCTGTAATTACGATGGTAAACAAAAAAATAAAACTAAAATACTTGATGGAGCTTTTATCGGATCAAATACTGCCTTAGTAGCTCCAATTAAAGTTGGTAAAGATTCTGTAGTTGGAGCTGGCTCAGCACTAACTAAAAATGTTAAAAATAAATCTTTATCTTTGACTAGAGCTTCTCAGATAGAAATAAAAAATTACAGGAAGAAATAATGTGCGGAATAATTGGTATAGCAAGTAGTAAATTAGTAGCTCAAAACATAATTCATTCATTAAAAAAATTAGAGTATAGAGGATACGATTCTGCAGGAATTGCAACTATAGTTGATAATGAAATACATGAAAAAAAATGTGCTGGTAGAGTTGATAATTTAGAAAAATTATTATTTAAAAACCCATCAAAGGGTTCTTTAGGTATAGGCCATGTTAGATGGGCTACACACGGAATACCAAGTCAATTAAATGCACACCCACACTCTTCTGATGAGGTTTCAGTAGTACATAACGGAATAATTGAAAACTCTACTTTACTAAAAAAAAATTTGGAAGAAAAAGGCTATAAATTTAAATCACAAACGGATACGGAAGTTATTACATTTCTTCTTACTGATTTTTTAAAAAGTTACGACTTAGTAGATGCTATTAATAAAACTTTGAAAGCACTTAATGGCAGTTTTGCTTTAGGTATTTTATTTAAAAAATATAGTAATATCGTTGTTGGAGCTAGAAGAGGAAGTCCTTTGGCCGTAGGCTATGGTCCAGAAGAGAATTATTTAGGCTCTGATTCCTACGCTTTAAAATCAATGACTAATAAAATCACATATTTGGACGATGGAGATGTGTGCATATTAACAAATAATAAAATAGAATTTTATAATTCTGAAAATAAAAAAATAAATAAAAAAATCTTAACACTTTCAGAGGATAAACAATTTACAGATAAGGGTGACTACAAAGATTTTATGTCGAAAGAGATTAATGAGCAAAATATTACTGCCAAAACGTGTGTAAAAGAATATGTAGATCAATTAAGAAAAGATATAAACTTATATAATTTTCCTATAAATCCCAAAGATATTGAAAAAATAGTTTTAATTGGATGCGGAACTGCCTATCACTCTTGTATTACCGCAAAGTATTGGTTTGAGGAACTCACAAATATCCCAATTGAAATTGATATTGCATCAGAATTTAGGTACAGAAAGATTAATTTTAATAATAAAAATCTCTATGTTTTTGTTTCTCAATCAGGTGAAACCGCAGATACATATGCAGCTCTAGATCTGTGCAAAAAAAATAATGTAAAAACTTGCTCTATTGTAAATGTTGTTGAAAGTTCTATCGCAAGATCTTCGGATTTTGTTTTGCCTATACACGCTGGTCCTGAAATAGGTGTTGCGTCAACTAAGGCCTTTATAGGTCAAATGTTAGTGCTTTTTATTTTAGCAATTAAAATTTCAGAAATCAGAAAAGAAATAAATAAAACAGACTATGAGAATAAAATTGATGATCTTCAAAAGCTTCCAGATTTAATTAAAGATACAATAAATTATTGTCAGGACAACACGCCAATAATTGCTAAAGATTTTATTAAAGCAAAAGGATCAATGTTTTTAGGTCGAGGTTTATCTTTTCCAATAGCATTAGAAGGAGCTCTAAAATTAAAAGAGTTATCTTATCTTCATGCAGAGGGATACCCTGCTGGCGAAATGAAACATGGACCACTAGCCTTAATCGAAGAAGGTTTACCTGTTGTTATTTTAGCTCCAAAGGACAGGTATTTTGAAAAAACTATTTCTAACATGCAAGAAGTAATAGCACGTGGTGGCAAAGTAATTTTAATAACAGATGAAGATAATAAAATTATAAGTGAAAATGTAAGATTTACTTTGAAGATAGCAAAAACAAATGAATACCTGTCACCTTTTTTGATGACAATACCTCTTCAACTTTTAGCTTATCATGTTGCTGCTTTAAAAAATTGTGACATTGATAAGCCTAGAAATTTAGCTAAGTCAGTTACAGTGGAATAAAAAGTTATTTTTTTTCTTTAAAAAGGAAGCTGGATATTTATTTTTATTATCTAGTAAAATTTTTTCAATTATATCTGATTTGTTTTTATTTGGAACCCAAAGGAAAATATTTTTACTTTTTACCAAACATTTTAATGTTAACGAAATTCTTAAAAAACCTTTTTTTTTAATGGAAATAACATTTTTATTTGTTTTTTTATTTATATTATTTTTAAATAAAGATGCGACATGACCATCATTTCCAACGCCTAGCAAAATTAGATCAAAAGATATTTTTTTTTTATTAAAATATTTTTTGATTTTTTTTTCATAATCTGCAACACTTTTTTTAACTGTATGTTTATCAGTTGAAACTTTATATATTTGCTTATTAGTTGCCTTAATTTTTTCTAATAAGTTTTTTTTACACATTCTTATATTTGAATTACTAGAAAGTTCATTTACATATCTTTCATCAGATATAAAAAAATCTATTTTTTTCCAATTGATTTTTTTATTATTACTTAAATTCTTATAAAGATTAATTGGCCCTTTACCTCCAGCTAAAACTAATGAAAATCTCTTTTTTTTATTTTTCCTTATTTTTTGTATAAATAGGGTATTAAATTTTTTTATTAATTTTTTTTCACTGTTTTCAGTGATTATTTTCCCAAATTTGGCCATTTTATTAACTTACTTTCATATTCTAACTTGGTTTTTTTAATTGTATACCTTATATAGACCCTAGGTTGAACATGAAAAAGTGGACATTAAATAGTTGGAGGAATTTTCCAGTTAAACACATCCCAAAGTATGAGGATGAAAAGAAGCTTAATATGGTTTTAAAAAAGCTTACATCTTTTCCTCCATTAGTATTTGCTGGAGAAACAAGATCTTTAAAAAAATCCTTAGCGCTTGTATCTGAAGGAAAAGCTTTTTTATTACAGGGTGGGGATTGTGCTGAAAGTTTTGCTGAATTTCACCCGGACAACATCAGAGATACTTTTAAAGTTATTTTACAAATGGCTTTAGTCTTAACATTTTCTGCAACACTTCCAGTTGTTAAGATCGGAAGAATAGCCGGTCAATTTTCAAAACCAAGAAGTTCACCAATTGAAAGCAAGAACGGAAAAGAGCTTCCTACATATCTTGGTGACAATATAAATGGAATAGAGTTTAGTGAAAAAGCAAGAAAACCAGATCCAATGAGATTATTTAAAGCTTATTCTCAATCTGCTTCTACACTAAACTTGTTAAGAGCTTTTTCTCAGGGAGGATTTGCAGATTTGAGAAAAGTTCATTTATGGAATTTAGGATTTGTAAATAAAAGTCCTCAAGGGAAAAAATTTAAAGAAATTGAAGATAAAATAAGTGACTCTTTAGCTTTTATGGAGGCTTGTGGCGTTAATCCGGAAAATCATCGTAGATTACGAATGGTTAACTTTTATACTTCTCATGAAGCGCTACTATTGCCATTTGAACAATCGATGACAAGAATAGACTCAACTTCAGGAAAATATCATGATACTTCAGCGCATTTTGTGTGGATAGGTGACAGAACAAGACAACCTGATGGAGGTCATGTAGAATTTTGCAGGGGTATAGAAAATCCTATTGGAATTAAATGTGGGCCAACTTTAAAAGACTCAGAACTAATTAAACTTTGTAATATTTTAAATCCAAACAACGAAGCGGGAAGAATTACACTTATATCAAGATTTGGAGCAGACAATGTTGAAAAATATTTACCAAAGTTAATAAGATCTATTAAAAAAGAGGGATTAAAGGTTATATGGTCATGTGACCCAATGCATGGTAATACTATTAAATCTGCTACAGGTTTTAAAACTCGTCCTTTTAACAACGTAGTAAAAGAAGTTAAAAGGGTATTTGGAGTACATAAAGCAGAGGGAAGCTATGCTGGCGGTTTACATATAGAGATGACAGGTCAAAATGTTACAGAATGTACAGGTGGAGCTCAAAAAATATCAGAAAAGGATCTTTCTCACAGATACCATACACACTGTGATCCGAGACTAAATGCTAATCAAGCATTGGAACTCGCTTTTTTAATCTCAGATGAAATAAAGAAAAATTCCCAATATTCTAAGAATATTATTCAAGCGGCATCTTAATAATTGAATTTTAATTATTAAGATCTATTTTAACATTAGGATATTAATATTTATGCAAACTTTAGAAAGAATTAACTATATTAAAAAGTGGATCATTGACTATTGTAGTTCAATGCCAAAAGAACCAGAGTCTTTGGTGGTAGGAATATCTGGTGGGATTGATTCGTCTGTTACAAGTACTATTTGTGCATTAACAGGCAAAAAAACTATAGTACTATCTATGCCTATAAATCAAATAAAGGCACAAAAAAATTTGAGTTTGAAGCACCAAGAGTGGTTAAAAAATAAATTTAAAAATGTAGAAAGTCATCTTATTGATTTAGATAATTTATTTAAATCATTTAAATTATCTCTAAATAAATTTAACAATGAACACGGGTTAGCAAATTCTAGAGCGCGGTTAAGAATGGCAACTTTATATCAAGTAGCTGCTTCTAATAATGGAATAGTTGTAGGAACAGGTAATAAAGTAGAGGATTTTGGCGTTGGTTTTTATACAAAATATGGAGACGGTGGAGTAGATATTTCACCTATTGCTGATTGCACAAAATCACAAGTTTGGGAAATGGGAAAAAGTTTAGAAATACTAAAAGAAATAATTGAAGCACAGCCTACCGATGGACTATGGGATGATGGAAGAACAGATGTTAATCAACTAGGCCTAACGTATCAAGATTTGGAACAAGCAATGATAGATACTACAAACAAGAATCATAAAAAATATCTAGAAATTAGAAAAAGGAATTTGCATAAAATGAATCCAATTCCTGTATGCAAAATGACAGATGACTAAAAACTTAAATTTTTTTAATACTCTATCGAACAAAAAAGAAAAATTTTTTCCTTTAAATAAAAATAAAGTTGGAATGTATGTCTGTGGACCAACAGTATATGATTTTCCACATATTGGAAATGCAAGACCTTTAGTTGTGTTTGATGTTTTATTTAGACTCTTGCAAAGTCTTTACGGAAAAAAATATGTTACTTATGTTAGAAATATTACTGATATAGATGATAAAATTATAGATTCCTCTAAAAAAAAGGGAAAAAGTATTAAAGAGTTAACAGAATCGATTACTAAGAGTTTTCATGAAGATTGTAAATATTTAAATTGCCTGAAACCTAACTTTGAACCTAAAGCAACAGAAAATATCAAGGGAATGATTGAAATGATTTCAAGTTTGTTAAAAAATGAAAATGCATATGAAAAAGGAAATCATGTGTACTTTTCAGTATCTTCTTTTAAGAAATATGGAAAACTATCTAATAAAAACTCCGAAGAACTTGTTGCTGGGTCAAGAGTAGAAATTTCTAAATACAAAAAAGATCCTCTTGATTTTGTTCTTTGGAAACCTTCAGATGATAAAGATCCTGGCTGGGAATCTCCTTGGGGTAGAGGACGACCAGGGTGGCATTTAGAATGTTCTGTTATGAGTGAAAAATATTTAGGCAAACAGTTCGATATACACGGAGGTGGTCTCGACCTAGTTTTTCCACACCATGAGAATGAAATTGCACAATCTTGTTGTGCTAATAAAACAGATAAATTTGCAAATTATTGGTTACATAATGGATTTGTTACTTTTGATAAGGAGAAAATGTCTAAGTCTATAGGAAACATCGTTACTATTAGCAAACTAAGAGAAAGCGTAAATGGTGAAGTAATAAGACTTGCACTATTGAGCTCTCACTATAAACAACCACTTGATTGGAATGAAAAATTAATTAGTGAAAGCCAGAGTACTTTAGATAAATGGTATAACCAATTTGAAAAAATTAATCAGAAGGAATTAACAGAAGATGTTACAAAACCTTTGCAAGAGGATTTAAATACCCCTGAATATATTGCAAAACTTCATTCACTTTATGAAGAATCATCTAAAGGTAATAAATCCTCAAAACTAAAATTTTTGTCTGCATGTCAATTAATTGGCTTGCTCGAGGATAAAAATTCATGGGATAGCTTTAAGAAATCAAGAGCAAAAGTAGATGAAAATTTTATTAATAAAAAAATTAATGATAGAAATGAAGCAAGAGTTAAAGGAGACTATAAATTAGCAGATACTTTGAGAAAAGAATTAGAAGATAATGATGTGATTATTGAAGATAAACAAGATAAAACTATATGGAAATATAAATGAGCAAAGAAAAGATATATATATTTGATACTACACTTAGAGATGGCGCTCAAACCGAAGGTGTAAATTTTTCTATTGATGACAAGAATAAAATAGCAAAAGCTTTATCAGTTTTAGGTGTTGATTATATTGAGGGAGGTTGGCCAGGAGCTAACACTTTAGATACAACTTTCTTTAATAAACCTCCAAAGCTTACAAATACAATTTTAACAGCTTTTGGCATGACAAAAAAAACTGGGAGAAGTGCTGAAAATGATCCAGGACTTTCAGCTTTATTAAATACAAATGCACCTGCAATTTGTTTAGTGGGCAAATCATGGGATTTTCATGTAGATGTAGCCTTAGGTATTACAAAAGAGGAAAATCTAGAAAACATTAAAGAATCAGCAAAATTATTCATCAAAAAAAAAAGAGAATTTATGTTCGATGCCGAACATTTTTTTGATGGATATAAAAAAAATCCTGAGTACGCACTAGCTTGCATTAAAACAGCTTTTGATGAAGGTGCACGATGGATTGTCCTTTGTGATACAAATGGAGGAACTTTACCTAATGAAGTCGGAGAAATCGTTTCAAAAGTGTCCAAACACATTCCCGGAATTAATCTTGGCATTCACGCTCATAATGATACAGAAAATGCGGTTGCAAATTCTTTAACTGCAGTTTTGGCAGGAGTACGTCAAGTTCAAGGTACTATAAATGGCTTGGGTGAGAGATGTGGAAATGCAAATTTAATATCTTTAATTCCATCTCTTACTTTAAAAAAAACTTTTAATGATAAATTTGAAATAAAAATAAATAAAGATAAAGTTAAGACTTTAACTCAATGTTCAAGGCTGTTAGACGAGATATTAAATAAAAAATCAAATAGACGAGCTGCATATGTTGGGCCCTCTGCATTTGCACATAAAGGTGGCTTGCACGTTTCAGCAGTTTCAAAAGATCCAAAAACTTATGAACATATTGATCCTATTTTAGTAGGTAACGAAAGAAATATTATTGTTTCCGATCAAGCTGGTAAATCAAATATTATGTCTAGACTAGAAAAATATGGAATTAAAATTGATAAAAATGATCCTAAAGTTCAAAAATTATTAAATGAAGTTAAGGATAGAGAGTTTGTTGGCTATTCATATGATGGAGCAGACGCTTCTTTCGAATTATTAGCTAGAAGGCTTTTAGGAGAGATACCAAAATATTTAACAATTTCTAAATATGATGTCTCGGTCAAAAAAGACTCAAAAGATAAAATAGTTTCGCATGCCAAAGCCCACATCATGGTTGATGGCAAAGAAATAGTTTGTGAAGGTACAGGAAATGGTCCAGTTAACGCTTTAGATAACGCAATAAGATCTAACGTAGACAAGGTTGGTAAATATTCTAAATATTTAAAAGATTTAAAATTAGTAGACTATAAAGTGAGAATTTTAAATACAGGAACGAATGCAACAACAAGAGTCTCAATTGAAAGCACAGATAGCGAAGGCAAAAGCTGGTTCACAATCGGTGTTTCGCCAAATATTATCGAGGCTTCATTTAAAGCGTTAATTGATAGCTTGGATTACAAACTATACAAGGAAAAAGCTCCCGCAAACAATTAATGAGTTTAAAAAATATTTATTTTATTTTAGTCAGACCACAATTGGGAGAAAATATAGGCTCTGTTGCAAGAGCTTTAAAAAATTTTAATATTAAACATCTTAGAATTGTGAATCCAAGGTGCAGTTGGCCAAATCAAAAAGCACTAGCAACTTCAGTTGGTGCTAAAGATGTTTTAAAGTCAACGGTTATTTATAATTCTGTAGAAAAATCAATTGAAGATTTAGATATAATTTTTGCCAGCAGTTCCAGAATACGAAAAGTTAATAAAAAAATTATTTCAGTTACAAGTTTAAAAGATAAATTTAAAAAAGGTAGAAAAATAGGAATTCTTTTTGGACCTGAAGCTTCTGGCTTATCCAATGATGAAATTAGTTGCGCTGATTATTTAGTTAAAATACCAAATAATGAAAAATTTAGTTCACTTAATCTTTCACATAGTGCAATAATTTTTTGTTTTGTTCTTTTTCAGAAATTTTCTAAAAATAAAGTTGTATATAAAACGGGTTATAAAAGTTCTATAGCCAAAAAATCTGAAGTAAATAAGTTTTTGAATTTTATTATTAAAGGTTTAGATAGAAAGGGTTTTTTGCAACCTAATCATAAAAGAAAAAGTATGATTAGAAATATAAATAACATTTTTCATAGATTAAATTTATCCGAGCAAGAAATACGTATTTTGCTTGGGATTTTCACAACTTTAAATGAATATAATAATAAAAGCTGAATTGACAAATGTTTTTCATTGTTTATAAATCTCGATATTAAAATATGACAAAAAGATTATTATCTAAACACAAGGTTGATAGAAGACTAAAATCAAACTTATGGGGCAGGCCTAAAAGCCCTTTCAATTCAAGAAATTATCCTCCAGGACAACATGGTAAATCAAAAAAAGGCAAACCATCAGATTACGGAACTCAACTTGAGGCCAAGCAAAAAATGAAATTTTATTATGGGAACATGAACGAAAGGCAATTCAGAAATGTTTACCGTAAAGCAATTAAAAAAAAGGGTAATACAACAGAAAATTTAGTTGGATTTTTAGAAAGAAGATTAGATACCGTAGTTTATAGAGCAAAGTTTGCTACAACAGTTTTTTCATCTAGACAGTTAATTAATCATGGACATATAAAAGTTAATGGAAAAAAAGTAAATATCCCGAGCTATTTGGTTAGAGCTGAAGATAATATCGAAATAAAAGATAAATCAAAAGATTTGACAATAATTTCTGGAGCATTAGTAAATAAAGAAAGAGATGTACCTGACTATATTCAAATAGATGATAAAAATAAGAAAGCAAAATTAATTAGAGTTCCAAAATTTTCTGAAGTTCCATATCCATCAATTATGGAACCTAATTTAGTAATCGAATATTATTCAAGGTAGTAAGATTAATTTTGATAAGAAGATCTTCTTTAAAATCCGTTAATAAATATTTAAGTACGAAATCTAATTGGAATATATTAGACATAGGTTGTGGATACAGAGCGAATGAATATGCATCTGTTCTAGCTGATGCACAGGATCTTTCCTCTTTATATAAAGGAAAAAAATTTGTTAAAATTCTAGATAAAAAATTACCATTTAAGGACAAAGAATTTGATTACGTAATAGCAAGCCATGTTATTGAACATGTTAACGATTTTCAATTTTTTATAAAAGAATTAGAAAGAATTTCTGATAAGGGTTATATAGAACTACCAACAAGATTAGCCGACAATTTGGTATTTGAAAATAAAACAGATCATATATGGTGGTTTGTTTTTGATGATGAGAATAATGAATTGTTAGCATGTAAAAAAAAAGAATTTGTCGAGCCATTTATTACAGTAAGTACAGGTAAATTATTTGAAGAAATGTTCAGAGAAAGTTTTATAATAGAACTTACTTGGGAAAATGAAATAAATTATAAAATTGATGAAAATTTACATACTACTAAATTTCCTAATTTTTCTTTTACAAAATTAGTTAGAAAATTTATCAGTAAAAAAATAAGAAATTTTTATAGATAGTCTTAAGATTTTTCTTTGAAAGATATTTCTTTTTCAGCAAATTTTTTTTGCAGATCGCCCTTTTCAAACATTTCTTTAATTATATCGCAACCACCTATAAATTCACCTTTAACATAAAGTTGTGGTATTGTAGGCCAATCACTAAATTCTTTTATACCTTGTCTAAGATCATTATTTTCAAGAACATTTACTCCTTTAAAATTTACATCTAAGTGTTTTAAAATATTAGAAACTGCCATTGAAAATCCACACTGAGGTACATCTGGAGTACCTTTCATAAATAAGCATACTGGGTTCTTTTTAATTTCTTCGTTTATTATATTTTTAACATTATTATCCATAATTTACTTTTCTTTCGTTGTTAACGATAATGCATGAAGATCATTTCCCATTTTACCCTTCAAAGCACTATATACCATTTTATGCTGATCAATTTTACTTTTTCCAGCAAAAACTTTAGATTTAATTGTCGCAGAATAATGATTATTATCACCAGCTAAATCAACAATATTAATATCAGCATCTGGCATCGATTCTTTAATTAAATTTTCTATTTCTTCTTTTTTTAGTCCCATTGATTTAACTTTCTTTAAAGTAATCTTTGAACCATAAACTATTTAAATTTTTAATATCTGACAATTTAATATTAAAATCATCATTCAAAGATAAATACTCTTTTTGAGTTTTTCCAATTATATCATAATATATACTGTTTTTTTCTAATATTTTACATACATTTTTCTTATTTTTTTCATTTACTTCAATTATGTATCTACTTTGATCCTCACCAAATAAAAATTCATAAGGATTAATTTTGTTAAATTTAACTTTCATTTTTGTTCCAATTTGTCCAGATAAACACATTTCTGCTAATGCAATTATTAAACCTCCAGAAGATATATCATGTACAGAGTTTACAAGTTTATTTTCAATAAGTTTTTGTACAATTAGACCGTTATTTTTTTCATTAAATAAATTAATTTCAGGTGGGGGACCGTCATATATTTTCATGACTTCTCTAAAAAATTCACTTTGATAAAGATGACCTGATGTCTTTCCAATCACAAATATATTAGAATCAATCTCTTTAATACTATGGCTCATTGTTAAATTTATATTTTTTATCAAACCAACTCCACCAATAGTAGGAGTAGGTGATATTGGATTGTTTTGTGTTTCGTTATAAAAAGAAACATTGCCTGAAACGACAGGAAAATCTAAATATTTACATGCTTCAGAAATTCCATGAATAGTTTCTACAAATTGTCCCATTATTATGTCTTTTTCTGGATTACCGAAATTAAGACAATTAGTTATTGCGATTGGATCTGATCCAACAGAAATAAGATTTCTCCAGGTTTCACATACTACTTGTTTAGCTCCAATCATTGGATTTGCTAAACAATATTTAGCTGATGAATCTACAGTCAATGCCACTCCCTTATCTTTTCCATGAACTCTTACCACCGCAGAATTGCCACCAGGATTTTGTAAAGTATCTCCCATTACAGTGTGATCATACTGTTCCCAGACCCAGCTTTTTTCAGAATTATTAGGACTTTTTAATATTGTTTTAAAACTATCTTCTAAATTTAATGAAGTATATTTTTTATTTGTAGTATTTTTTTTTGATTCTAGATTTTTTTTCCATTTTCTATTATATACAGGAGCATCAGACGACAAAGAACTGAGAGGCAGATTGGCAACTTCTACATTACTTTCTTTTAAGATTAAATTTTTTGTATTTGTTGTTTTCCCTATCACTGAGAAATCTAAATTCCATTTTTTAAAAATTTCTTTTGCTTTTTCTTCTTCTCCAGATTTTAAAATTAACAACATTCTTTCTTGACTTTCCGAAAGCATAATTTCATAGGGTGACATTTTTTCTTCTCTGCAGGGAATTTTATCTAAATTTATTTCGATCCCTAAATTTCCTTTTGATGCCATTTCTACACTTGATGAGGTAAGTCCAGCCGCTCCCATATCTTGTATTGAAATAATAGAATTTTCTTTCATTAACTCTAAACATGCTTCTAACAATAATTTTTCAGTAAACGGGTCTCCAACTTGAACAGTAGGTCTTTTTTCTTCGGCATTTTCATCAAATTCTGCTGAAGCCATGCTTGCTCCATGAATTCCATCTCTTCCTGTTTTTGAACCAACGTATATGACCGGTTGGTTTATTCCTTTTGCTTTTGAGTAAAAAATTTTATCTTTTTGTACAAGTCCGACAGCCATGGCATTAACTAAAATATTTTCATTGTATGTAGAGTCAAATTTAACTTCACCACCTACTGTAGGAATACCAATGCAATTACCGTAACCTCCTATTCCTGAAACAACACCATTTAATAAATTTTTTGTTTTAGGATGGTCATGACTTCCAAAATGGATTGAATTTAAAGTGGCAATAGGACGAGCTCCCATTGTGAAGATGTCTCTTAGTATGCCGCCTACACCAGTTGCAGCGCCTTGGTATGGTTCTATAAAAGATGGGTGATTATGACTTTCAATTTTAAAAACAATAGCATCATTGTCACCAATATCTATAATACCTGCATTTTCTCCAGGACCTTGTATTACTTTTTTGTTTTTTGTAGGTAATGTTTTTAAGTACTTTTTTGAAGATTTGTAAGAACAATGTTCGTTCCACATTGCAGAAAATATCCCTAATTCCAAAAGATTAGGTTCTCGACCTATTAATTTAATTATTTTTTTGTATTCGTTTAATTTAATTCCATGTTTATCAATAATATTTGCTGAAATTTTCATATTTAAAAAGATTTAAGAAGACTTTCAAACATAAAGGATCCATCATCTCCAGATAAAACTGGATCTATATGTCTTTCAGGATGTGGCATCATACCCAAGATATTTTTATTAACATTTAAAATTCCCGCAATATTTTTTGATGAGCCATTTGGATTGGAAGCTTCATTTGTATTACCATTTACATCACAATATTTAAAAGCTATTAAATCACTATCCTCAAGTTCCTTTAAAATTTTTTCCTGAGCAAAAAAATTTCCTTCATTGTGTGCTATTGGAAGTTTAATAATTTTTTTACCTTTGTAATTAAGACAAAACTTATTGTTTACATTATTAACTTTAAGATAAACATTTTTTGATATGAATCTTAATTTTTTATTTCTTAACAAAGCACCTGGTAATAGGCCAGTTTCAATTAGTATTTGAAAACCGTTACAAATTCCTAGAACTAAACCACCTTTTTCTGCATGCTTAATAACATCATTAATAATTTTTGATTTACTAGCAATACATCCAGTTCTTAGGTAATCTCCGTAAGAAAATCCACCAGGTAAAACAACTAAATCAGATTTGGGCAAATCGCTTTCATCATGCCAAACCATTTCATTTTTAATTTGGAATTTTTTTAAGGCAACAGATATATCTCTATCACAATTTGAACCAGGAAAAACAATTACTGCTGACTTCATTATTTAAGATTTATAGTAAAATCCTCAATTATAGAGTTTGCTAACAGTTTTTTACAAATTTCTTCCATAGTATTTTTTGCGTTTTTCTCATTTGTTTCATCTATTTCAATTTCAAAATATTTACCCTGTCTAACATTATTTATATTTTTATATCCCATATTTTTTAAGGTTTGATTTACAACTTTTCCTTGTGGATCAAGTACTTCTTTTTTTAAAGTTACTATTGCTGAAATTTTCAATTTATTTGTTCTTTATATTAACAGCTTTAGGTTTACCAAATTTGACTTCGCTAATGTTTGATTCTTCATGAATAATTCCCAATCTTCTTGCAACTTCTTGGTATGCCTGGATAATATTACCTAAATCTTTTCTGAACCTATCTTTATCCAATTTTTTTTCACTAACGACATCCCACAATCTACATGTATCAGGACTTATCTCATCTGCTAGTATAATGCTTTCTTTTCCATCTTGGTTAATTATTCCAAATTCAAGTTTAAAATCTACAAGTTTAATACCTACTCCTCTAAACATGCCTTGCATAAAGTCATTAATTCTTAAGCAGTTTTTATTTATATAATCAAGTGACTTAGAATCTTTTACCCATTTAAATTCTAAAACATGTTCTCTAGCAACTAATGGGTCGCCAAGATCATCATTTTTGTAACTATACTCGATAAGTGGTTTTGATAAAATTGTTCCATCAGGTATTCCTAATTTTCTTGTTAAAGAGCCAGTAGCAATATTTCTTACAATAAATTCTACAGGAATTATTTCAACTAAACGAATAAGTTGTTCTCTCATATTTAATCTTTTAATTAAATGGGTTTTAATTCCAACTTGATTTAGGTTATTTAAAATATGTTCTGATATTCTATTATTTAATACACCTTTACCCTCAACAGAAGATTTTTTCTGATTATTGAAAGCGGTTGCGTCATCTTTAAAATGCTGAATTGCTGTACCTTTTTCTGGACCTTCATATATAATTTTGGCTTTTCCTTCGTAAAGTTTTTTCCCTTTATTCATATTTGTTATTTAAACACTCTTTTAAAAATTATATTTATTCTTTTTGTATGATAACTAAGATCAAACATTCTCTTTAGATCTTTATTAGAAATTTTTTTATTAATCAATGGGTCACTCATTAAGCTATCAAAAAAATATATATTTTCTTTGTGCGACTTTTGTGCATTTTTTTGTACTATTCTATATGCTTTTTCCCTAGAAAATCCATGGTTTGTTAATTCAATCATTACTCTCTGTGAAAAAATTAATCCATTTGTAATATTTAAATTTTGCATCATTTTTTTTGGAAAAACATTCATATTTAATAAAATATTTTTTAACCTATTAAGTGCAAAATCTAACGTGATAGTAGAATCTGGCCCAATGTTTCGCTCAACGCTAGAATGAGAAATATCTCTCTCATGCCAAAGAGCAACATTTTCTAAAGCAGGAATTACATAACTTCTAACCATACGAGCTAATCCAGTTAAATTTTCGCTCAATATTGGATTTTTTTTATGTGGCATTGCTGACGAGCCTTTTTGTTTTTTTCCAAAAAATTCTGCAACTTCTTGTATTTCAGTTTTTTGTAAGTTTCTTATTTCTGTCGCAGTTCTTTCTACTGATGAGGCGATTATAGCTAATACCGAAAAGTAGTAGGCATGCCTATCCCTCGGTATAACTTGCGTCGAGATTGGCTCTACTTTCAAATTTAATTTTTTTGAAACATAAATTTCTACCCTTGGATCAACATTTGCATAAGTGCCAACCGCTCCAGAAATAGCACAAGTAGAGATTTCATTAACTGCACTTTCAAGTCGCTTTTTATTTCTTTTAAACTCTTCATAAAAACTTGCTAACTTTAAACCGAAAGTAGTAGGTTCAGCATGAATACCATGACTTCTACCAATGCAGACAGTATTTTTATATTTTAAAGATTTTTTTCTTAAGACGCTCAAGATTTCATCTAAATCTTTTAAAATAATTTTTGATGCTTGAACTAACTGAATATTAAAGCAGGTGTCCAAAACATCTGACGAAGTCATTCCTTTATGTAAGTATTTTCCTTCTTCACCAACTTTTTCAGTAATCGATGTTAAAAAGGCTATTACGTCATGGTGAACTTTTTTTTCAATTAAATGAATTCTATTCACATTAATTTTAGCCTTTTTCTTTATTTTTTTTGATACACCTTTGGGTATTAATTTAAGCTTTTCCATAGCACTAGCTGCCGCCAGTTCTATGTCTAGCCATATTCGGTATTTATTTTCTTCTTCCCATATTTTTTTGGCTTCTTTTCTAGAATATCTTTCTATCATGCGGAGTAGGGTGGTTTATCATATTTTTTTTTTGATTTAGTGAATATTTCAAATCCATCTTCTGTTACACCAATAGTATGTTCAAATTGTGCAGACAAAGATTTATCTTTAGTAACAGCTGTCCATCCATCTTTCATTAACTTTGTGTCATATTTACCTTCATTAATCATTGGTTCTACAGTAAAAATCATTCCTTCTTTTATTTTTAAACCTTCACCTTTTTTTCCATAATGTAAAATATTAGGAGGTTCATGAAATATTTTACCTATTCCATGACCACAAAAATCTCTAACTACTGAAAATCCTTTCTCTTCAGCAAATTTTTGTATAGCAAAACCTATATCACCTAGATGAATTCCACTTTTTATAATTGAAATACCTTCCATCATTGAGTTGTATGTTGCTTCAATTAAATTTTTACTTTTTACTGAAACTTCCCCAACACAAAACATTCTACTAGTGTCACCGTGCCAGCCATTAACAATTGATGTTACATCAATATTAATTATATCACCCTCATTAAGATATTTTTCTGTAGGAATACCATGACAAACAACATGATTAACTGATGTACAGCAGGATTTGGGATAACCTCTGTAAAAAAGTGGAGCAGAATATCCGCCATTATCTTTTATATACTCATAGCAAATTTTGTCTAGTTTGTTTGTAGTCGTACCAGGTTTAACGTACTTAGTAACTTCATCTAAAGCTTTAGCAGCAAGGTTTCCAGCACTTCTAGTAGATTCAAAAGATTCTTTATAATTATTTTTCATAAATTATTTGATTGTTTAGTTTTATCTCGTTGGGAGATAATTTACAATCGTAACAAAGTATCTTAACTCCAAAATTAAGCGCATCGTCAAACGCAATTTTATAATCTGGGTCTATATCTTCAGCTATTTTAAAAGAATCACAAAGATCTCTTTGTACTAAATAAAGCATACAAGATTTGTATCCTTTTTTTT
>CACFQR010000008.1 GCA_902568465.1 uncultured Pelagibacteraceae bacterium | reverse complement strand
GGTAAAGCCATAGCAGCATAAGTATTCCATCCAGCTGTACAAAGTTCTAAACTTAAATCAAATGTCTTTTTCATTGTTTCTTTTGTATCCCCAGGTAATCCGTAAATATAATTTGCCATAACATCAATATCTGCTTCATGAACTTTTTTAATTACTTCTTTAACATCAACATCTTCAAATTTTCCTTTTGCGACTTCCAATCTAACTGATTTATCACCACTTTCTATTCCAAGGCATAACCATTTTATACCAGCTTTCCTTACAAGTTTAAGAATCTCGGGTCGTTTAACCGTATCTATTCGACTGTAACTCCACATTCTTAATTTATCATCCTTGTTGCGCTCTGCCAGCTTTTCGCATAATGGAACATAATATTTTGGATTAAGTAAAAACATTTCATCTACAATTCTTATTGTTCTAACGCCCATCGAAATCAATTTGTCAAACTCTTTAATTATAAAATCTGGTGACCAAAATCTCATCGAACTATATTTTCCTGCTACACCTATTTCTTCAGTATCATTACGGTTAATTAAATTAATCATACAAAAATCACATTTAAATACGCATCCTAAACTTGTCTGTAAACTCGCATATGGACTTCTTTTTTCAAAATCATACTCTGCATGCCACATGGGAGATCTGTACAAATCTAAGGGTTGATTTTTATAAGGAAGTAAATCCCAAGCATAACCAGGTAGGTCAATATCCATTTTTTCCGTAGGTACAACTTTTTCTGGTAAATTGATTTTAATTTTATTAACATCTCTATAAGCAATACCTTTAATTTTTTTTAATTCGTTAGAGGAAAATTCCTTTAATTTTAATAAGTTTCTAAGTGCATAAACTCCTTCATTAGTAAAAACTATATCTATATTTTTTTCGTTCTCTAATGTTTTTATTGGTAAGGCTTGAACGTGCGACCCAACAAATGCGATCGGGCAAGAAATTCTTTTGTCTTTTAAAAAATTAGTTACATCTACAGCTCCCCTCATATTTGTTGTTCCGGCATTAACATTTTGTCCATAAACAACTAGACATACTATTCTTGGGTTTAACTTGTTTATTCTTTTTAAAACATCTTCGTGAGATAAGTTTTCAGCATTTGCATCTAATATACTTACTTTAAATCCAGTAGACCTACATGATTGCGCTAATAATAAAGCCCAAGTTGGTGGTTCTATAGCTGAGTAATTTTTTGAAAGTTGCTGATATGATTTTTTGGAATTAGAAGCAACTAAAAAACAGATATCTGAAAATGGCTTATTTTTATTTTCCATAAATCAATAGTAAACTTATAAATAAATATGGCAAAATTGTAATCAAATTAATCCAACTCCCATTCTAATCGCTACAAAAATTACTAATAATGCAGTTACTAAAGCTAAAATTCTTGTAGAAAGAATTTTTAGATTTAAATAGTTTCCAATTTGTCCTCCTATTAAAACTGCCAATAACAAGTACCAATAATCAGTCATCTGAATTAAAATATCATTTTTTGTCAAATGACCAGCTATTCCTGAAAATGAATTAATTAATATAAATAATGAAGCAGCTGTAATAATATGGCTGGGCTTATCTGCTTTTAATAAAAATAATATTGGACTTAAAAAAATACCTCCCCCTATTCCTACAGTTCCAGAAATAAATCCTATGACAGCACCTATAACAATTGAAATACCAAACGAAATTTTATTATATTTTAAATGAATTTTTCCATAACTTTTGAAATTAAATAATAATAGTAGGCCTGCTATTGATAAAACAAAAAATAATATTATCTCAAAAATTTTTTTTTCTATCGTTAAAGATCCTCCTAAATATGCTAGCGGAATGGATCCTATCAAATATGGAAGTAATAATTTAAAATTTAAATTTCCAGCTTTTATATAATTAATGCAATTTCCTGCTACTACAATAATATTGCAGCACAAGGCAATTACTGGAAATATAAAATAAGGTACGTTCCAAATCAAAAGAAGTGCTAAATAAGTAGATCCCCCGCCGAAACCAACACTAGAATAAAGTGTAGCAGTGACCAAAAATAATATTGCTAATAACATAACTGTTATTTATCTTACCAAGATAGTCATGCAAGTAAATATAGCTTTGTTAACAGTCACTGATACTCGAACGCTAGAAAACGATAAGTCAGGAGCAATTCTAGTTAAAAAAATTGCTGAACAAAAACATAAATTGATTGATAGAAAAATTGTTAAAGATAATAAGGAAGAAATAAAAAAAATTATTTTAGATTGGTCTAAAAAAAAAAATATTGACGTAATTATAACAACTGGTGGAACAGGTTTAACTGGTAGAGATATAACTCCTGAAGCTTTAGATGAAATAGCTGACAAAAAAATACCTGGTTTCGGAGAACTTTTTAGGCAGTTAAGTTATAAAACTGTGGGAACTTCTACCTTACAGTCTAGAGCTTCTGCAATTTTAAGAAATGGAAAATATGTTTTTGCACTTCCCGGTTCATCTGGAGGTGTAACAGATGCTTGGGACATGATCTTGAGATATCAATTGGATATTACTCACAAGCCATGTAACTTTGTTGAACTATTTCCAAGATTAAAAGAAAAGTAACTCTATGAAATTAAATGCAGTAAGATCAATGTTAGTTGTGTCTTTAATCATAATTCTTTTGTATGTTTTAGGATTATTTTTACCAATAATTAAAAATACAAAAGAATCGAAAATAAAAAATTTATATATAAAAGAATTTACTATCTAAAAACTATTTCTGGTATTTTTGTTTCCACTCATCATATGACATTCCATAAACGTGCTTTCTGGCATCTGGATCTGAAATTTCAATACCTTTTTTTTGAGCTTCTTCACGAAACCATTTAGATAAACAGTTTCTACAGAAACCAGCTAAATTCATTAAATCAAGATTTTGCACATCTTTTCTTTCACGTAGATGTTGTATCAACCTCTCGAAAGCAGCTGATTGTAATTCTTTTTTTGTGGTGTCATCCATAATAGATTTTATTATATACTATTTTTTTTATTATGAAACTTTCTGGATCATACAAACTTAATGTTAGTAAGGAAAATGTATGGAAAGCACTTAATGATCCTAACATTTTAAAACAATGTATACCTGGATGCGAATCTTTTGATAAAGAAAGTGATACAGTTTTTAATGTTGCTGCCACTAATCAAATTGGGCCAATGAATGCAACATTTTCTGGAACCGTGACTTTGTCTGATATTCAAAAGAATCAAAGCTATACACTTTCTGGCGAAGGTCAGTCATCAGTAGGTTTTGCTAATGGAAAAGCTGTCGTTACATTAATAGAGGAAAATAAAATTACTAAATTATCTTACGAAGTGGATGTGAATGTTGGAGGAAAAATAGCTCAGTTGGGATCCAGGTTGATTGATGGAGTAGCTAAAAAAATGTCCGATTATTTTTTTGGAAGATTTGCTGATTTAGTTGATCCTATTGATGAAGTAAATAAATTTGAAAAAGGTAGTGAGATAAATGAAGCAACGAATGTTAATATAAAAGTTGATAAAAAAAGAGTTAAAGAGTTAAAGTCTAATTTTTTAAATAAGTATATTTACTCATTTCTATCTATTGTAATACTACTGATAGTTGCAATTTATTATGTTGTTTCACGTTAAATTCTGGTTGATCTATTCGTTTTATTAAGTTCTAATAAATTTATTACTTTATTATTTTTGAGGGAGGATAATGACAGTAATCAATTTGAAAGTTAACGGCAAAAAAATTTCAAAAGAAATTTCTGACAGTATACTACTATCTGATTTTTTAAGAGAAAAATTATCTTTAACTGGAACACATGTTGGATGTGATACGTCACAATGTGGCGCTTGCGTAGTGCATTTAAATGGTAATTCAGTAAAAAGCTGCACAACATTAGCTGCAGATTGTGATAATTCTGAAATCACTACAATTGAAGGTTTATCAAACAATGGAAAAATGCATCCTATGCAAGAAGCTTTTAAAAAAAACCATGGTTTACAATGTGGTTTTTGTACTCCTGGTATGGTTATGAGTGCAGTAGATTTGCTTAAAAAAAATAAAAATCCAAATGAAAAGGAAATAAGAGATTGGTTAGAGGGTAATATATGTCGCTGTACAGGTTATCAAGGAATTGTAGAGGCTGTTAAAGATGCAGCTTCAAAGGTTTAGGAGATAAATAAAATGGTCAGTTTAATTGGATCAAAACTTGAGAGAAAAGAGGATAAAAGATTTTTAACAGGCAAAGGTAATTACACAGCTGATATTAATCTAGTTAATCAAACTTATGCTAGTTTTGTTCGTTCTCCACACGCTAGAGCAAAAATAAATAAAATTGATATATCAAAAGCAGAAAAATCCCCGGGAGTAGTTAAAATTTTAACTGGAGAAGATTTAGCAAAGGATAAAATTGGTGGATTAATTGCTGGATGGAAAATAGTAAGTCAGGATGGCAAAGATATGAAAGTTCCACCTCACCCTCCATTAGCCAATGACACTGTTAACTATGTAGGAGACCATGTTGCAATAGTTATTGCAGAAACATTAGAACAGGCAAAAAACGCAGCTGATTTGGTTAATGTTAGCTATAAAATTAAAAAAGCTGTAGTGAATACTAAAGAAGCTATGAATTCTGAAGCAATCTATGAAGGTATAGAAAAAAATTTATGTTTTGATTTTTTACTTGGAGACAAAGGCAAAACAGACGAGGGATTGTCTAAATCAGACAAGATAATTAAACTTGATCTAATAAATAATAGATTAATACCAAATGCAATGGAACCTAGAGCTTCTATAGGAGACTACAATCCTTCATCAGAACAGTTAACCCTATATACAACAAATCAAAATCCACATTTAACAAGATTAGTTTTATCTGCATTTAGTGCTATAGCACCTGAACATAAATTTAGAGTTGTTGCACCTGATGTGGGTGGTGGCTTTGGTTCAAAAATTTATCCTTATGCAGAAGATGCTGTTGTGGCTTGGGCATCTAAAAAAATTGAAAGACCAGTTAAATGGGTAGCTGAAAGAAGCGAGTCTTTTTTGTCCGATTGCCATGGTAGAGATCATGTTACACATGTTGAATTAGGTGTAAAAAATGATGGAAAAATAACTGCTTTAAAAGTCGAAACTATAGCAAATATAGGAGCTTACGCCTCTCTTTTTGCTACAGTAACTCCTACATATTTGTATGCACCTTTAATTTTGGGTCTTTATGATATTTCTGCAGCTTCATGTAATGTTAAAGCGGTTTTTACTAATACAGCTCCTGTCGACGCTTACAGAGGAGCTGGTAGACCTGAAGCTACTTTTTTAATTGAAAGAATTGTTACTGAAGCAGCAAAAGAAATTGGTATGGATCAAGCTGAATTTAGAAAGAAAAATTTTATAAAAAAATTTCCACATCAGCAGTGTTTAGTGCATAATATTGACTCTGGTGATTACTCTGCTCATTTAGAAAAAGCTCTGGAAATATCTGACTATAAAAATTTTGAAAATAGGAGATCTCAATCATCTAAAAAAGGTAAGCTTAGAGGAATTGGTTTTTCTACTTATATAGAAGCATGTGGAATAGCACCTTCAGCAGTTGTAATGTCAATAGGTGCAGGCGTAGGACTTTGGGAATCTGCGGAAATAAGATTTAATGCTACCGGAAATGTTTCTGTTTTTACAGGATCTCATAGTCATGGACAAGGACACGAGACTACATTTGCTCAAATAGTTGGAGATAAATTGGGTGTTCCAATTGAAAATATTGATGTCGTTCACGGAGATACAGATAAAGGTCCATTTGGAATGGGAACTTATGGGTCTAGATCTTTGGCTGTAGGTGGGACTGCAATTGCAAAGGCATGTGATAAAATCGTAGAAAAAGGGAAAAAAGTTGCAGCTCATATGTTAGAGGGTAAACCTGAAGATATTGAATTTAAAGCGGGAGAATTTGTTCTTAAAAACTCAAACAAAAAGAAAACGATAGGCGAAATAGCTTTTGCTTGCTACTTGCCTGGCCAATTTGGTGAGGTAAAATCACCTTTACCAGCAGGTGTTGAACCTGGATTAAAAGAAACTGCTTTTTACGATCCGATAAATTTTTCATTTCCTGCAGGAACGCACATTTGTGAAGTAGAGGTAGATGAAGATACTGGAGAAACAAAAGTTGAAAAATATACTGCTGTTGATGATTTTGGAACAATAATTAATCCAATGATTGTTGAAGGACAAGTGTATGGAGGTATAGCACAAGGTGTTGGTCAAGCTTTGTATGAAAATGGTCACTACGATGAGTCTGGTCAATTAACGACTGCATCCTACATGGATTATACAATGCCAAGAGCAGATAATTTCCCACAAATAAAACTCGGCTTTACATCAACGCCAGCCACTTCAAATCCTTTAGGTGCTAAAGGTTGTGGAGAGGCAGGAGCAATAGCGGCTCCTCCAGCTGTTATGAACGCAGTAATTGATGCTGTTGGAACGGATGTTTCAATGCCTGCAACAGCAGAAAAAGTTTGGAAAGCTTTGAAAAAAAATCCTTCTAAAAAAGCGGCAGCATAAAAAATGAAAAATTTTAATTTTAAATCAGCAGCAAGTACAAAGGAGGCATCAAAATTAGCTTCTGGCAGAGCAACATTCTTAGCTGGGGGCATGTCTCTTATACCTGCGCTAAAATTGAGGTTAGCAGCTTATTCTGATCTAATTAATATAAAAAACATTAAAGGTCTTTCAGGTATTAAGGTCTCTAGCAAATCAATTAAAATTGGAGCAACAACAACACATGCTGAGGTTGCTTCTTCAAAAGAAGTAGGAAAATCAATTCCATCGCTTTCGATACTTGCTGATGGTATTGGAGACCCGCAGGTTAGAAACAGAGGAACTATAGGTGGATCAATTGCTAACAATGATCCTGCAGCAGATTACCCTTCTGCGTGTTTAGCTTTAAATGCAACAATTCATACAGCAAAAAGAAAAATTCCTGCGGACAAATTTTTTAAAGGTATGTTTGAAACAGAGTTAAAAAAAGGTGAACTAATTGAAGCTATAGAATTTGAAGTTCCAGAAAAATCATCATATGTTAAATATCCAAATCCTGCTTCTCGATATGCTGTGGTTGGAGTTTATGTGGCAAAATTTAATAAAGAAGTTAGAGTATCAGTTACTGGAGCGGGGAATAGTGTGTTTAGATCAAAAGAACTTGAAACAGTTTTATCAAGTAATTTTTCGGCCGTAGCAATAGATAATGTAAATATATCAAGCAAAGGACTTAATTCTGATATTCACGCATCCGCGGAATATAGAGCACATTTAATTAAGGTAATGACTAGAAAAGCAGTTTCTAGCTGCTAATTTTTAATTTACAATATTTCAAATGAAAAATTCATTTGATGAAAAAATATTAGATGAAGCTAAAGACTGGCTTTCAAGTAATCAAAAAGTTGTTCTAGCAACAGTAATTCAAACATGGGGCTCATCGCCAAGACAAGTTGGTAGCAGAATGATTGTTAATGATAAAGGAGATTTTTCTGGGTCCGTCTCGGGTGGATGTGTTGAGACAGCAGTAGTCAGAGAATGTTTAGGATTAATTAAAGAAAAACAACTTTTTAAAAAAATAGAATTTAGAGTTTCAAACGAAAGTGCTTGGGAAGTAGGATTAGCTTGTGGTGGCGAGATTGCAATTTTTTTAGAACAAATAGATTAATAATGAAAAAAGAATTACTTGAAAAAATTATAGAAAAAAAAAATAAAAAAATTGAATTTTCAATTATTACCAACTTGGAAAATGGTAATGGCTGCATTTTTCAAAAAAATGAACCATTGGACAAAAATTTTGAAAAATATAAAAAAGAAATAGCTGATCAATTTAAAAGAAAAAGGAACGGTATAATAGATGGAACTAACATTTTTGTTGAAAATTATATCTCTCCAATTAAAGTTATTGTTGTCGGGGCTGTTCATATATCACAGTACTTGGTTAATTTTGCAAAAAATTTAAACTTTGAAATTTCAATTATTGATCCACGAGGATACTTCGCTTCGGAACAAAGATTTCCTAATATTAATATAATTAATAAATGGCCCAAAGAAGCCTTTAAAGAAATTAAAACAGATGAGAACACTGCCTTAATAGCTCTTACGCACGATCCTAAAATTGATGACCCCGCTTTACAACATGCTTTGAAAAATAATTTTTTCTATATTGGAGCTTTAGGCAGTAAAAAAACACACTCCAATCGTTGTAATAGACTAAAAGAATCTGGCTTTAGTGACGAAAGAATTAAAAAAATATTTGGTCCGATAGGTATTAAGTTAGGGGGAAAGTCTGCTCCTGAAATAGCATTATCAATAATAGCTCAGCTTGTTTCTGAAGTTTATAAAAAACAATGATCACAGCGATTTTATTAGCTGCAGGTGAATCAAAAAGAATGAATGGAGAAAATAAACTTCTTAAGAAAGTTGACAGAGTTCCTCTAATAAAACATTCAGTAAAAAATATTTTAAATAGTTCAGTTGATGAGCTTATCATTATTACTGGTCACCAAAGTAATGAGATTAAAAAAATAATAGATAAAAATAAAAAAATTAAATTTGTTTATAACGATAAATATAAAGATGGTATGTCCTCTTCGATTAAAGCAGGGTTGCAAAATTTATCAAAAAAAACCCATGCTTTTTTTATTTCGTTGGGGGATATGCCAGAAGTAAACAAGGAAATATATAATAATCTCATTAAACAATTAAAAAATAATAAAATAATTGTTCCTACTTATAAAAATAAACAAGGAAACCCTGTTTTATTTTCTAAATCTTTTAAAGAAAAAATTATGACTATTGAAGGTGATATTGGAGCTAAAAAAATATTAGAAAAACATAGAGAAATTGTTTTAAATGTTGAAACAAATAGTCGATCTATATTAAAAAATTATAATACTCCTGAAATTTTCGACAATTAAAAAGTTTGTATTCCGATTCCTGTTTTTGGATATGTGTAAAGATTATAGTTTGCTGTGAGTTCTTCACCTTCTTTAATATCTTTAATTGTAATTAAAAACATATACTTTGCGTCACTTTTTTCTTGTAGATGATAAAATATATCATCTAAGGTTTCTTTTTTATCTTTTTCTTCTCGAATATTTTTTTTTGGATCAACTGGATCACCAAATTTTAATTTGGGTAATACATCTGATACCATCCTAATAACATTTGGCTGGTTAGAATGATTATAAAAGCCTCCAACAGGTGTCCTAATATATTTATTTTCAAATTGTTCATCTCTAATATGAGTTACTCCAATAAATGAGTCTTTTTTAATATTTTCTGTAGCATATAACCCAAGACCATCAATAGGTGATTTTTTTATCGTAAGTTGTTTTGGTAAAGGTTTATACATTATCGTATTAAGTCTTTTGGAGATATGTATTTATGACCAAATACTTCCGCAACTGCTTTATATGTTACATTCCCTTTGTATACATTTAATCCAGCCATAAAATTTGGATCATTTTTTAAAGCTTTGTTATATCCTTCTTTTGCAAGCTTAGATAAGAAAGGTAACGTTGCTTTATTTAATGCGATTGTCGAAGTTCTGGGTACTCCACCAGGCATATTAGCAACACAATAATGAACGATATCATCAACAATATAGGTGGGGTTTGCATGTGTAGTTGGTTTGCTAGTTTCAACACATCCACCTTGATCAATAGCAACATCAACTATTACTGAACCTCTTTTCATTTTTTTAATCATTTTTTTTGTTACCAATTTTGGCGCTTCTGCTCCTGGAATTAAAACGCCACCAACCAATAAATCGCATTCGGAAATTAATTTTTCCAAATCAGCTTCTTGACTTAACTGTGGTATAATTTTATCACCAAACATTTTCGTTAGTTCATTTAATCTTTCAGGAGATTTATCAATTATATTAACTTTTGCTCTCATGCCAGTTGCTATAATAGCTGCATTTTCACCAACAACGCCTCCGCCAAGTATTACAACATTGCCAGGTTCTCCGCCTGGCGCTCCCCCTAGTAGTATTCCTCTTCCTTTCTGATTTTTTTCTAAACAATGTGCACCGGCTTGAACGGACATCCTTCCGGCAACAGCGCTCATTGGTGCAAGTAATGGTAACCTTCCTTTATTGTCTGTTATTGTTTCGTATGCAATACAAATTGATTTAGATTTTACTAGTCCTTCTGTTAATTCTTTAGCTGCTGCTAGATGAAGATAGGTGAAAACAATTTGATCTTCTCTAATCATTTTTATTTCTTTTGTAAGAGGCTCTTTGACTTTAACAATTATATCTGAGTCATTAAAAATATCTTTTGCGTTATCAACTATTTTAGCTCCAGATATTTTGTACTGCTCATTATCGAATCCAGCTTCAAAGCCACCATTATTTTCAACAAAAACTTCATGACCATTTGAGGTTAAAACTTTTACACTTTCTGGGGTTAGTCCTATTCTATTTTCCTGAGGCTTAATTTCTTTAGGAACTCCAATACGCATATTACTTTTTCATGTAATTTGAGATACCTGTTCTTAATTTATCTATGATTTCATCAATATGTTTTTTTTCACAGATAAATTGCGGAGCTATAATTAAACAGTCTCCTGTTGCCTTAAAGTTTACTCCAGCTTCATAGCAGGCTTTAAAACATTCATATCCTGCTCTTCCAGGTTTTTCTTTTAATTTAATATCAATTCCAGCCATCATGCCGTATCCTCTTATGTTATCTACAGCATCTAAATCTTTTAAAGAAAAAATTCCGTCTAAGAAATATGGGGACATTTCTTTTGATTTTTTAAAAATATTTTCTTTCTCAAAAATATCTTGAACTGCTAACGCTGCGGCTACAGATACAGGTATACCTGAATAAGTATAACCGTGAAATAACTCTACTGCACCTTTTGGCGACGAGTCCATAACTGCATCGTAAATTTCTTCTTTTACAGCAACTACTCCCATTGGAACTACTCCATTGGTCGTCGCTTTTGCCATAGTCATAACATCGGGTGTTACGCCGAACTCTTGTGATGCAAAAGCTGAGCCCATTCTTCCCCAGCCAGTAATTACTTCATCAAAAATTAATACTATGCCGTGCTTGTCGCAAATTTCCCTTAGTCTTTTAAGATATCCTTTTGGAGGCACCAAAGTTCCAGTTGAACCAGCTACTGGTTCAACTATGCAAGCTGCTATATTTTCAGCACCAAAGTTTGCACATATACGCTCTAGATCTTCAGCCATCTCAGCGCCTGTAGTTGGTTGGCCTTTAATAAATTTGTGATCAGGCAAATGTGTGTGTCTCATATGTACAACGCCTGGCATTAGTATGCTTGCAAAAGTTTTTACATTATTAATCATTCCGCCAACTGATGTAGCTCCAATATTCATTCCATGGTAAGCACGTTCTCTTCCAACAAAACGGAATCTCTGACCTTGACCTTTTGCTTTATGATATGCTATTACAATTTTAATTGCAGTTTCAACAGCTGTAGATCCACAAATTGTGTAAAAAATTCTATTTAAATTTCCAGGCGTATGTTTCGATATTCTTCTGGCAAGCTCAAATGAACCTCCAAAACCTTGTTGGAAGGGTTGGACATAATCTAATTGCTCCAACTGCTTTGCAACAGCTTCTGTAATTTCTTTTCTTCCGTGCCCTAAAGGATTACAAAATAATCCTGAGCTAGCATCTATCATGGTTTTTCCATGATGGTTTTTTAAATAAACTCCTTTTGCTTCTACAATTAATCTTGGATTTTCTTTAAAATCTTTATTGGAAGTAAACGGCATCCAATGCTCTTGTAAAGAATTTGGTATTTTAGATGTATCTGCTGAACTCATAATTTTTTAATATTTTGTAGACTATCATTTACTTTAAAACTACCAATAAAAATTTGATATATACAACCTATAGTAGTATTTTATTTTGTTTTACTTATCTGCAATTTTAATTTTAAATGTTTAGATTACTTAATAATTATTAAGAGGTAAAAATGAAAAAAATAATAAGTTTAATACTAGGAAGTATAGTTGCGGTAACTTTAAGTGTTTCAGCAGCTTATTCTGCTGCTAATCAAGTAAGAGTAGCATTCTTCTTGGAATGGGCGACTCCAAATCAAGAAGCAAAAGTTAAAAAAGTTTTTGACGATGCTTTAGGGGTTCCTGTTAAGTGGACAAACTTTGCTACAGGTGGAGAGATGACAGAAGCAATGTTGTCTGGAGATATTGATATATCTTATTCACAAGGATTAACACCATTTGTAAATGCAGTTAATGCTAAAGCTCCTATCAAACTTGTAGATATCGCCGTTACATACGGAATGGGTAATACAACTTGTATAGTGTCAAATGCTTCAGGCATTACAAAAGCTAATGCAGCTCAATTAGAAGGTAAAAAAGTTGCTGTTCCTGTAGGAACAATGGCTGATTACGTTTTCAAAGAAACTATGAAAGTTGTTGGAGCTGATGCTGGTAAAGTGTCAGTTGTAGACATGAACCCTGAAGATGGTTCTGCTGCACTTCAAAATGGTGACGTTGCTATGGCTTGTTTATTCGGTGGTAAATCTATCGAAAACGCACTTAAAGCTGGAACAAGAATGTTAAGTGTTAAAGAAGCTACTGATGCTGGAATATCTGGTATTGATATAACTTCTGTAACTAACAAATTCTTAAAAGAAAACCCAGGAATGGTTAGAACATTCGTAGAAATAACTCATGAATACAATGCTAAATTTAGAGCAGGTAAATCTAATATGAATATTATAGCTAAAGATGCTGCTATGGATCTAGCTGGTACTAAAAAGCAAATGGGTGGTTTCGGATTCCCAGACCCATCAGAGATAAAATCTAAGTATATGAGTAAAGGTGGAATACTTATGAAATATCTAGATGTTATGGGTAACATGTTCGCTACTGCGGAAAACCCAGCTCTTAAAAATTACTCTAAAGTAGTTACTACAAAGTACCTACCGTAAATTAAGAGTTAGATAAAATATTAATAGGCGCCAATTTTAATAAATTGGTGCCTATTTTTTTAATAAAAATTTTAATATATTATTTTTATGAGTGATCTAGTTTCTCAAAAAGTAAATATGATATTTAGCTCTCTCAAGGGAGAGACTGTTCATGCGCTTAAAGATATTACTTTTACTCTAAAAAAAGGTGAACTTTTAACAGTCCTTGGTCCTTCAGGATGTGGAAAAACAACTTTATTAAATATTGCTGCTGGATTTCTTAGGCCTAGCTCTGGCTCAATAAACTTAGGAGGAAAAGAAATTAATGGCCCTGGAGTTGAAAGAGGAATGGTTTTTCAACAAGGTGCTTTGTTTGAATGGCTAACTGTAAATGAAAATGTAAATTTTGGCTTACGAATGAAAAAAGAAGATCCTATTAAAACAGCAAAAAAAGTTGAAGAATGGCTTGATATAGTTGGACTAAAAGGTTTTGGGAACACTCCTACTTACCAATTATCTGGTGGTATGCAACAAAGAGTAGCTCTCGCAAGATGTTTAATAAATGATCCTGACTTAATTTTGATGGATGAACCATTAGGAGCATTGGATGCTTTGACTAGAGAAAAAATGCAGTCGTTGGTTTTAAAAATCTGGAAAGAAACTGGCAAAACAATTATTTTAATTACCCACTCTGTTGAAGAAGCTTTGTTGTTAGGTGAACGAGTTTACGTCATGGCACCAAGACCTGGAAGAATACATAAAGAATATAAACTTCCTTTTGCCTCTAGGGGGCTAAAGGAAGACCTACGAGAAATTAAAAACGATAAAGAGTTTGTTTCTAAAAGAGAAGAAATTCTTACCATGATCTGGGACATGGAAGAAGAAATAATGGGTAAAGAAATATAAAATGATAACAGGATTTATTACATTTTTTACTATTTTTGCTGTTGTGGGAGCTATTCTTTATGGCAGAAAATTAATTAAAACAGAAAAAACTGATGCTGTTTTTGGAAATCCTGAAAGAGCAAAAGGAGGAGTGCATTGGGTTGTTGTTGGATCCAGTTTTCTTTTGTTGGCTTGGCTTTATTATTCATGGGATATAGCAAAATCTTTTTATCCAAAATCTGCAAATGAGCTTTGTCAAGTTGCTAAGGTTAATGAGTCGTTACTATCTTTAAAATATCTTTTTCCAATCGTAGAAAGACAACATAAAAGCACTGCAATCATTAAACGAGAAAATGTCAATATAGAAGATAAAATAATTATAATAAAAAACGATGATAATTTAAAAGATCAAGATAAAGAGATATTCATAAATATACTTCGTAATACCAAGATAATGATTCCATCATTAACTGATGAAAGATATTTAGAAGATAGTACAAAAAATATAATAAATGAATTAACCATTAGGTTAAATAAGCTAACAGCAAATTTCCCAAAAAATAGTTACCCCAATTTAAGTGAAGAAGAAGAAAATGAAATAAATGAAGGTTTAAAAAAACAATTAGGATGGGGAGCCACTGGTATGGAAGTCCCCCCTCTACCTGAAAGTAAAAGAGGTCTAAAATTCCATGCCGCAGCTGTTGAATTAAATTCTATTAGTGATGAATTTTTTGAAATGAGAAATCATAATCCTGAATATTTAAGACATTCAGAAGCAATTTTTGGTGAAATTAAAGAGTATATGGATGGATTAGATGATGGACTGGAACTAGATTATATAAAAGATATTAAAAAACTTGTACGCAGATTAGAGTACGCAAGTATTTTTCCTCCTAAGACTTTAGATGAATTAGAAAATTCAATAAGAGCCTTTGATAAAGTGCAAAATAAAGAACAAGGACACTTGAGAACAATAGATATTCTTCTATTCCCAGCAGGAACAATTGTAGCAAGCGGACCACAATGTTCTGAGGCTGGTCCTGGAAGATGGTTACCTAAACCATCTGATACTTTTAGAATTTTTGGTGAAATGCTTAAACCAAGTGTTGGATACAAAATGATTCCTATGCTTTGGTATGAAATGATGGGAGTAAATAAGATAGTTGGTTTTATTCTTCCCGATTGGATAGCGGATATTATGCCAGGTAAATATCCTGTTCATAATCAAGATGGTACGGTAGATCCAAATTTTAAAAGTAAAGTTTTAGATGTAGTTACTGGCGAATTTGAAGCTTTTAAGATACCAGTGCCTACAGGACACATTTGGGATTCTTTTTTAAGAGTATTTTTGGGATTGTCGCTAGGAATAATACTTGGTGTTCCTTTAGGTTTATTTATGGGACTAAATAGATTTGCTAAAGGATTTTTTGATCCTATGGTTGAGTTATATAGGCCAGTCCCCCCACTTGCTTGGGCTCCATTGGTAATTACCGTTTTTGGAATCGATAACGTTGGAAAAGTATTTTTATTATTTATGGTTTCTTTTTCAATTATGATTATTTCAGCAAGAGCGGGTGCTTCTGGAACTCAATTATCTAAAATACATGCCGCCCATTCATTGGGTGCTTCGAGATGGCAAATAATAAGAGAAGTTATATTTCCTAACTCCTTACCAGAAATATTAACTGGAATAAGAGTTGCTGTTGGTATGTGTTGGGGAACTTTAGTTGCTGCAGAATTTTTAGCTGGAACAACAGGAATTGGTTTTGTTGAAAATGTAGCCAGAAAATATATGCAATATGAAGTTATTTGGATAACAATATTCGTAATGGGGATGTTGGGACTTTTATTTGATTTAACTATTAGAAAAATTATAGATAAAACAATTCCTTGGCGTGGAAAAGGCTAGTGAATTTAAAAATACTTAAAAAAAATCTTAAAAATATTTTTATTAAGCATGGATTAAATAAATCTCATGCTGAAATTTCGTCTAGTTATATAATTAAAGCTGAATTGTTTGGTGCACAGTCACATGGTTTAGCAAGAATGAAAATGTATTGCGATAGAATAAAAAAAAAACTTATAAATCCTAACCCGAAAATTAAAATAAAAAAAATATCAAATTCTATTTCTCATATTGATGCAAATAATGCTATTGGATTTGTTGCAGCTGACGTTGGAATTAGACAAGCAATTTTTAATGCAAAAAAAACTGGTATTGGATTAGTTGGAATTAAAAATAGTAGTCACTATGGATTATCAACTTTTTATGCGGAAAAAGCTGTCAAAGAAAATCTTACAGCCTGGTGTTATACTAACGCGCCGCCTGCTATCGCGCCCCATGGGTCAAAAAAAACATTATTTGGAACTAATCCAATATGTTTTGGAACCCCTTCTGGTAATAAGACTCCTTTTATTTTAGACACCTCTATGTCAATTATAAATAGAGGAAAGATAAGACGGGCTGAAAAATTAGGGTACAAAATTCCCCCTGGTGTAGCGCTAGATAAATTAGGAAATCCTACAACTAATGCTAAAAAAGCTATTCTAGGTTCACAGCTTCCTATTGCCAGCTTTAAAGGTTCCGGACTAGCTTGGATGGTTGACATAATTTCAGGAGTATTAACTGGGGCGAACCACGGTGGTAAAGTTAGAGATCCATTTGATGATTTAACTGGACCTCAAAATGTTGGTCATTTATTCATAGTTATAAAACCTAACATATTTATTGGAAAAAACTATTTGTCCCAAATCAAAAGAAATATAAAAACTGTCAAAAGATTGCCTAAATCTAATAGGATAAATAAAATTCTTTATCCTGGTGAAAGCAAATATGCTAAATATAAAAAAAATCTAAAAAAGGGTATAAATATACCAACAAACATATTGAAAGAGATTAAAAAACTTAATGCTATCTAATAAAAAAATTATCTGTCCTAATAATCTAATTAATGTTGCAAAAAAGAAAGGCATTATTGATGCCGCTATTGTAAATGCTGGAGAAATGTTTCCTATGGAATCAGTACAAAAAGCTGTTCAGCATAATTTAATAAATCCTATATTTGTTGGTAATGAATCTGAAATCAAAAAATATGCAGATAAATTACAATGGGATATATCAAAATATAAAATTATTAATGAAAAAGATGAAAATAGTACTGCACCAATTGCTGCTAAAATGGCAAGTCAGAAAGAAGTCAAAATTATTGTTAAAGGCCATATTCATACAGACGTTTTAATGAAAGCAGTTTTAAAAAGAGATCTAAATTTAATTGGTAAAAAAAGATTAAGTCATGTTTGGCATATGACTTTGGACAAGGATGATAAGCCTTTCATTATTACAGATGGAGTTGTTAATGTTTTGCCAAAACTAGAAGTAAAAATGCATATTCTCAGAAATGCTGTGGATTTTGCAAATAAAATTGGAATTTCAAAGCCTAAAGTAGCTTTGCTTTCTGCCACAGAGGAAATTCTAGAAAGTATGCCGAGTTCAATAGATGCCGATATAATTACTAAACGTGCTAAAGAAGAAAATATTAACGCAGATGTTTTTGGTCCTTTGGCTTTTGATAATTCAGTTTCTAAAAAATCAGCAGCCATTAAAAAAATTAAAAATAATGTTTCTGGCTCAACTGACATACTTTTAGTGCCAAATGTAGAAGCGGGAAATGCACTAGTAAAAATGATGGTGTACTTTATGGGCGCATGTGCAGCCGGAGTTGTTGTGGGAGGCAAAGCTCCAGTAGTAATTACTAGCAGATCAGATGAGGCAGAATCTCGACTAGCTTCAATCGCTGCTGCTGTAGTATCTTTAGATTAAAATATTATGATTAAACAAATACCTAGTAAAGAATTAAAGGAATATTTAAAAAATAATCCTAACTCTGTTTTAATTGATGTAAGAACAGAAGAAGAGTGGAAGATGGATGGTAAACCAAATGGTGAAGAAATAGGTTTAAAAACATTTTTTTTAACTATTCAGTTTGCTGATAAAAGTTACAACGAAAACTTTGTTGAAGATTTTAATAATCTAAATATAAAAAAAGATACTGAGATATTAACTATTTGTATGGGAGGTGTTAGATCTCAGGCCGCTGCAGAGTTAATATCAAGAAAAGATTATAAATGTTCTAATATATCTGATGGTTTTTTAGGAAATAAAGAAAATATGGGTTGGAAAAAAAATAATTTACCCTGCAAATAATTTTTTTTTAAGGATAACTTTAAATAATTTTCTTGGAAATTTTCCTTCTTCAAATTTTTCAATATTTAAAATTTTAAAGCCTTTAGTGAGCTGTTTTACTTTACTTTCTGAAAAGAAATGAACAATAAAACCATCATTCGCATAAAGATCCTCGCCTATATGAATTCCATTTCTATAATCACCATCGTCTGTATGGCGAACAGTATATATATTAATTCCTCCTGGTTTTAAAATTCGTAACACTTCTTTATTTAAATTTTCTAAATCACTATTTGATAGAGCCATGCAATAAAGCATATGGGAGAAGCATCCATCAATTGTGTTACTCTTAAAAGGCAATTTTTTTCTTACATCAAAAATTTTTGTTTTTATAAATTTTGTAAGATTTAATTTTTTAGATTTTTTGTTAATTATTTCTATTGCTTTTTGACTATAATCTAAAGCAACTACCTTAATTGAATTTTGGGCAAAAAATATAGTATCTCTTCCTAGTCCCGAGCCTAGCTCAACTATCTTTTTACCCTTAAAAAAATTAAGGGATTCCACTGCTGCTTTGCTTGGTTCATTACCAAACATCTCAGGCTTATTTGAAAAATTTTTTTCCCAATGCTGTGATTGTTGGTCTAATTTTTTTTTATCCAATCTACTTAGTTGGGTCTGGAACTTTACGCAAATAAGGTTTTAAAGCCTTCCATCCATTTGGATATAACTTTTTAGCCTCATCATCTTTAACAGCTGGAACAATAATCACATCTTCGCCTTTTTTCCAGTTTGCCGGAGTAGCAACCTTGTGTTTTGCTGTCATTTGCATCGAGTCAATTGATCTTAATATTTCTAAAAAGTTTCTACCAGTTGCCATCGGATAAGTTAAAAATAATCCAATTCTTTTATCTGGTCTGATAACAAAAACAGTTCTAACTGTTTGATTATCAACTGCTGTACGTCCCATTGAAGTTACTCCAGCGTCACCTTCAAGCATATTATAAAGTTTTGCAACTTCTAATTTTTCGTCTGCAATAATTGGATAGTCGGGTTTGATCCCTGTCACATCTTTAATATCATCTAGCCATTTTACATGATCAGAAACTGGATCAACACTTAGTCCAATAACTTTGACGTTTCTTTGTTCAAACTGAGATTTCATCCCGCCTAGCGCTCCTAATTCAGTTGTACACACTGGTGTAAAATCTTTTGGATGCGAAAACAATACTCCCCAGCTATCGCCCAACCACTCATGAAAAGATATATCTCCCACAGTAGTTTTTGCTTTAAAGTCAGGTGCCAAGCTATTTATTTTTAACATAATAATTTCCCCCTTTTAATTTTTAAAAAAAATAAATATAAGCTAGATTGATTTGCTATGCAATTTTTTATAAATTTTTAGATAAATATGATTTTTAAACAATTATTTGACAATAAATCTTCAACCTACACGTACATTATTTCAAGTGGAGAAGGTAGGGAGGCATTAGTTATTGATCCTGTGATAGAAAATATTAAATCATATTTAAATGTACTTAAAGAATTAAAATTAAAATTAGTAAAAGTTATAGATACTCACATTCATGCGGATCATATTTCTGGATTAAATGAATTAAACAAACAGACAAACTGTTCGAGAGTAATGGGATCACATTCTTCCTCAGAAGTAATAGATATTAGAGTTAAAGATAATGAAAAAATTAAAATTGAAAATATTGAACTTGTATCAATGTATACACCAGGTCATACGGATTGCTCATATAGTTTTTTTATGAAAGATAGAGTTTTTACTGGAGATGCTCTGCTGATTAATGGAACGGGAAGAACTGATTTTCAAAATGGTAGTTCTTACGATGCTTATAACTCTTTATTTAAAAAAATACTAAAACTTCCTGAAAAAACTTTAGTATTTCCTGCGCATGATTATAATGGAAAAAAATATTCAACAATTGAAAACGAGATAATAAATAACCCACGACTTCAAGTTTCTTCTGCAGATGAGTATGCTGAGATAATGAAAAATTTAAAATTATCTCATCCTGCAATGATGGATGTAGCTGTACCTGCTAATAAAAAGGGATTAACTTTGAAAGATATTGTTAAATAAGTAAAATAACTTTAGGAGCACTACATTTACCGTTGTGTATTTCTTGAAATGCCTCAGGACCTTCTTTAAGTTTTCTATAATCTATCCAATTTAAACTTCCAATTTCCTTGTTATTTAACATGCTTAAAGTTTTTTCAAAATCTTTATTTGTATAACAATAAGTTCCTATAAAAGTTATTTCTTGAAGAGTTGCTTTTCTAAAATTAAAAGTACCAGCTGGTTGGGTGAGTCCAATATGAATAATGGTACCACCTGGTTTAATTGATTGTATAGCCTGTTGTCTAGTAATTTCCAAACCAACGCTATCAAAGATTAAGTCAAAATGGTCGTTAAATATACTTTTATTACCTGGTTTAAAACCGTCTGCATTTACGTATTTAAGTGACTCTTTTAATCTATTGTCATTTGGTTCTAATATAACAATATCCTTACATTTTTTTATCTTTTCAACAATTAAACCACATAATAATCCAATAGCTCCAGCACCTATAACTAATACTTTGGTATCTTCTATAGGTTTAGAGAGCTCTTTTTCACCGAGCTCAACAGCATGTAGAGCTACAGCACATGGTTCAGCTATTGGAGCTTCTTTAATATCAAGTTTTTTTGGTAATTCGTAAATGTTTTTATTTGGAATAGAAACATACTCGGCAAACCCACCTTGTCTTTCTATTGGTTTATTCATTCCTAGGATTATTCTTTTTCCACAAAGATGTTCTCTCTCATTTTTACAATAGTCACACGAGCCACATGTAATAAGAGGATTGAGAACTACTTTTTTTCCAACTTTTTCACCTTTGTCAATTATTCCACTAACTTCATGTCCTAATATTAAAGGTGGAATTCTTCTCTCATCTCTGCCGTGATAAGCATGCATATCGGAACCACAAATACCTGAAGCAGAAACTTTAACTATGCTTTCACCATTTACTGTTTTTGGATTTTTTTCTTCTTTATAAATTATTGTTTCTATATCTGTGTAAACTAAAGCTTGCATCTTTAAGTGCTATGACCATATTTTTTTAGCCTTATATCTCCAGTTCTAGCATGTGCCTCCATACCTTCTGCTCTACCTAACCTGGCAGCAGTAGCTCCTACAATTTTGTTAGCTTCTTTGGTCATTCTTTGAAAAGTTAAAGTTTTGATAAATTTTCCAACGGATAAACCTCCGGTATATCTTCCTCCTCCTTTAGTAGGTAAAATATGATTAGGCCCAGAACACTTGTCTCCATAAGCCACTGTTGTTTCTTCACCTAAAAATAAAGATCCATAATTTTTTAATCTATTTAACCACCAATCCAGTTTTTCAGCATGAACCTCTAGATGTTCTGCCGCATATTGATCACTAATCTTTGCCATTTCTTCATTGGTATCACAAAGTATTACTTCCCCATAATCTCTCCATGCTGGTTCAGCGCTAGATCTTGGTCCTTCGGGTAATTCAGCAATTAGTTCTGGAATTCTTTTCATTATGTAGTCAGCAACTGTTTTATCTGTAGTAAAAACCCACCCTGGTGAATTGTAACCGTGCTCTGCCTGGCCTACTATATCTGCCGCGACTATTTCTTTGTCAGCAGATTTGTCTGCAATAATTGCTATCTCGGTTGGACCCGCAAATTGATCGATTCCTACTTGTCCGTAAACTATTCTTTTTGCTTCAGATACATATTGGTTTCCAGCGCCAACTAAAAAATCAACTGCTGGATTACCAAAACATCCGTAGGTCATGGAACCTATAGCAGCTATACCGCCTAAGTTTAATATAACATCAGCTCCACAAAGATTTGCTGCATAAATAATTCCTGGATGAGCTCCATTTTTATCTTTTGGTGGACTTGCACAAATTATAGTTTTTACGCCAGCAACCTTAGCTGGGGTTATAGCCATTGTTGCAGATGAAATATGTGCATATCGTCCTCCTGGTATGTAACAACCCGCTGAACTTACCGGTATAAGTCTTTGACCTGCAAACAATCCTTTTGAAAGCTCCACCTCAAACTCGTTGTTCATGCTTTTAAGTTGATGTTCTGCAAATTTTTTTATTCTTTCGTATGCAAACTGAACATCATCTTTTGTTTTTTGATCAACTTTTTTTGAAGCTTCCTCTATCTTTTCCTTTGAAACAATTATCTCACCTTCGTATTTGTCAAATTTTTTTGTAATTTCTTTAATACTCTCTTCTCTTCTCTTTTCGATATCATTAAGAATACTTTGAACGGCTGCCCTAGTCTTATTATCGTCAGATGATGGAGTTTTAATTGCTTTTTTAAGATATTTTATAGCCATATATGAATTTTTATGATTTTATTTTTAATTTAATATATAAATATTTTATTCTATGAAAAAGAATTATCCAAGAGATATGATTGGTTATGGGTCAAAAACACCAGTCATAAAATGGCCAAATGGTGCAAAAATAGCTCTTCAAATTGTTTTAAACTATGAGGAAGGTGCCGAAAACTGTGTGTTGCACGGTGACAAAATGTCAGAGGTTTTTTTATCAGAAATAATTGGGGCCCAACCAATTAAAGGAAGGCACATTAATATGGAATCTTTTTATGAATATGGTTCAAAAAGAGGTTTTTGGAGATTGCATGAACTTTTTCAAAGAAAGAAAATTCCTGTAACTATTTTTGGCGTTGGAATGGCTTTAGAAAGAAATAAAGATGTTTGTGACGCTATTAAAGAATCTGATTATGAGATTGCATCACATGGATGGAGATGGATTGATTATCAGAAAATACCAAAGGCAACAGAAAAAAAACATATGCAACTTGCTATTCAATCTATCAAAAAAATATTTGGTAAAAGGCCTTTAGGTTGGTACACAGGTCGTTGCAGTCCTAATACTCGAGATTTAGTTATTGAAGAAGGTGGTTTTCTCTATGAAAGTGACTCTTACAGTGACGATTTACCTTACTGGATAACTAAGGGAAAAAAGAAACAATTAATAATTCCTTATACGCTTGACAACAACGACATGAGATTTGCAACAAACCAAGGTTTTAATAGTGGTGACCAATTTTACTCTTATCTTAAAGATAGTTTTGATGCTTTATATGAAGAAGGAAATACAAATCCAAAAATGATGTCTGTAGGTTTGCATTGCAGATTAATTGGACGACCTGGGAGAATACAATCTCTTAAAAGATTCTTGGATTATGTTTTAAAACATGATGATGTTTGGTTGTGTAAAAGGATTGATATAGCTAAACATTGGATTAAAAATTATTCGAATATATAATCTTATTGATGAAAAAAGATAAAAATATTTTTTTAAATGGTTTAATTGACTTGGCACAATCACGTTTAGGATCAAGCGTTGTATATAAAACAGATGAATTTTTTGCGCCTGCTAAAAGAATTATCAACCCTTGGCCTCCAATTTTTAAAGAGGGAGTTTTTGACAAACATGGAAAATGGATGGATGGATGGGAAACAAGAAGAAAAAGAAATAAAGGACATGATTATTTAATTTTAAAGTTAGGCAGGCCAGGTAAAATACATAAGGTAGATATTGATACATCATATTTTAATGGGAATCAGCCAAGCAAAGTTTCTCTAGATGCTTGTTATAGTAAAAGTAAATTACCTAATAAAAAATTCAAGTGGTTAAACATTTTAAAAAAGAAATCTACTAAACCAAATAGTCATCATTTTTTCAAAATAAAAAATAAATCTATTTTTACTCATGTAAGATTAAATATCTATCCTGATGGTGGTGTTGCTAGAATTAGAATTTATGGAGAAATGATGATTAATAAAAAATTTGGAAAAAAAATAATAAATCTTACATCTGTTTTAAGTGGTGCAACTCCTATTGCCTGTAATAATGAACATTTTGGTAGAGCTGAAAATGTGCTAGCTCCTGGAACAGGGAAAAATATGGGTGATGGATGGGAGACTAGAAGAAGTAGAGGAAAAAATTTTGATTGGTTAATTTTAAAGTGTGCTACAGCTGGTAAAATAAATAAAATTCAAATTGATACTCATCACTTTAAAGGTAATTTTCCTGACAAATGTTCTGTGCAAGCGGCATATCTGAATAATCAAATGTCATCTAAAAATATTGTTAATAAATCAAAAAATTGGAAGTTGTTGTTAAAAAAAGTTAAACTTCATGCACATAAAAAACACAATTTTATTAATAAATTAATGAAAAATAAAAAAATTAATTACATAAGAATAAATATTTATCCTGATGGAGGAATTTCAAGAATCAGGCTTTTGGGTAAAGCAGAATAATGGAAAAAATAATTAAGCCTATAAAAATAAGTAGATCTAATTTTGCTGAGTTTGGTGATGTAATATCTACCAAAGATATTAACCCAATGGATATAAACGCAGGATATGCAAAACGTTTTGACAATTTAGCTGATCTAAACACCTCAAAAGACGGTGGAAAAACTATAGTCAGTATCTTTTCCGCCTTAAAAAGAACTTTTCCAATGAAAATTGATATGATGGAAAAACATCCCTTGGGTAGCCAAGCTTTTATACCTATGAAAGAGACCACTTTTCTTGCCTTTGTAGCGCCTACAGGAGAATTCCCAGAAATAAATAAAATTCGATCTTTTATCATTCCTCCTAAAACTGGAATAAATTATAAAAATGGAATATGGCATTTTCCGTTAATCTCTACCGAGGATACAAATTTTTTAGTAATTGATAGAAAAGGAAGTGGCGAAAACCTAATTATCCATAAATTTGAAAAAGAAAATATTATTCTTAATTACTGACCATATATTAATGTTGGCAGCCAAAGAACTAGTTGTGGAAAAACAATAATTAATATCAACCCTATTATTTGTAAAACCATAAACTGCATCATTCCAATATAAATATCTTTTAAATCCCATTCGGGCACTACACCTTTTAAAAAATATGCTGAAAGGGCTACGGGCGGTGACAACCAGGCGGTTTGCAAGTTAACAGCAACCAAAATTGCAAACCAAGTTAAATTAAATCCTAAACTTTCAATTAATGGAAGAATAATTGGAATAATAATTAACACTATAGGCACCCACTCTAATGGCCAGCCTAATAAAAAAATCATTGCCATGACAATAAATAAAATAAAATATTTATTTATCTCTAAACCTAAAAGGAAATCAGTTAAAACCATTGGCGTTCCTAATCTTGAGAATACAGACCCAAAAAAGTTTGATGCTGCAACTAGCACCATGATTAAAGCTGTAATTTCTAAAGTTTTAACTAAAGCTTCTTGTAATTTAACAAATGTTAATTTTTTATAGGCTAGTGCTAATAACATTGCTCCCATAGCTCCGCAACCAGCGGCTTCGGTTGGAGTAGCAAAACCAAATAATATACTTCCTAGTGCAGCAAAAACTAAAGCTGCAGGCGGAACTAAGCCTAGAAAAAATTCAACCCAAACTTGTTTCATGCTAGTTGCTCTCATTTCTTCAGGCAAAACTGGACCTAAATTTGGATTTTGCCAACAACGAATTGTTGTGTATCCTGCATATAATAAAGCCAACAATATTCCTGGAATTATAGCAGCAGCAAATAAATCGGTAACTGGAATTTCCATGATTGGTCCCATAACAACCAACATAATACTTGGAGGTATTAAAATTCCTAAAGTACCTCCTGCAGTAATTGTTCCTGCGGCTAAACGAACATCATATTTAGATCTATTCATAGATTTAGCTGCCATTATGCCAAGAATAGTTACAGAAGCACCTACTATACCTGTAGCAGCAGCAAATATTACGGAAACAAAAAGTACAGCATAATATAACGATCCTCTAACCCTAGCTAACATAAGTTGAACAGATGAAAATAATCTTTCCATTAAGCCCGCTTGTTCCATCATAATTCCCATAAAAACGAAAAGTGGCACGGCGGCTAGAGCCTGCTCTGTCATCACCATTGAAAACTGCAAAGTCATTAAATAAAAAACTAATGGACCAAAACCTAAATATCCGAAAAAAAATCCTAAAAATATTAAGGTAAATGAAATAGGAAAACCTACAAAAATTGCAAATAACATTACAGCTACTAATATAAAACCTAAAGTGGATGGACTAATTATTTCTGCTATCATTTTTGATCTGGCCACCTACCCCTTGTAGCTGCATAGTAACTTTTTAAAACTTCTGAAATTCCTTGAATAAGTAAAAATAATATACCAAACCATAAACAAGCCTTAATTGGCCACATGTAAGGCATCCAAGCAGTATCCATTCCTCTTTCATTTCTCATGATTGATTCTTGAACAAATCCAGTAGTCATGTAAAAAAAGAAAAGAAGGCCTGGGAAGTAAAATAAAATATATAATGTTGTGTCAACTACACCTTGCGTTTTAACTTTAAAATTTCTGTATAAAAAATCCGCTCTTATATGAACACCTTTAGATAAAGCGTATCCAGCACCTAACATAAATAGCGCACCATATAAAAATCTGCTCATATCGTAAGCCCACATAGTTGGAGCTGTAAAAAGTTTTCTGGCCAAAACTTCATAAACCATAGCTAGTATTAAAGGTACTGTTATCCAGCAAACAATATTGCCTGTCCATTTACTAAATAAATCTATTTTTGTTATAAATGATGCCATCCATTTTGGCATGTCATCGGGCATTTTTGCAGGACCAGATCTTCGTTCTGCTATCATTTCATCAGAAGTATCTAATTTTGTAGTTTCGTCGCTCATTTAAACCCCTTAAAGAAATAAAGCGGACTATTAAAGTCCGCTTTATTCTAAATATTTTTATAGTTTTTAAAACTACTATTTTAATGTCGCCGCGTGAGCCATTCCTAGCTTAGCATTTGACATTTGCGCACCACTCCAGAATGGAACAGCGATATCAGCAAAGTCTTTTTGAGACTGCCATACTTTAGCAAAGAATTTATTCTTAGCAGCATTTGTCTCTAAACTTTTCTTCGCTGCAGCCATATACGCTGGGAAGTAGTCAGCTGGAGTATCATGTAAAATTACTCCATGTTTACCAGTAAGTTCCGCAAGAGCTTTTCCGTTTTCATATATTCTGTAGCTCATTGATTTACTTAATGAAGCATTAGAAGCAACTTCAAAAGCTTTCTTTTGAAGAGGTGTCAAGCTGTTGTAAACCTTTCCATTTATATAAACGTCAGCATTTACTACTACTTGGTGTAAACCTTGTAAGTAATAATGTTTAAGTACTTTTTGGAATCCAAATGTCATGTCAGGTTTTGGACAGCACCATTCAGCTGCATCAATAGTTCCTGCTTCAAGAGCTGGAAGAATATCTCCTCCACCCATTGCAACAGATGCTACACCAATATCTTTATAAGTTTGTCCTGGAATTCCCGGAGGAGTTCTGAACTTATACTTTCTAAAGTCGTCCATGCTATTAATTGGTTCCTTGAACCAACCAAGAGCTTCTGGACCAACTGGTTGAAGCATAAAACCTTTTATATCTCTTTTCATTTCTTTCCAAAGTTGGTCGTAAAGTTCTTTTCCACCACCGTATTGGAACCATGATAAGAAAGCGATATTGTCAATTCCTACACCTGCACCTGCTACTGGAGATCCAAATAACATAGCTGCAGGATGTTCACCTGACCAGTAGTGTGTCCAAGCAAATCCACAATCGATCAGTCCTTTGTCTACTGCATCTAATGTTTCTTTAACTCCAACTACTGTGCCGGCTGGAAGAATTTCAAATTTAATTTCGCCATTTGTAAGAGCGGTAATGTCGTTACCCCAATCTTTTAACATTTTAACTTCATCAGCTTTCGCACTGATTACAGTTTGGCATTTTAGTGTTTTTGCAGCATTCGCTGATACCGTAAAACCGATAAACAACGCTATACCCAAAAATAATGATATGATTTTTCTCATATTCCCTCTTAATTATTAATTAATAAAAAATGAATTGGACTATAATGATTTAGATTTATCAAGTTAAAATATGATAAAAAGCGTTGTGGCATAAATTTAAAAATATATTTTCAACCTACAATGGAAGAATTTGATTATATAATTATTGGAGCTGGGTCAGCAGGGTGTGTTTTAGCAAACAGGTTGTCATCTGTTAATTCTAATAAAATTCTTTTATTGGAAGCTGGTGGAAAAGATACTTACCCATGGATTCATATACCGGTTGGTTATTACAAAACCATGCATAATCCCAAAACTGATTGGTGTTTTAAAACTGAGCCTGATGAAACAATGAATAATCGTTCAATTAATTATCCTAGAGGAAAAACACTAGGAGGAAGTTCTTCAATTAATGGTTTGCTTTATATAAGAGGACAAGAACAAGATTACAATATGTGGAGGCAGCTCGGAAACGTGGGTTGGAGTTGGAAGGATGTTCTTCCCTATTTTTTAAAATCTGAGGATCAAGAAAGAGGAGCAAATGAATTTCATGGAGTTGGAGGTCCTATTTCGGTTGAAGATCAAAGAATTCAATTGGATATTTTAGATGTTTTTATGAATGCTGCAGAAGAAGTTGGTATACCAAAAGTTAATGATTTTAATAAAGGGGACAATTTTGGGTGTGGTTATTTTCAAGTTACTGAAAAAAAGGGATTAAGATGTAGTGCGGCAGCAGGATACTTAAGGCCAATTAAAAATAGAAATAACTTAAAAATCATTACCAGAGCACATGTAAAAAATATAAATTTTGATAAAAAAAAGGCTGTTGGGATTTCTTATTGGAAGGATAATCAACTAATAAAAGCGAGAGCTAAAAAAGAAGTTATTTTATCAGCTGGTTCTATTGGTTCTCCTCATATTTTACAAGTATCTGGTATAGGAAATCCGTTAGAAATTAAAAATCATGGTATTGAAATTATAAATAATTCTCCTGGAGTTGGAAAAAATCTTCAAGATCACATAATGATGAGGCCAGTTTATAAAGTTAAAAATATAGAAACATTAAATAAAAAGGTTAATAGTTTTTTTGGAAAAATGGCAATTGGAATGGAGTATATATTTTTTAGAAAAGGGCCCATGACGATGGGAGCAAGTCAACTTTGCGGTTTTGCTAAAAGCGACCCTTCTAGAGAAACTCCAAACTTGCAATTTCATATTCAACCAATAAGTACAGATAAATTAGGTGGAGCTAATTTACATAATTTCAATGCTTTTACTCCAACTGTAGCAAATATTAGACCCACAAGTAGAGGAGAAGTTTATATAACTAGCCCGGATACTAGAGATGATCCTAAAATTAAAATGAATTACCTATCAACTCCAGAGGATAGAAAAGTTACTGCTGATGGGCTTAAGCTTATAAGAAAAATAGTTCTTAAAACAAAAGCTTTTGCAAAATATCAACCTGAGGAGTTTAGACCTGGCTTTGAAATTCAAAATGATGAAGAATTAGTTAAAGCAGCAAGTAATTATGCTCAAACTATTTTTCATCCCGTAGGAACTTGTAAAATGGGAAATGACGAAAATTCAGTCGTTAATGACAGATTAATTGCTCGTGGGGTAAGTAACCTAAGAATAGTTGATGCATCTATCATGCCTAATATTACATCTGGAAATACTAATGCTCCTACTATAATGATTGCAGAAAAAGCAGCTGACATGATAATAGAAGATAGTAAAGCATGATTGAACAGATAATCATTTTTTTTCAAATAGTATTTATTGATTTAGTCTTAGCCGGCGATAACGCAATTATTATTGGAATGGTAGCGTCCCAGTTTAAAGATGATGTAAGAAAAAAAATTATTTTTTGGGGAATTGGAGCTGCAATAGTTTTAAGAATATTTTTTACTTTAATAACTGCATATCTTCTTCAAATAAATGGACTTAAATTTATTGGTGGCCTTATGCTTCTTTATATAGCCTACAAACTTTATAAAGATGTAATTGCAAATCAAATAAGTGAAACAAAAAATATTGAAAAGAAAAACCAAACTTTTTTTAAAGCAATAATTACTGTTATAATTGCTGATGTTAGTATGAGTCTTGATAATGTTTTAGGTGTCGCTGGAGCAGCCAGAGATCATTATTTTCTGCTTATTTTTGGCTTAATTTTATCAATTATACTTATGGCCACCGTTGCAACTATAATATCTAAATGGATTAAAAAATATAAATGGATAGGATGGTTAGGCTTGTTAGCTATACTGGTAGTGGCTGTAGAATTAATTTATAGTGACTTTAAAATATTTATATAAAAATATGTACTTTAAAAAAATTAACTTAAAAAATAAGACAGCTTTGGTTACTGGTGCTGGAAAAGGTATTGGTAAAGCTTGTGCTGTAGCCCTAGCTGAAGCAGGAGCAGACCTTGTAATTATAAGTAGAACTCAAAAAGATCTAGATAGTGTTTCTAAAATTATAAAAAAATTTAGATCAAAATGTGTTTCCTATACTTGTGATGTCACAAATTATAATCAGATAAAAAACATTATAAATAAACAAAAAAAAATTGATATTCTCGTTAACAACGCTGGGAATAATATTCCAGAACATTTTACAAAAGTACAAAAAAAGAATATGGAATATTTAGTAAAACTTAATACCATGTCTACATTTCATATAGCGCAATTATGTACTCTAAAAATGCTAGAAACAAAAAATAGAAAAAAGATTGGAGGTTCCATAATCAACATGTCTTCTCAAATGGCTCATGTTGGCGGTCCAATTAGAAGTGTATATAATATGACTAAAGCCGGGTTGGAAGGTTTAACAAGAGGTATGGCTATAGATCTAGCCAAAAATAATATTAGAGTAAATACTGTTTGCCCAACTTTTGTAGTTACCCCAATGACAAAAAAATTTTTAAAAAATAAAAGTTTTAAGAATGATACTCTTAAAAAAATTCCAATGGGAAAATTTGCCGAGTTGAGTGATGTGGCTACTGCTGTTGCCTTTTTAGCTTCAGATTCTTCTAAAATGATAACAGGTACCTCAATATTAGTAGATGGAGGTTGGACAGCAATATGAGTAACTTTGATGATGTAAAAAAATTTATGAAGGCATTCGGTCAACCTGTAAAAACAAAACCTAATTTTCCAGATGAAAAAACTATAAATCTTAGATTTGATTTAATTAAAGAAGAATTAAGCGAACTAGATCAGGCAATTAAAGAAAAAGATTTAACTGAGGTTGCGGATGCATTAACTGACATTTTATATGTTACTTATGGAGCTGGGTGTGCTTATGGAATAGATCTTGATAAATGTTTTAAAGAAGTTCAAAGAGCAAATATGAGTAAACTAGGTGCTGATGGAAAACCCATCTATAATGAGAAAGGTAAAGTTATGAAAGGACCTAATTACTCTCCACCTAATCTTAAACAGTTCGTTAAATAATAAAACTTTAATCTAAATCGTATTTGTTTTTATAATTTTTTTTCAGAGAGCTATCTTGATCATTTTTTATAAGAAAACAGTTTCCAATCACAAGAGTATCAATTTCGGTACCCATAAAACAGTCAAAAGCATTTTCTGGGGTGTTAACAATAGGTTCTCCTCTAACATTAAATGATGTATTAACAATTACAGGGCAGCCTGAATCTTCTTTAAATTTTAAAATTAATTTATGATACTTAGGGTTGGTTTCTTTATGCACTGTTTGTACTCTAGCTGAATAATCTATGTGTGTTACTGCTGGTATTTCGGAACGTTTAATATTTAATTTATCTATACCAAATAATTTTTTTTCATTATCTTTCATTTCATTACATTTTTCTTTTTTCACATTAGCTACAAGAGCCATATAAGGACTATTGCAATCTAAATCAAACCAGCTTTTTAAATCTTCATAAAGTACAGAAGGAGCAAAAGGCCTAAAACTTTCTCTATATTTTACTTTTAAATTTAAATTTTTTTGCATTTCAGCAGATCTAGCGTCCGCAATGATTGATCTGGCACCTAAAGCACGAGGTCCAAACTCCATTCTGCCTTGAAACCACCCGACCACTTTACCATTCAAAATTTCATCCGAAGTTTTTTTTATAATTTCATCTTCTGTGAAAGTTTTAAAATTTGCACCTTTTTTCTTTAGACGTTTTTCAATGTCACTTTGAGAAAATTCTGGGCCTAAATAAGATCCTTTCATATTGTCTTTTGTATTATCAATTTTTCTATTCTTATTAAGTTCCATATGCCAAAAGCTTAAAGCTGCACCAATAGCACCACCCGCATCTCCAGCGGCTGGTTGGATCCATATACTGTTAAAAATATTTTCTTTTAAAATTTTTCCATTAGCTACACAATTTAATGCTACCCCACCTGCTAAACACAAATTTTTAACATGGTACTCATCAAATAAAGATTTTGATATTTTGATCATTATTTCTTCTGTTGCTGATTGAATAGAAGAAGCAATATCCATATGAAATTGTGTTAATTTTTCATTATTTGGATCTCTGACTTTTTGACCAAATAAATCTGAAAATTTTTTATTTGTCATGGTTAATCCAGTCGAATAATTAAAATATTTTTGATTTAATTTAAAAGATCCATCATCTTTTACATCGATCAGTTTTTCTAAAATTATTTTTTTGTATTTAGGTTCTCCATAGGGCGCCAAACCCATAAGTTTATATTCACCGCTGTTTACTTTAAAACCAATATAGTAAGTAAAGGCTGAATATAATAAACCTAGTGAATGAGGAAAATGTATTTCTTTAACTATTTTTAAATTGTTATTATTACCTAACGCTACAGTCGCTGTAGCCCACTCACCCACTCCATCTGCCGTTAGAATTATCGCCTCGTCGTAAGGTGAGGGATAAAAAGCGCTAGCTGCATGACTTAAATGATGTTCAGAAAAATATATTTTATTTATATCTCCAAATTTATCATCATGTTTTTTTAGTTCGTTAAATAAAGTATTTTTTTGGAACAGCTTATACTTCAACCATATGGGCATTGATTTACAAAAAGATAGTAATCCTTTGGGAGCAAATGCTAAATATGTTTCTAATAGCCTCTCAAATTTTAAAAATGGCTTTTCATAAAAAACAATATGATCTATTTGACTTAATTTTAAGTTCGAAAATTTTAAAACAAAATCTATTGCATTATATGGATAGCTTGGATCATGTTTTTTTCTTGTAAATCTTTCTTCTTGAGCGGCAGCAACAATATTACCGTCAATGACTACTGCTGCTGCGCTGTCATGATAAAATGCGGAAATACCTAATATAGAAGTCACTTAAAATATTGTATATATAAATGGAGCTATTACTGAACCTTGACTTAAAATTATCAATGAACCAAATAGAGCTAAAACCAAAATTATTGGAAAAAGCCAATACTTTTTTCTTTCCATCAAAAATTCAAAAAATTCTTTTAAAAAGTTCATGTAATATAATTAATTTAATTTAAAATTGATTTCAAATTTAAACTTATGTAATTAGCTAATAAATCTGATACTTTCTCAGATCCTTTTTCACTAAAGTGACAATCATCAATTAAATAATTGGTATTTGGTTCAATTTTTTCAGACAATAAATAAAAATTTACTTTTTCCTGTTTTGCTTTGTATTTTAACCAATTATTATAAAAGGCGCTTGTAACTATTAAATCCTCAAGTGTTAAGGTATAGTCTTGATTGGGTGGAGTCATCCATAATCTTTTTTTAAGCTTATCAGAAATATTTCTGTTATACGCTGTTGGCTGATCCATGAATAAACAAATAATAGCATTTTTTTTACATTCATCGATAGTATAACTTAACCAATAATCATACTCTTGAAAAATATTTGTTGGCTGAAATTTTTTAATAATATTTCTTTTTTCTAAAGAATTTATTTGTGGTGAGAGATAAGCTTCAGTATCAATTTCTGGACTTAATAGATTAGTTCTTTTAATATTTTTTTTATTTATATTAAAAAGTTTTTTATTAATTTGTTTATTTATATTTGAAAAAACTTTGAATAAAATAGAATTTTTATACCTATAACTAATTTCATATTTAGGAAATAAATAATTTTTTTTTTCATTTATTATATGATGGTTCCAATCATTTATACCGATCAAAAAAATAACAACATCAGGATTATATTTTCTAATTCTTTTAAATGATATAAAATGATGTTTCATTCTTAACCCTGCCATGCCTGCATTGATCATTTCAATGTTTCTGTCAGTAAGTTTTTCAAGTTTATTTGCTAATAGATTAGACCAAGTTTTCTTATTATCTGTTTCCCCCTGCTCTGTAGTGCTTGCGCCAATTGTAAAAATTCTAAGATCATTTTTTTGTTTAATTTTGTAATTTATTTTTTTATTTGTTCTATAGCCTTTTTCGTCTGAAGAAATTAAATGGGTCCCCGAAAACATACCTTTAAAGAAATCTCCCTTGTATGTTTTTGTAATTTTATAATTTGGTTGTCTTGCTGGAACATCGAATGTATTCAGATGAAAAATAGGTGTTAATATTAAATTTAAAAAAACTAAAAAAAATAAATTAAATAAAATAATTGATATTTTTTTATTTTTTTTAAAAAATACTATACTCCAAATTATAATTTGTATTAAAAAAAAACTGATTAAAATTTTAAAATCAAAATGGTAAACTAAATCAGATCTAAAAGTAAAAAAAGTTAAAATGCTTAAAACAAAACATGAAATAAATTTTATTAAAACAAAATTTTTAAATAAAAATTTATTCATAAATTTAAAAACCTATCTAAAATTGCTTTTTCATAGATCCGGTGCTTTTATTTCTCTTAATCCAATACGAGGGGTTAGAATTATATTTTTTGTTTAATAAATCTTTTCCTAGTATTCTCATAAATAAGCCGATAGGTGTAAGTACTAAAAAGAATATTAAAGACATAATTATTGGTGAAATAATTGAGCCTAAGAATAGACCAAATTTAAACCAGATTTTGTTAAGAGGAGTTAAAAGCTTTGAATTTAAAAGCCCTAAAATTAGGAAAGCTAACGAGATAAAAAAAGGTAAAATTTTAATTTGTTCAAACTCTCCACGAAATGACCAAAATGCTATTATTAAAAAAACAAAACAAAAAACTAAACCAAAGCTTCTATTTGAGGAAATTTTTATTTTACCATATTCCATAAATTTATTTGAAGATCATCAATTTTTGCAATTTATGAAGTTTGTTTCCGCATATCTTCACGTTTAATACCTGCAACTTTTACAGGTTTTTTCATTGCATCTCGCCTAAATGGTTCTCCAAGTTCTTGGTTCAATATTACCTCTATAAATGTTGTTATTCCTTTTTTTTGCTCTTCACATGATTTTTTTAAAGCATCTGTTAGTTCTTCTTGAGTTTTAACTTGAACGCCTTTTAAGCCGCAACCTTCGGCAACTTTAGCATAACTTAACTCTGGATCTAATTCTGTTCCTACAAAGTTATCATTAAACCAAAGAATTGAATTTCTTTTTTCTGCTCCCCATTGATAATTTCTGAAAATTACCATTGTAATAGATGGCCACTCTTTTCTATTGCAGGAACTCATTTCACTCATGCTTATACCAAATGCTCCGTCTCCAGCAAAACCGACTACAGGAACTTCAGGGCATCCAATTTTTGCACCGAGTATTGCTGGAAATCCATAACCACAAGGTCCGAAAAGTCCAGGTGCTAAATATTTTCTACCTTTTTCAAAAGTAGGATAGGCATTTCCTATTGCACAATTATTACCAATGTCACTTGAGATGATCGCATCAGATGGTAATCCTGCTTGTATTGCTCTCCAAGCCATACGTGGAGACATTCGATCTTTTTCTCTTGCACGAGCGTCTTTGTTCCAGCTGGTTCCTGGATCATCCTCTTCATGATCTAAGCTTGTTAATTTTTGCAGCCATGCTGATTTAGTTTGATGAATAAATTCCTTTCTCTTTTGTCTATCAGCGTCTCCTGCTGACTTTGAAATTTTTTCTAAAAGCTGTTTTGAAACTAATTTGGCATCACCACAAATTCCAACCGTTACTTTTTTTGTAAGACCAATACGATCAGAATTAATATCAACCTGAATTATACTCGCTTTTTTAGGCCAATAATCAATTCCATAACCAGGTAATGTTGAAAAAGGATTTAGCCTTGTTCCTAATGCCAACACAACATCTGCTTTAGCAATTATTTGCATAGCTGCTTTGGACCCATTATACCCTAAAGGACCAACAGCAAGAGGATGGCTTCCCGGAAAACTATCGTTATGTTGATAACCCGAACAAACTGGAGCGTCCAAACGCTCAGCCAATTTTTTACATTCTTCAATTGCATCACCAATGACTACACCTGCACCTGATAATATTACTGGAAATTTTGAATTTGATAATAGTTTTGCTGCCTCGTTAATTGCGCTTGCTCCGCCTGCTTGTTTTTCTAATCTTACTATTGGAGGAAGTTCAATATCAATTATTTGAGTCCAATAATCCCTTGGAATATTTATTTGAGCTGGAGCTGAACCTCTAATAGCTTTTTCTATTACACGGTTTAATACTTCAGGGACTCTTGATGGGTCACGAACTTCCTCTTGATAACAAACCATATCTTTAAAAAGATTCATTTGTTCAACTTCTTGAAAACCTCCTTGTCCCATCGTTTTATTTGCTGCTTGCGGTGTTACCAAAAGCATTGGTGTATGATTCCAATATGCTGTTTTTATTGGTGTGACCAGTCCAGTAATTCCTGGTCCGTTTTGAGCTATGCACATTGCAATTTTTCCAGTTGCGCGAGTATATCCATCCGCAATAAGTCCACCATTTGACTCGTGGGCCACATCCCAAAAAGTAATTCCTGCCTGAGGAAATAGATCTGAAATTGGCATAAAGGCTGATCCAATTATTCCAAATGAATGTTCTACACCATGCATTTGAAGAACTTTTACGAAGGCCTCTTCTGTTGTCATTTTTGTCATGATAAATCCCTAAAAAATACTTTAAATATATCAATTTTAGGGCTATATCCAGTAAGAAAATGCCTCAAACAGATTTGATAATTCATGATGAAAAGGACAATGTGGCAGTTGTTGTTATTGAAAAAACTTCAAAAAACCAAGAATGTGTTGGTTGGGTCATGGAAAACGATAAAACTATAAAGGTTAAATCTATTAATGAGATTCCTCTTGGTCACAAAATTGCCCTTCAAGATCTTAAAGAAGGTGATACAATTTTAAAATATGGACATGATATTGGTAAAGTAGTTAAATCAATAAAAAAAGGTGAACATGTTCATGTCCACAATGTAAAAACTAAGAAATGGTAATATTATGAAAATTCCAAAAAGTTTTTTAGGTTATAAAAGAGAAAACGGAAGAGCTGGCACAAGAAACCATGTAATTATACTTCCTGTAGATGATATTTCAAATGCATGCGCAGAAGCGGTAGCAAATAATATTAAAGGCACAATAGCTTTACCACATTCCTATGGAAGACTTCAATTTGGAGCAGATTTAGAATTACATTTTAGAACGATGATTGGAACTGGAAGCAATCCAAATGTAGCAGCTGTGATAGTTATAGGTATAGAACCAAAATGGACAAAAAGAATTGTAGATGGAATAAAAAAAACAGGAAAACCTGTTGAAGGCTTCCATATTGAAAGAACAGGAGATATTGGGACTGTTATGAAGGCTTCGAAAAAAGCTCAAGAGTTTGTAATGTGGGCCTCAGAGAAACAAAGAGAAGAATGTCCTTTAAGTGACTTATGGATATCAGTTAAATGTGGTGAGTCTGATACTACATCAGGTCTTGCTTCAAATCCTACAGTTGGAAATCTTATGGATAAATTGGAGCCGCTTGGAGTTCACTTGTGTTTTGGTGAAACTTCAGAACTTACAGGAGCTGAAGCTGTTTGTGCTAAGAGAGGTGCTACACCGGAAGCATCGAAAAAATTTATGAAAACCTGGAGTGCCTATAATGATTTCATTCTTAAAGAGGCTACAGATGATCTTTCAGAAAGCCAACCTACTGCTGGAAACATAGCTGGAGGTCTTACTACTATCGAGGAAAAAGCTTTTGGTAATTTTCAAAAAATTGGATCTTGTAAATTTATTGATGTGTTAGAACCAGCTGAGGTACCAACTAAAGGTAAAGGATTGTATTTTATGGACACATCATCTGCGGCTGCAGAATGTGTTACCCTTCAGGCGGCGGGTGGTTTTAATATTCACCTCTTTCCAACAGGGCAAGGAAATATAGTAGGTAATCCAATTGAACCAGTTATAAAATTAACAGCGAACCCATTAACAGTAAAATCTATGGGAGAACACATAGACTGTGACGTATCAAAAATTTTATCTAGAGAAATGAATTTATCTGAAGCTGGTGATAAATTAATAGAAACAACTATTAAAGTAGCTAATGGCAGACTAACTTGTGCTGAAGCTTTGGGTCATAAAGAATTTGTAATGACTAAGCTCTACAGAAGTGCTTAAGGTCAAAATGACCGAAGAATGTTTATTTTGTAATAAAAAAAAACAAAAAATAATATTTTCAAGTGAATTACTATTTGTAGTTAGAGACAGTTACCCAGTAACAAAATTACATACATTAATTATTCCACATCGCCACGTCTCAAACTTTTTTGATTTAAACGAAAACGAGCTTATTGATTTAAATAAAATATTAAAAAAACAAAGAAAATCTTTGTTAGATTTAGATAAAGAAATTACTGGATTTAATGTTGGTGTAAATGCAGGGAAAGATGCAGGTCAATCAATAATGCATTGTCATATTCATTTAATTCCCAGAAGAAAAGGAGATATTGAAAATCCTAGGGGTGGTGTTAGAGGGGTGATACCTTCAAAACAAAAATACAAAAGATGAAAATTGATTTTTTTAAAAAAATAAGAATTCTTGATGGTGGTATGGGTCAAGCCCTGCTAGCAAATGGCGTTAAACCTAGAGGTAGTCTTTGGTCTGCTACTGCTCTTATAGAAAAAAAATATCATCAATTAGTTGTGGATGCTCATTTAGAATTTATTAAATCTGGTGCTGACGTAATTGTTACTAATAATTTTTCAGCCAGAAGAACAAGAATGATACAAAACGGTGTAAATGAACATTTTAATTATGCTAATGAAAAGGCTGGTGAATTAGCTTTAAAGGCTAAAGATATCTCAAAAAAAAATATCTTAATAGCAGGAAGTCTTCCTGGTCAAAATGATACTTATGTCTCAGATCAAAGAGATAAAAAAATAATAGAAAAAGGTTTTTACGACCAAGCAATATTATTAAAACCTTTTGTTGACTTTTATTACTTGGATGTTTTATCTGGTATTAAAGAATGTGAAATAGCTCTAAATGTTACAGAAAAAATGAACTTGCCAGTGCTAGTTGGAATACATCTTAAAAAGAATTGTAAATTACCTTCAGATGAAACTATCAGTGAAATGGTTAGAAAATTTAAAAATAAAAACTTGTTAGGTTTAATATTATCTTGTGTATCTCCAGAGATAATAGAAAATTCGATTGATAAAATAAAAGAACTAGACTTACCTTTTGGTTACAAAGCAAATCTTTGGAAAGAAGAAGAACCTCTTCCTGTTCATAAATTTGCTTCTCCTAAAGATCAAATAGGGGCAAACCCCGTAGATACTCTAGGAACTAGAAGTGACTATACAAGTAAAAAATTTTTAAATTTTTCAAAACAAATGATGAGTAAAGGTGCAACAATTTTGGGAGGTTGTTGTGAAACTAAACCATCACATATTAAAGAAATTTCTATTTTAAAAAACTAATTATTTTAACAGTAAAAATGTGCCAATGATTATTGTGGCCCAGCAAATTATAAGTATTGTGTAAAGAGCAGTCTTCCAAGCTTTATCTCCCATTTGAGAAGGAATTTTTTTTAATATTTTCTCATAATTTTGATTTAAAACGTGGAGCATTTTTTTTTATTAACATATCTAATCATTTTTGGCTAGAGATATTTTATTTATTTTAATTTAAAAAATTGTTGCACCGAAAACTTTGATTTGATCATCTTCAACTCCTAATACTAGTCTGCCTAAAAAATCTCCTGGAATTTTATCGCTTTTTTGCTTTAAAAGTACAGTAACAAAACCATTTCTTCTCAAACATCCTAAAAATTCTTTTTGTAGAGATAAATTAGTTAGTAGTTTATTTCCTGCCCACTGTTTTCCTAGCTCAACCTCATTTGCTCCATATAACATCTGGGATGAAAAATCTTTTGTGAAACCACCGTAATCCTTCATATTTGATGATTTTACAAGGTTGTCCCAAATAGGTTCGGCAATTTTAAATATTTCATGGTCTTTTTTATCAAGAAGACTCATTTTTTTTAAAATTATGAAGCCTTTTTTTTCTCTTCATCTCCAATTATGTGATAAACCGGCATTTTTTCCATTATAAATTTTCCAGTTTTAGGATCACGGCGAGATACTGTTAAACAGTGCCAATTTTTATCATCTAGTTTCATGTGATCTCCTCTGTAATAATATCCTGGCCAACGAGTTTCTTCCCTAAATAAAGTATGTTCTGTTACACATTGAGACGTAATAGCTCGATGTTTTAATTCCCACGCTCGCATTAACTGATGGTAATCTTCAGCACCTACATGTTCTAAATCTTCTTGTAACCATTGCAATAATTCAAGTCCTTTTTTAAGTAAATTTCCATTTGTCATATAATTTACAGAAATACCCCCAACATACTCGTCCATAATTTTTTGAAGTCGCTGAAGACCTTGAATAGGAGAAAAATAACTTGGTGATACTGTGCCACCGGTAATTTCATTTCTTCCAACGGTATAGTTTTCTAGTGGCTTATATATAATTTTTTTAAAATCTTCACATTGTTTATCACTTACTTTTATATTTTTAGCTTTTTGATCCTCTATATATTTAACAGCAGCTTTTGCAGCTAAACGACCTTCTGTAAATGAACCTGAGGAGAATTTATGGGCACTTCCTCCAACTGTATCTCCTGCGCCAAATAAACCTTGTATTGTCATCATTCTATTGTATCCCCAAAAATATTCTGGTGGAGATATATCTTCAGGACCACTTACCCAAGCTCCAGAACATGTTGCATGAGAACCCATTACATATGGTTCTGAAGTTGTTAATTCTGGATTAGTATATTTAGGGTCTATGTTTTGAGAAGCCCAAACAACTGCTTGGCCTACTGTCATTCCAAGAAAATTTTCCCAACCGACTGTTTCTAAATGTGGATCTTGAAAAGCTTCTTTAGTCACCATTTGAATTGGTCCACCACCAGCCATAACCTCTTGAACAAAAGCGTGATTTCGTAAACATGTTGGTGTTGGATGATGGTCTATATATTCTCCTACTAGCTTTTTCGTTTGCTCGTACCATTTTTTCTCATAATTTTCCCCATTTGCATTTTGTGTATAAGTTTTTAAATGTAAAAAGTAAGCGCCTACAGGACCATATCCATCTTTAAACCTACATAAAACTATTCTATTTTCCATTTGAGTCATTTTTGCACCAGCTGCAATTGGCAACGCATAAGCAGAACCATTGCTCCACGGAGCATACCAAGTTCTTCCCATGCCTTCTCCTACAGCCCTAGGTTTAAAAATATGTGAAGCTCCACCAGCTGCAACGATTACTGTTTTGGCACGGAAAACATAATAATCTCCTGTACGCATGTTAAACCCTACTGCTCCACCTACTCTATTTTCATCATTTTCATCCATTAACAAGTGAGTAACCATTATTCGATTATAAATTTTATCAGCAGATTTTTTTGCTGCTTCTGCTACTATAGGTTTATAGCTCTCTCCATGAATCATTATTTGCCATTTACCCTCTCTTTGATAACGTCCAGTTTTTGGATTTTTCATCATTGGCAAACCCCATTCATCAAACATGTGAACTGTTGAATCAACATGACGAGCCATGTCATAACCAAGATCTTCTCTAACTAAACCCATTAGGTCGTTACGAGCGTAGCGTACATGATCTTCTGGTTGGTTTTCGTTCCATTGCATTCCCATGTAGCAATTTATAGCGTAAAGTCCTTGAGCGACCGCTCCACTTCTGTCTATATTTGCTTTTTCAACACAAATAATTTTTAAATCTCTACCCCAGTGTCTTGCCTCAAAGGCAGCCCCCGTGCCAGCCATTCCTCCGCCGACTACAAGTATATCACATTCTTCATGGTGGGTTTTGTGTTTTGCCATTAATAATAAACTCCTTTTTTAAATGAATTTTTATCAATAGTTGGTAAATCTTTTTTCGTATTTAATCCCTCCGGTTCAGAATATAGAATTTGAGATTCAATTTCTCCTTGGTTGGGTTTATCTCCTTCAGCAAGCTTAGGAATAAATTTACCCCATGGTTTTGTTGTTATTGGTGAGACAAAATCTTTTTCTGTTCCGTTTCTAAATTTAATCTTCCAAGAAATAGTTCCTTTTTCTTCTTCTCTTCTTACTCTTACGCTGTGACCCATAGGAGCGAAGTCCGCATATCCACGAACATCAATTGCATGATTTGGACATGCTTTTACACATGAGTAACATTCCCAGCAAAAATTTGGTTCAATATTTTTTGCACGTCTGATAGTTTCATCAATGTGCATTATATCTGATGGGCAAATATCAACACAGTGTCCGCATCCATCACAACGGGTCATATATACAAAAGTAGACATAATTATTTCTTACCTCTCTTTATATAATTTATATACATATTAATAGTGTTTTGGTGCCTCACGTTTGATACCCATGCCATATTTTTCAGGTGCATCAGCAGGTGGAGGTAAATTATCTCTCGATCCATCAGCTTCAGCTAAATTTTTTTGAATTGCAGCGCCCGGTTTATAAAACATATGAGCAAATTTAGACCAATATACACCTCCAAATAAAACTAGGTTAGATATAATAAACAAAATTAAAAACACTTTATCATCCCATCTATCATTTAAATTTAATGATTGTAAAAAAGACCACAGTAAACCAAATAATGATGTAGCAATTAAAGCAAGTACAAATAAATCTGCTTGAATAATTCTGTACCAAGGTTGAGCTTCTGAATAAACATCAACTCTTAAAAAAAACCAAAACCAACATCCTCCTAAAACAGTCATTATTGCACCTACATGCCAAATGATTGGCCAAGCCACTGGTGTATTTGAAGAAGGTGATGAATAACAAAAAATCATTATTACAGAACTAACCCAAAATAATATTGTGCCATACATACCAAGTAGATGTGCTGCTCTCCTCTTTCCCGCCCCTAACTCTGATGTAGTTGCTATGTCACTAGCTATCGTTTTAATGATGACTGAAGTTTTTTCACCTGTGGTAAGTTCTTTTTTTGCTGATTTTTTTGCTTTCTTTGCGTTTTCAAAAAAATATTTTACATTTTTTTTATGAATTATATCTACCAAGGTTCCTAAAACTACTAACAGTCCCATAACAATAACAAAACTTTGCATTGCAATAGCAGGCACCGTATCTGAAAGAATAGAAAATGGATTAATTGTGATCAAATTTTATCCTCTTTTATTTATAATTTTAATAGACGGTTCATTTTAGAACCGTCTACTATTTAATATTTTATAACCCCAAATTGATTAAGCGGCAGCTTGCATTGGAATATTATGTTTAACTGCAATTCCAGTTAAAAAATTCCAAAGATACTTTGCTGTAGATAAGGCTGACTTTTCTGCCTTCTCTTGTTCCTCTTTAGACATAGCATCAAGTAATTTTTCGCATGCTTGTCTATGATAAACATCAGCAGCCTTGTGAACTTCAAAAAACTCTAAACCTTCTTTTGAATTAACACCATAGTGGTTTTTTAAACCTCTAATTTTTGTTTCTGCAATTTCAGGAATTTGTCTCTCGTAAGTATAAAGAGATGCCAATCCTTCTGAGTAACTTGATCTTCCGTTTTTAAAAAAATTACTGATTAGATCAGATGTAAATTTTTCTTCTTTTACATTTTCAATTTTTTTTGTATCTGCTCCTATAGCAAGTGCAAAATTTTTCCAAAGTTTAGGATGATCCGCCCCATCTTTTTCTTCATCTTGAAGATTTTCAAGTAAAATTTTTCTTTTTTCTAAATCCTCACATAAAGAATGCGTTGCACTTATATACCTAGGAAATGCTTTTACATGTTGATAATATTGTTCAGCATAGTCCTTAATTATTTCTCTAGTTAACTTACCCTCATTCCAAGATTTATAAAAAGGGTGGTTAAGAAGATGATACTTATCTAGTTTTTTATTTAGCTCTTTTGAAAACATTGTTTCCTCCATGGTTAATGGCAGATCATTATCCTTTTCGTATATTTAATCAAGAAGGATTAATCGCCCATAACAATTTTTTTTATCAACTTTAAGTTGTAGCAAGTCTAGGGAGCGGTCTTTCGTCTATTGGTAAATGTACTAATGCTGCAAAAAAAGAAAGTGCTATTGATAAATACCAAGCATAATCAAATGATCCATATTCATCATAAAAATATCCTCCAAGATAAGCACCTAAAAAAGATCCAATTTGATGACTAAAGAAAACTACTCCATATAAAGTTGCCAAATATTTTGTTCCAAAAATTTGAGAAATAACACCATTTGTCGGTGGAATAGTTGCTAGCCAAAGAAATCCATAGAGTACTCCGAATCCTATTGCTACATAGGTTGATGTAGGAAGAATTAAAAATAAAATTAGTACTACTCCACGAGCAAAATATAAAATACTTAATAATATTTTTTTACTATACTTTCCTGATAAATAACCAAATGTTAACGTTCCAAAAACATTAAAAAGACCTATCAGAGATAAAATCGCAGCAGCTGTCCATATTTCAAAGCCTCGTTCTTGGATGTAACTAGGGATATGTGCTGAAACTAAAGTTATATTAAAGCCACATACAAAAAAACCAAGTGTTAAAAGTATAAAACCTTTATGATTAAATGCTTCTTTTAAAGCTTCTGTAAGAGTTTGATTATCTGCTTTAGTACTGTCGTTTAAATTTTTTTCTTTTTTAACTTCACGCAGGAAGATTGCAGCTATCATTCCAAATAAAACAAAGTACAAATATGTGTTTAAAGTTTTTTCCCAACCAAACTCAGATAAAGCAAATTTTGTATATATAGGAGAAAAAAAATAACCAATTGATGCCATGGCGACTACAATCCCTATAGCCATTCCCCTAGTTTTATTTGGGAAGTGTTTGCCAACTGCTCCGATTTGAACGCTTATTGCTGTACCGCCTAAACCAATTCCAATTAATAAACCAAGGTTAATTTGAAAAAATATTCCTGTATTTGGTCCTGAATAAAGTAAATAAATTCCAAGTGCTACAAAACATGATGCAATTATTGTAACTATTCCACTTCCAATTTTATCTGCTAACGCACCAAAGATTGGTGCAAACATGCCCCACATTAGCATTTGTATTCCTATTGCCAAACCAAATTCTGTAATTGTGCACTGCAAATCATTTACAAAAAAATCTGTAAATAATCCAAAGACCATCCGCAGTCCCATAAATATTGCAACAATTAAACATGCAGAAATAAGTGTAAAAAAAGCAGTGTTACTTGGAAAAAACTTTTCTTTTATCATTTAATAAATTTTAAAGATTTTTTTAAATCTTCAATTAAATCTTTTGGATCTTCTAATCCTATATGTAAACGAACTAGATGTTCGTTTTTTTCTAATTTAAAATAACGTCTATTACCTAATTCTACAGGATCAGTATAAACTGCAAGACTTTCAAATCCTCCCCAACTATATCCGATTCCAAAAAGTTTTAATGAATTAACAAATCTGTACACTGAATTTTTACTTTTACTTTTAATAATTACACTTAATAACCCAGATGCTCCTGAGTAATATTTTTTTAACAATTTAAATTCTCTAGATGCGGTTTTATAAGGGTATAATATTTTATATATTTTTTTTTGATTTTTTAAAAAATTAATAACTTTTTTTGCATTTTCTTGATGTTTCTCAAGTCTAATATCTAAGGTTCTCAAACCTCTAATAACTAAATAAGCATCATCAGATGACAACCTGTAACCAGACACATGATTATACCACCAAACTTTTTCGTAAGCTTTTTTATTAACAGCAACAGTGCCAGCCATTACATCTGAGTGTCCAGAATAATATTTAGTTGCAGAGGTAATAGATATATCAAAACCTAATTTTAATGGTTTAAAAAAATATGCTGTAGCCCAAGTATTATCAATCGCGGTAAATATATTTTTACTTTTCGCTAAAGAAACTATTTTTCCTAAATCGTTCATCTCAAAAGTATTACTTCCAGGATTTTCTACATAAATAAGTTTAGTTTTTCTTGTAATTTTATTTTTAAAATCTTCAAAACTACTTGGGTTGTACCAAACAGCTCTTACCTTGAATTCTTTAAGCAAGTCATCTGTAATTTTTTGTGTAGGTCTGTATACTCCATCTGAAATTAATATTTCATCTCCAGGTCTGCAAATGCTCATTATTGATAAAGCTACTGCAGCAAAACCTGTGGGAGTTAAAAAAACTTGATAAGCTTCTTCTAAACCTCTTAGTAATTTTTGCAACTGAACGGTTGTTTGAGTTCCCTGTCTGCCATAATCCCAATGCTCGACATCTTTTTTTTTCGCTATATCTTTTTGGTGTTTTCTCAGTTCCTGCATCGTTTTAAATAAAATTGTAGAAGCGCGTACTACAGGCGGATTAACTGACCTAGATTTATAATCTTTTGCGGCTGTTTTTAAATATGTTTTTACTGATTTCGCCATAAAATATTTGATAACAAAATTGGAGAATGCTATATCCTGCAAATAAGGTCAATTAATTAATATAGGAGATGTAAAAATATGGGATATCCAAAAAAACATAGGGGCAGAAGAAAAGTAGGCTCAAAAAAAAGAAGAGCTAGAAAAAGAAATAAAAGAAAATAAACGTTTAAGTGGAAGTTATAAATAGTATTAGGCTAAAAAGTCTATGGATCTTTGTGGTGCCAATGGTCGTACTCCATTTGTGCTTATTCATTTCGACTAATTACGATCTGCTTGAAAATACAATTTTCATAGTAGATCAAATAGGGAGATCTTCTTTTTCCATTCCATATATTGATGGAAGTTTATCTATAAGTAGGGCAGCTAGGACTTACCCTCAATATTTATTGTTTAAACCAGGAATGATAATTACTTCTATTTTGCTGATACAATATTGGCTATATAATAATAAATTATTTTTAAGTTTAGAGGATAGTGCTGAAAAAAAAAGAAAATATTTTTTATTTTTTGGTATTAGTTCAGCAATATTTTTAATCATCCATTCAATTTTCTTAGGATATAACTTTGAAAATGATTTATACAAATTTTTTAGACGGTTCGTTCTTCTAGGTTTTATTATTTTTGAAATAATTGCCCAAACATTATTGGTTATTAATATAGTTAAAGTGAAAAAAAAAATTGAAACACTTATTAATAAAAAAATACTGGTTATTAAAATGGTTTTAGTCTCTATACTTATTGTTGTAGCTGTACTTGTTGCTCCTATTCTTAATTCGTCGGATTACACGCTTTTTAAACATGCTTTAGAATGGAATTATTTTTTAGGTGTTGTGACGTTTTATCTATTAACTTTTTTTCTGTGGAAGAAGAGAAAAACCCAAGTTCACACACCCGAAGGTGTATGAACGAAAGTTTTGGTTCGTCGTTGTATGCGCTACCGCCGAACCTGCCGCCCTGCTATGTTAAGCGCTACTCTGCTGGGCTTTCTGCCCGATAAGCTTGAACCTCTCGGTCTTTCCTTACCTGGCCAGTTAAGAGTTGCCTCTTAAGTCATTTTTATAAGACCATATTAAAGCTGAGATTTAAATCACTATTTAGTTGTTTTTTTAAAAATCTTAATTGAGGTTGTTAATTATGTGGATAAAGTTTTGTGGTTTTATTGATCCATCCTCCACCTAAAACTCTATGTCCAAATTTATTTTTAGAATAAAATACGCAAGCTTGACCCGGTGATATTCCCATTTCCGCATCCTCTAATGTAACACTAGCTTTAGAATTATCTATTTCAGCTTTAGCTTTAGTCAGTTTGCCTGTTGATCTTACTTTAACATATAAATTTTCACTACATGACTTTAGATCGCCTAGTAAGTTTATATCTTTTAGGAAAATTTTTTTAATTTTTAAAAATTCTTTATCTCCAACTATAACTTCATTAGTATTCGCTTTTATGTCAATAACGTAAAGAGGCTCCTGATGTGATATTTTAATACCTTTTCTTTGACCTATCGTGAAATTAATTATTCCTTCGTGTTTTCCTATTATTTTTCCACTAGTATCTAAAATATTTCCTTTTTTAAATGTTTCTGGTCTAAATTTTTTTATTACTGATGCATAGTCCCCGTTTGGAACAAAACAAATATCTTGGCTGTCAGGTTTATCAGCTACATTTAGATTCAGATCGCTAGCAATTTTTCTTGTATCTTTTTTTAATAATTTTCCTAACGGGAATCTTAAAAAGTTTAACTGCTCTTGTGTTGTATTAAAAAGGAAATAGCTTTGATCTCTTGATAAATCTTCAGCTCTGTACATTTGAGCACTTCCATTTTTTTGAATTCTATTTACATAATGTCCGGTAACTAAAGCATCTGCTTTAATTTCCTTAGCATAGTCAAAGAGATCTCTAAATTTAACGGTTTGATTACATTGTACGCATGGAATGGGTGTTTCCCCAATTGCATAACTATTTACAAATGAGTCTATAACATCTTTTTTAAACTTTGTTTGGTAATACAGAATTTCATGTTTTATATTAAGCTTTTGAGCTACTCTTTTAGCATCTAATATATCCTGTCCTGCACAACACTGTCTGCTTTTTACAGAAGTTTTTGCGTCGTCGTAAAGTTTTAGTGTAATACCAACTACATTATAACCTTCACTTTTCATTATTCCTGCTACTGTTGATGAATCTACTCCACCAGACATAGCAACAACAACCTTAGTATCTTTCGCAATTTTTGTAATCCCTAGTGAATTCATTTTTTTTATTTAATTTTCATTAATTAATGTATAAGTTGTAAAGCATAAATTAAATTTTTTCCATCAATGTTTTTGAATTATGAGCCAGGAGACTATGTTATAAACCCAAAAAATAGAAATTGGGGCAAAGGACAAATTCAATCAATTATTGATAATAAAGTTACTGTAAATTTTGAAAATGCAGGTAAAAGGGTTATAAATAGCAAAATAATAATTTTAGAAAAAATTAGTAAAATTGAATAAATCAGATTTAAAAGAAATTACAGAAAAGTTATTACCATCTTTTTTAACGGCTGGAAGTAAAGCTAAAAAAATAAGCGAAGATGGTGTAAAAATAACAATAAAAGCAGATAAATCTCCTGTAACTAATGGTGATTTAGAAGTAGATAAAATTCTGAGAGAAGAAATTGAAAAATTAACACCAAATATAGCAATAATTTCGGAAGAAACAGTAAATTTGCAAAACCAAAATAAGAATAAAACCTTTTGGTTAATTGATCCTATAGATGGCACTAAAGATTATATAAAAAAAAGAGATGAATACACCTTAAATGCTGCTTTAGTAATTAATTTAAATCTTGCTTTAGGTATAGTTTACGCGCCGGCAAAAGATAGATTATTTTTTTCGTACGGTCATGGTGACGCATTTGAAATTAAAGGTGGTGATAAAAAAAAATTAAATTGTGAAAAAAAATATAAAAATGACACAATAGGATTAGCCAATTCAGATACAACACCCAAAGAAATTTTGGACATTTATAATAAATATGGGGTAACAAAAAGTTTAAGAATGTCTAGCTCATTAAAATTTTGCACTATAGCGGCTGGTGAGGCTGACATTTATGCAGCAAAACCTAGGGCTTTTGAGTGGGATATAGCAGCAGGACACGCAATTGTTAGTCACGCTGGGGGTATAGTTACATCATTAAAATACGAAATGATTAACTATGGTAAGAAAGATTATAAAAACACATCTTTGTTGGTTAGAAGATCAGAAGATTTAAAAATATAATATTCTAGTGTAGGTTGAATTAACTATTTCTTGGACTTCCTTTTTTTTCTTTAGTTATCCTACAAAAAAATATAAATTAGAAGAATCTCTTGAGGGGGGTAAATGTTTAAAAGATTACTACTTTTAATAACAGTAGGTACAATGCTGTCTGGATGTGTATTTGTTGCGCCTTTAGCGTTAGTGGGGCCAGCAGCGTCTGGATTCAGCACAGCCTCTATAATTCAAGCTGGTGTAACTCAATCAGCAAATTATATGGTTAAAAAAAGCACAGGCAAAACACTAACAGAACATGCTTTTGAAGCTGTGAATAAAGAAATCTTACAACAAACTTATGCCCCGAAAAGTATCAATGAGAAAACAAAAATCATTCCCTCAGTTAGATAAAAATAAAAAATTTCAAGTTTCTGAAAGATGTTAAAAACAATAACTATAATAGTACTTTCAGTAGCTATATTTGGTATACTTTTCTTTTTGTACGTTAAAAGAGCATTAAAAAAAAGACTAGACTTCTATATTTCTAAAAAAAAAAAAATGTAAAAAATATAAAAAGCTAAATCATTTTACAAAACTTTTTAAATTCATCTTTAGGAATTTCTAAAACTTTTTTGGATACCTCATAACTAAATCCAGCTCTTGCTAAAATTGAAATATCTTTTTTGAAAAATAAATTTCTATTTTCTTCACTTCTTACGGGACCAATTCTTCTTCTTTTGCATATCTTTATTGCAGAAAAAAAATCTGGATCAGATTCTTCTTCTTTTATTTTGCTAATGCTATCTTTTATATACTTTTCATTTATACCTTTTTTAATCAAACTGTACCTAATTTTATTTAATGAATATCCTTTTCTCAAAAAAACTTTAGCTTTAGCATTTGAATAATATTTATCACTGATAAATTTTTGTTCTTCTAAAGAGGAAATCACTGCATCAATTAAATTAAATAATTCCTTTTTATTATTGATACTTATTTTTTTTTTGATTGATTTCTTAAACAAATAGGTTCTTAATTGCTGTTTTGAAGGATTATACTTTTCAAGATAGGAATAAGCATAACTTCTTAGGGTGTCAATTGTTGTCTCTAAATCTTTCTTATTTATTATAGGAATCACAATATTTATATAATATATTATTAATTTAAATTCATATGTTAGCAGATTTTAACACCTATTTAACTTTTGAAAATATTTATCTGTGGGTAAATTTTGGTATTTTGCCATTCTGGTTAATGCTAATTTTTTTTCCAAATTCTAGAATTACGCAAGTATTTGTGAATTCAATATTGATACCTTTAATTTTGTCAACAGCTTACGTTTATGTAATTTATCAAAGCTTTTTACTCGATGAATCAATATTTAATCTTTTTAGTTTGTACTTAAGTTTAGATAATTTGTACACAATATTTTCAACAGAAAGTTTTTTGCTTATTTTTTGGCTTCATTTTTTAGCTTTAAATATTTTTTTAGGTTCCTGGGTAGCAAGAGATGGTTTTAAATATGGAATATCAAAAAAGGTAGCTTTTTTCCCATTAATATTAATTTATTTCATAGGACCCTTGGGATTAGTTATTTACTGGATGATAAGAATTTTTTACGCAAAAAAATTAGGTATACATGATTAAATTTAATTAAAAATTTTTAATCTTTATAATTAGTTAAAAAGTTATATGAAAAAACAGTCAAAAGAAAACCAAAAAAATATTTTTAAAAAACTTTTTATAAAAATTTGTAGAATTTTTGGTTATGAAATTATAGATCAAAATAATTTTTTTATACCTACTCAAGAAAAGTCTATTAATGAAAATTTAAGTTTACCTGGTAAAAAATCTATTACACTACCTTTGGGTGTGGTAAAAATTTCCCGAAAAGTTACTTCTTTAACAACAATTTTTAGATCTTGCACTAATGTCAATATGTTAACACAAAATAAAAAAAGATTATTTGAAGAAAAAAAATCAGAATATACTCTTAGGTCATTAAATTCTATTGTTAAATCTTTAAAAAATGCTAAGAAAGATTTCCCATTAGTTTCTTTTGAAATTATAATTGTTGATTACAATTCTCCCAAAAATGATCAGGACAAGATGAAAAAATTGATAAGCATACCAGAAGTCAAAAGTTCGTTAATTAATTTAAATATAAATGATTTTAAAACAAAGATTAAAAAAACAAATGCTAAAAATCAAAATGTTACTGATAACCAGATGTCAAACATGTCAAATATTTATAAATCACTGTTATTAGCTAAGGATTACTGCAAAGATTTAATTTATTTTGTTGAAGATGACTATTTACATCAAGAAGATGCGGTTACTGAGATGATTTTTACATATGAACGAATATCATCTCAAATGAATAGAGAATTAATACTATGTCCTGCTGATTATCCTTATCTATATACTGAAATCAAACCTTCTAAAATTTTAGTCGGATCTAAAAAACACTGGAGAACAGTAAATGAAACACTTTGTACTTTCTTAACTAGCTCAGATATAGTTAATAAATATTGGGAAAAACTTATTTCAATGTGTGAATTTGAGCATTATCCATTTGAACAGCCCCTACATGACATTTATCAGAAAGAATATTGCTTATCACCAATTCCATCGGTTGCTCTTCACTGTACAAATGTAAACTCTATTTTTGGCCTTTCTCCTAATATGGAATGGGAAAAAATTTGGGAAAATAATAAAATCTAATAATAGCTAAATAGAAGAAAACAGCCCTTACCTAATTAGTAAAGGCTGTTTTAAGTTTATTTATTAAACATTTCTTTTAAAGCTTTTGCCGGTAAAAATTTAACTTTTTGAGAAGCAGCTATTTGTATCTGTTCGCCAGTTCTTGGATTTCTACCTACTCTTGCTTTTCTTTTAGCTACTTTGTAAGTACCAAAACCAGCAATTTTAACCTGCTCATCATTTTTCAGGCAGCCTAAAATTATCTCTGTAATTCCATCAAAAGTACGCTCAGCGTCTGCTTTGCTAAGATTCATTGATCCAGAGATCTTTCCTATTAATTGTTTTTTGTTCATTTTAGCCCTTTTTTTAATGTATTTTTACTCTTCCCATAAATATCAACAAAATCAACAACAATTTTAGTGTATGTTAAAGATATCAACACAATATATAGTTAATGAGGAAAAAATGTTGATTTTGCTAGGTTTTATGGATGTAACAAAAAGTCAACTAAAATAGGCCAATATCTTTCAAATCGTTAAAAGTAACGAAAAACATTAAAAAAACGAGCAAAAATAAGCCGATTCGAAAAAAACCTTCCTGGGTTTTTTGACTCAAAGGTTTACCCAAAATTTTTTCTATCAAGTAAAACATTAAATGCCCTCCATCAAGCATAGGTATAGGAAACAGGTTTATTAAACCTAAACTTATTGAGATATAGGCCATTATGCTAAAAAAAGGAATAATTCCATATTCGGCTACCTGCCCTGTAATTTTTGCTATTTTTATTGGTCCACCTAATTGTGATGTATCCGCAGATCCTACAAGCATATTTCCTAGATAGTTCAAAGAAGTAACTATCACAAACCAGACTTCCTTAAATGAATAAAAGATTGCTTTGCTTGGTCCAAGCGGCTGTCTATTAAATTCGTTATTTAATGGGATTAGTTTAATTCCAACTATCCTTTTTTTGGTAGAATTTCCTAAAGAGTCTTTTCCATCTACTAAATTAGGTTTTACCAATATAGATACTTCTTGTTCGTTTCTAAAAACTACAAATTCTATAGTTTCTGAAGTAGATAAATTAATAAAAGTTGAAACCTGCAATATACTTTCAACCTTTTTGTTATCTATAGATATAATTCTATCGTTTTTTCTTAAGCCAGCTGTAAGTGCAGGGCTATTTTCTTGTACCTGGTCAATAATTGGAGGGCTCATATCTTTACCAGATACCATATTTATTATAATAAAAATTATTATTGCTAAAACGAAATTTGCTAATGGACCAGCAGCAACAATTAAAGATCTTTGATATAATGGTTTTAATATAAATAACTTTTTTCTATCTTCCTCACTATATTTGTTGATTATTTCCTGCTGCTCAGATTGACTAAAAACATTTCTATCACCAAAAAATTTTACATATCCACCTAAAGGAATCCAGCAAATTTTCCAACGTGTGCCAGATTTATCTTCCCATCCAAATATTTCTTTTCCAAAACCTATGGAAAAATCAGTAATTCCTACACCGTATTTTTTAGCAAAATAGTAATGTCCATATTCATGAATAAACACAACTATAGTAATTAAAAAAATAAAAGGTATTATATAATTCATTATCCCCACGGTCCTTTCAAAACTTTTTTATTTTTTTTCTTAAAACCTTTATTAAAAAATAATATCAAAATCATTCCTGAAACAAAACCACCAATGTGAGCAGCATATGCAACACCACCACCACTGGAAATAAATTGCAAGATAAACCAAAAACCCAAAACGTATAGTGCTCTAATTTTTAAAAATTGACTAAAGAAACCAAAAGGTATTAAAACTAAAACTCTAGCATTAGGATGATTAATTAAATAAGCTCCTAATACTCCTCCAATAGCCCCGCTAGCTCCAACCATTGGTATCTGTGATTGTACATCCATTAAAACTTGAGTCATAGCAGCCCCAATGCCAGACAAAATATAAAAAATTAAAAATTTTGATGGTCCTAAATTATCTTCAATATTATCTGCAAAAATCCACATATAAAGCATATTTCCTATTAAATGCATAAAACCTCCATGCATAAACATTGAAGTGAAAATAGTTGCAAACGCTGGAACCGCATAAAGATCCATAGGCAGTTGATTATGCCCCATTAAAACAGAAGGGATCAATCCATAAGAATAAAAAAGTTGTCCAGTCTTATAACTTTGAGACCCTAGCTGTAAGAGAAAAACAAAAACACAAACGCTAATTAAAAAATACGTTACTATAGGTTTGCTAGAAGTTGGGTTGTCATCTTTTAAAGGAATCATAAGTCATTATAACAATTACTGGTCCAACTGCTGCTAATAAAAAGGACCAAAATAATAAGGAAGTAGATAAAATTTGAGGAAATAAATCAAATGGTAAAATTGTCCCCACTAAAATACTTTTTGAAAAATCTGGACTAGGAAAAAGTAGCAAACCTGCAATTAAACCAAATAAAATTGATATTATTAAATTTTTTTCGTTTAAATTTTTTTGATAAAATCCATAGAATACTGGAAATACAGCTGCACAACATAAAAGGTCAGCTAATAGAAACAAATATAAAATGCTAAAACCTTTTGAAGCTATAAATAAAGCTATAGCTGATAGAAAAATTGCTACACCATTAGGAGATTTTAAATTTTTATTAATTTTTTTTCCATCAACAATAATTAAACTAGAAATCGCGTTCACAAGTGTATCGATTGTGCTTACCGTTAATGATATCGCCAAAATAATAACTCCCATATATAATAATTCTGTTTTACCTTTAAGAAGTATAGAAAAAAAGGCTAGATCAGGGTTTACTTCAGGATTAGCAGAAATTGCGATTATTCCACTAATTCCCATAAAAAAAACGATAGGAATAATTATTAAAAAAGAAAGTTTGAGACTTCTATTAAGAACATCATAATTTTTTGCCGCAAATACTCTTTGCCAATTTCCTTGATGAAAAAGATTTGTCGCAGCCACGGCTATAAAAAAAGTTAATCCTGCTGTGTAGTTTGTAACATATTTACTACTTAATAAGTGACCTGCATTATTATTAATTTTTTCATAAGAAATTAAGCTTGAGCTAAAAATATTTTGCGCACAAATTAATAATAAGATTATAACAATTATAAATTGCAAATTATCGGTAAGTATCGATGCTCTTAATCCTCCGTATAAGGTATAAATCAAAGTAGTAGCTATTACTATTGAAGCAGTTAGCCATAATGGAGTGTTGGAAATATAATTTATTAACATTGCTATTGCTGTTACTTCTGCACATAAAAAAATAAACATATAAAAAATACTTAATAAAATAATAAATTTAAATAATTTTTTACCTATTTTATAAAATATAAACTGTGTGAAAGTAATTCCAGATGGAAAACTCTTTCTAATTTTTTTTCCTAAATAAATTAGTGCTATCATTGGAAAGGCCGTTCCAAGTGAATAGCCTATAACAGAGCCTACCCCTCCCCACGTAGCTGCTGAAGCAGGTCCAAATAAAATCCAAGCTCCTAGTGCAGATGCTGTTAAGCTTGTGGTTAATGAAAAAGTTCCTACATTTTTTCCCGCTGTTAAATAATTTGACGGCCCTCGATATTTTCTAGAATGTAAAATTCCAATTACTGCAAATAATAAACTAATTGAAATAATTAATAGTAAAGATAAATTTTGATCTAAAAAAAATGTTTGCTTTTCCATAATTTTCCCTCACTGAATTACCAGTCAGGTTCCTAGAGTATAATCTCAGTCCTTTTGGACACCCCTCAAACTTTACAATGTTATCAATTTTTTATTAAGTATTCAATAAAACTAACACTTAAATTACAAACGCGGCAACAAAATAATGTTACCGCGTTTTTTATTTAGTAGTTATGGGAGGATACTACGTAAATAAATTACTTAATCTCTAATTGCGTAGGCAATTACACCTACTTCTGAAACATCTGTTCCTTTTATTTCAGCATCTTTGCTTAATCTTATGCCCATAGTATTTTTCATTATTGACCAAACTATAAATGAAACTATGAATACAAATACATTAATTGAAATAATGCCTAAAATTTGTGATCCAAAATTTGTGTCTGGATTTGTAAGTGGTACTGCTAAAGTTCCCCAAATACCTGCGAACAAGTGTGCTGGAATAGCTCCTACCACATCATCAATTTTTAGAGAGAGTAAAAACTTGGTCCCAAAAACAACTATTGCTCCACCTACCGCACCAATTAATATAGCCGAAAATGGAGACGGCATTAGCGGTTCTGCTGTAATCGCAACTAAACCACCTATTGCACCATTAAGCATCTGAATGACATCTGTTTTGCCAATCATTAATCTAGTTACAATCCCTGCAGCTAAAACTCCTCCACAAGCTGCTAGATTAGTATTAATAAATATTTTTGAGACTGCTACCGCATCATCAAATGTACCCATCGAAAGTTGAGATCCTCCGTTAAACCCGAACCAACCTAACCATAAAATAAATACACCAATCGTAACCAATGGAATTGATGAGGCTGCAAAAGGTTTCACTGGTGCTGGCTCTCCTGTTTTTTTAAATCTACCAGTTCTTGCGCCTAATATTATAGCTCCTGCTAATGCTGCCGCACCCCCAGTAGAATGAACCAATGTAGATCCAGCAAAGTCAGAAAAGCCTAGAGAAGATAGCCACCCTCCGCCCCATTGCCATCCCATGACAATCGGATATAAAATTCCAGATAAAATTGCTGCAAATAAAAAGAATGGCCATAATTTAATTCTTTCTGCTAAAGTTCCTGAAACAATCGAAACAGTTGTTGCACAAAATACCATCTGAAAATACCAATCAGAGCCATCAGCATAGCCAGTTTCAATTGAGCTTGAGTCTGACCATGGTAAAAACTTACCGATAAAACCACCTTCTGGTATTCCATAAGCTAGATTATACCCAAACAACCAAAACATAATTCCAGCAATTGAAAATAAACCTATGTTTTTTGCACATATTACAGATACACTTTTTGATGTAACCATCCCAGATTCTAGCATAGCAAAACCAGCCGCCATAAACATGACTAGGAAACCGCAAACTAAAAATAGGAATGTATTAAATATAAAACTAACTTCCGCAGATACAGTTGTTTCTGCGTAACTCGACGTTGTTAAAACCATTAATATAAATAATGGCATTAGTAACTTTGATTTAATCATAATTTCTCCTTATCTATTTTTAAGTAAATATATTTTAATTTTTATTAAAACTATTGAAATTTTGGAAACTCAGACATGCACTTTTTTTAACTATTGTGATTTTGTAAAGTCAGATATGCATATTTATAGTGTGAAAAATTATCTGACTTTTATCTTAATTAAAAACAAA
>CACFQR010000007.1 GCA_902568465.1 uncultured Pelagibacteraceae bacterium | reverse complement strand
GAAAAAAAATATTTTTAAAGAAAATAAGTTTAGGTATTAAATAGTTTTTATTTATCTCTTTTACGGTATTGTTACTCAGAACCTTAATAAGAATAATGATTAGTGACACTGATTGCGCTATTATAGTTGCAATAGCAATACCTTTAACTCCCATTGCAGGTATAAAAAGAAAACCAAAAATCAGAATTGGATTTAAAATAATATTAAGAAAGAATGATAATACTAAGATATTTCGATAAGTTTTTGTATCACCCTCTGCATGTAAAAAAGAATTTAATGCAACAACTAATATAAAAAGAACTGAACCCAAATAAATAATATTTGTATACTCTAGTCCTAATGAAATAACTTCGTCTGTCGATCCCATTAAATAAAAAACTTTTTCTGCATAAGTTAATCCTAAGTATGTAATGATTAAAGAAACTAAAATTCCATAAAAAATAATATGTGTAAAATAATTTAAAGTTTTGTTTTTATTTTTTTCGCCGATACTGTTTCCAATTAATGCAGTACCAGCAACGGTAACTCCAATGGATGTTGCTACTATTATAAAATAGATAGGAAAAGATTTGCTCAATGCCGATAATGCTTCTGGTGATATTTTTCCAGCAAAAAAAGTATCTACAATATTGTAAAGTGTTTGAAAGAGAGTTCCCACCATCGCAGGTAAAGCAAGCGTTCTAACTAATTTTGGAACATTATCTTTTAATAAATTCATTTTTAAAATTCTTTTTGAAATATGTGCTTTTTTCCTAGTTTTTTTGCAAGGTTTATTTGTTTTTGTCTCATTCTAAATCTTTCTTTTTGTGAAGGTTTTAAATGGTCGTGACAATTTGGACATGATACACCTTCCTCATACTTTCGTGATTTTCTTTCTTTTTGAGAAATCGGTTTTCTACACCCACTGCACATTAAAAAAGAACCAGGTTTTAAACCATGTTTAATAGAAACTCTGTTGTCAAAAACATAGCATTCACCCCTCCATAAACTGTTTTTTTTTTTGATTTTCTTTAAGTAATTTATAATTCCACCTTTTAATTGGAAAACATTTTTAAATCCTTTTTTCTTAAGAAATATACTTGCCTTTTCACACCTTATTCCGCCAGTACAAAACATTGCTATTGTTTTTTCTTTCTTCAAATTTTTTAAATAATTTGGAAATTCACGAAAATTAACAACGTTTGGATTTATTGAGCCTTTAAATGTGCCAACTTTATATTCGAAAGGTTTTCTTGCATCCAATAAAAATGTACTCTTATCTTTAATTAGCTTATTCCAGTTATTTGGATCCACATGGTTTTTTAATTCTCTCTTGAAAATCTTTACTCCCATAGGGACAACTTCTTTTTTAATTTTAACTTTACCCCTGTGAAATGGCTGATAGTTGCAAGTAGATGAGTTTATGCTGTCAAAATTAGTAAACTTAAAAGTTTTTTTTATTTTATCTATAGCTGCGCCTAAATTTTTTTTAGCAGATATTGTACCGTTAATCCCTTCTTTTGAAATGATAATAGTACCTCTAATACTTTTATTAATAAAATAAGTTTGCATAATTCTTTTATTTTTTTTTAGACAGAATATTTTTTTAAACTTATAAAATCCTGAAATAAAATACATTACAACTTTCTACAAACTGCAAGACCGTCACCAACAGGAATGATTATATTTTCTATTCTTTTATCGCTACTAATGTAGGAATTAAATTCTCTAATAATAGTTGTTATCTTATCTTTTTTATTTGGATCGACAACTTCGCCATGCCATAAAACGTTGTCAATTATAATTAAACCATTTTTTTCTATTAAGTCTAAAGATTGATCGTAGTAATTTTTATAGTTCTCTTTATCTGCATCAATAAAAACAATATCGAATTTCTTATTATTTTTTTTTATTTTATTTATACTTTGCAATGCCGAACCAACTATGAGTTTAATTTTATTTTCTTGTTTTGCCTTTTTAAAAAAATTTAAAGCTATTTTATTTCGTTCAACATTTTTGTCTATTGTTACTAACTCTCCATTAGAAGGTAGAGATAATGACATTGTTAAACTACTTAGACCTGTAAAAGTTCCTATCTCTAAAATTTTTTTAGCATTTGATATTTTTACAATTAAATGTAAAAAATGACATTGTGATATAGAAATTTGCATCCTTTTTATGTCTCCTAAACTGTTATTGTATGAAATTATTTCTTTTTGAACTTTTGTAAGTTTATGCGAATAAACATTAATATAATTCTCAATTTCTTTTGTTATTACCAGATTTGAACTCATTTTATTTAGAGGAGTTTCTTTTTAAGAATCTCATTTACTAATTGTGGATTAGCTTTTCCTTTGGATACTTTCATTACTTCACCAACAAAATAACCAAAAAGTTTCACTTTTCCAGATTTATATTGCTCAACTTTATCTTGGTTTTTTGATATAACAGCTAAAATTATTTTTTCCAATTCTTTTGGATCGCTTTGTTGTAATAAACCCTCTTTTTCTACAATTTCTTTAGGATCTTTGTCTCCTAATTGCATTTTTTCAAAAACATCCTTAGCTATCTTTCCTGAGATTTTTCCAGAAGTAATCATTTTAATTAATGAGGATAAATTTTTTGCACTTATAGGTGATTGTAAAATAGTGAGATTTTTTTTATTCAAGACAGCAAATAACTCCACTGTAATCCAGTTAGTAGCCAATTTTTTATCACACTCTTTTATTACCTCCTCATAGTATTCTGAAATTTCTTTTTCAGAAACTAATATATTAGCTTCGTATGAAGATAAATTATGATCCTTAATAAATCTTTCTTTTTTCTGGTCAGGTAATTCAGGTAATTCTTTTTTTATTTTTTCTACTAAATCTTTGTCTAATTGTAATGGTAATAAATCTGGATCTGGGAAATATCTATAATCATGCGCATCCTCTTTTGAGCGCATAGATCTTGTACTATTTTTTTTGGTGTCAAATAATCTTGTTTCTTGATCTATAATTTTTCCAGATTCTAATAAATTAACCTGTCTCTTAGCTTCATATTCTATGGCCATTTGCATAAATTTAATTGAATTTACATTTTTAATTTCACATCTCGTTCCTAATTTTTTATCTCCCACTTTTCTTACTGATACATTAACATCGGCTCGCAAAGAGCCTTCTTGCATGTTTCCATCACATGTACCAAGATACCTCATTATTGATCTTAACTTCTTAATATATGAATTTACTTCTTCGGGTGATCTTAAATCTGGTTTGCTAACAATTTCCATTAGTGCGACTCCTGATCTATTAAGATCTACAAAAGAATTTTCTGGATCCATGTCATGAATACTTTTTCCGGCGTCTTGTTCAAGATGAAGTCTTTCTATTCCAACTCTTTTAGTACCATATGGCATATCAAGTATTACTTCTCCTTCTCCTACTATCGGGTTCTTATATTGTGAAATTTGATACCCCTGCGGTAAATCGGCATAAAAATAATTCTTTCTATCAAAAACAGAATTTAAATTTATTTTGGCTTTTAAACCTAAACCTGTTTTTACGCTTTGTTCAATACAAAATTGATTAATTACAGGTAGCATACCGGGAAAAGCAGAGTCTACTAGACTTACTTGTGTATTTGGTTCAGCTCCAAATTTTGTAGGTGACGAAGAAAAAAGCTTAGACTTTGACAATATTTGTGCATGAACTTCCAGACCAATTATTACTTCCCACTTATTTTTCTCCCCACTAATAAAAAAGTCAAATTTTACTTCTGACATTAATTCCACCAAATTTTAAAATTGTTTATAAAGTTAGCTCTCTTTTGAATTGCATATGATAAATTTAATATTGTTTGTTCATCAAAAGCTTTTCCTATTAATTGCAAACCTAATGGTAAATTATTTTTATCATAACCAGTTGGAACTGATATTGCTGGCAAACCTGACAAATTTACAGGAACAGTAAAAATATCATTTAAATACATAGAAACAGGATCATCAGACTTTTCCCCTATTTTGAATGCTGAACTTGGTGTTGAGGGGGTTAATATAGCATCTACATTACCAAATGCTTTATCAAAATCACTTTTTATTAACTGTCTAACTTTTTGAGCCTTTAAATAATATGCATCATAATATCCGGAAGATAAAACATAAGTTCCTATTAAAATTCTTCTTTTTACCTCATCTCCAAATCCTTCGGATCTAGTATTTTCATACATTTCAATTAGATTTTTACCTTTTGCTCTATGACCATACTTTACTCCATCATATCTTGCTAAATTAGAAGATGCTTCTGCAGGCGCTACTATGTAATAGGCTGGAAGAGCATACGTTGTGTGAGGCAAAGAAATGTCTTTTACTAAAGCTCCTGCATCTTTCAAAAAATTTATTCCTTTTTTCCAAAGATCATCAATCTCTTTTGGCATATTTTCTACTCTATACTCTTTAGGAATTCCTATTTTTAATCCTTTAACTTTTTCAGTAAGATCTGAAGAATAATTACCTACTTTTTTATCTATAGATGTAGAGTCTTTTGAGTCATATCCAGACATCGCTTGTAATAACAAAGCACAATCTTCAACAGTATTTGTCATTGGTCCAGCTTGATCTAATGAAGAAGCAAAAGCTACAATACCCCATCTTGAACATCTTCCGTAGGTAGGTTTTAATCCGACTGTTCCAGTAAAAGATGCTGGTTGTCTAATAGATCCACCAGTGTCAGTACCAATGGTTGCTGGAGTAAGACCTGCAGCTAATGCAGAAGCAGATCCTCCTGAAGATCCTCCGGGAACTAATTTTTCTCCATATGGATTTTTAACATTTCCAAAAAAACTGGTTTCGTTTGATGACCCCATTGCAAATTCATCACAATTTAGCTTTCCTAATAAAAAAGCTCCTTGAGACCATAAATTTTTTGTAACGGTAGATTCGTAAGTTGGTATAAAATTATGTAATATTTTACTTCCTGCGGTAGTCTTTACATTTTTTGTACAAAATAAATCTTTTACAGCTAATGGAACTCCTGATAATAAGCCGTTAAAATCTTTTTTTTCGTCAAAATTTTTTGCTGACTTTATTGCTTGTTCAAAACATTCTGTAATATAGGTATTTAATTTCTTTGAATTTTTTGATTTTTGAATAAAGGAATTAGTAACTTCAACGGAAGTAAATTCTTTTTTTTTAATACCTGCCACTATCTTTGTTAGGGTAAATTCAGAAAAATTCGACATGCTATTCAATAACCTTAGGTACAACAAAAAACTCATCATTTTTTTCAGGTGAGTTTTTCAATATTTGATCTCTTATCTTTCCATCTTTGACCTCATCTTTTCTTGGTTTTAAAGATGCATTAATTATAGATGTCAAAGGGGTAGTTTTGTCAGTATTTAAATTGTTCAATTTTTCAATAAATTTTAATATTGATGTTAAATCTTTAGCTAAACTTTCTACATTTTTATCTTCTAGAGAAATTCTAGCTAATTTTGATATATGTTTTACTGTATCTTTATCTATTGACATTTGAGATTATTGGCAAATAAGTATTGAAAATAACACTTAAGATGAAAACATACAATATACTCGGTATAGATGAATTTAAGAGAAAAATCGGAATTAATTCCAGATTATTGGGAATTGATCCGGGTTCTAAAAATATAGGATTCGCTATATGTGATGAAAATAAAAAGGTTGCTACACCCCTTAAAATTATCGTTAAAAACAAGTTTGAAATTTTAGTTAAAGAAATTAACGAAATTATTAAAGAAAACAATATAAAAGGAATCGTTATTGGAAACCCCTTAAATATGGATGGGTCTTCAGGAAAATCCTCTCAATCAGCTAATGATTTTGCTAAAAATTTATCAAAAAATATTACAATTCCTATCTCTTTATGGGATGAACGTCTTTCTAGTGAGGGGACCTTTAAAATTACTAAAGAATTAGGCACAAATGTATCAAAAAGGGTAAGGAATTTGGACAAAAATGCTGCTGCTTTTATATTGCAAGGTGCAATAGACTATTTATCTAATTAGTTAAAATGCTTGCATAGTTACCTCTAAAGGGCTATAGAGTTGATTTTAATGGCTGCAATTAAAAAACTTAAAGCTGTTAAAATCGAACAAAATCACCTGTTAGGTATTCAAGGTCTTTCTTTTTCTCAAATTTCACAAATACTTGATCAAGCAAAAGAATTCATTGCTCTTAATAAAAGTACTTCAAAAAAATTAGATATATTAAGAGGAAAAACTCAAATTAATTTATTTTTTGAACCATCTACAAGAACTCAAAGTTCCTTTGAGCTAGCAGGAAAAAGACTTGGAGCGGACGTCATGTCAATGAATATTGTAAATTCTGCAATAAAAAAAGGAGAAACTTTAATTGATACAGCAATGACCTTAAATGCAATGCATCCTGACATTATTGTTATAAGACATCAAGACTCTGGGGCCCCAAATTTATTATCTCAAAAAGTTAACTGCGCCGTAATTAATGCTGGAGATGGTAGAAGAGAGCATCCAACTCAGGCTTTATTAGACGCGCTGACAATAATAAATAGAAAGGGGAAAGTTGAAGGTTTAAGAATCGCAATTTGTGGTGATATATTACATTCAAGAGTAGCAAGATCAAATATTTATTTAATGAACATGTTGGGAGCAGAAGTTAATGTTGTTGCTCCAAATACGCTTTTACCACATTCAATTGAACGTCTTGGAGTTAAAGTTTTCACTGATATGAAAAAAGGTTTGGACAATTGCGATGTTGTCATGATGTTGAGATTACAAAATGAAAGAATGCAAGGCTCTTATCTACCATCGGCCAGGGAATATTATGAATTTTTTGGATTAACTCCTGATAAATTAAAAGTGGCAAATAAAAATGCTATAATTATGCATCCCGGACCAATGAATAGAGGTGTCGAAATTGACACCAATTTAGCAGATGACATTAATAAAAGTGTAATAAGAGAACAAGTTGAACTAGGTGTAGCAGTAAGAATGGCTTGTTTAAAAATTTTTTGTAAAGAGAATTAATGAAAGAAAAATATTTAATTAATGCTAGGATAATCGATCCAAAAAATGATATCGATGAAATTGGTGGTTTAATTATTGACAGTAAAGGTCAAATTAAAGCTTGTGGAAAAAAAGTATCAAATGGTAACTTACCTTCATCTGTAGATAAAATTGACATAAAAAAGCAAGTATTAATACCAGGTATTGTAGATATGAGAGTTTTTGTTGGAGAACCTGGTTATGAATATAAAGAAAATTTTAGAACTTTAAGTAACGCTGCTTTATCTGGAGGTGTAACATCTGTTGTGTCAATGCCTAATACTTCCCCGGTTATTGATAATGTCTCTATGGTTGATTTTTTAAAAAGAAGAGGGAGAGATAAATCTAGAATTAACATTTTTCCTGCTGCTACATTAACAAAAAATGCTGAAGGTAAACAAATGACTGAATTTGGTCTACTTAAAAGAAAAGGTATCATAGCTTTCACAGATGGAATTAAAACCGTTCAAGATCCAGAGGTAATGTCGAGAATAATGAATTTTGCTAGTCAATCACAATCTCTTATCATGCAGCATGCTGAAGATAATATATTAGCTAAGGATGGATTAATTAATGAAGGGGAAATATCAACAAGATTAGGTTTAAAGGGAATTCCCTTTTTAGCCGAAAAAATTATTGTAGAGAGAGACCTTTCTTTTTTAGAAGAATATTTTTGCAAATATCATATCTCACAAATATCATCTGAAAAAACTATTAGTGTAATCAAAAAAGCCAAAAATGAAGGTAAAACCTTCACGACTGGAGTTTCTATTAATAACCTTTCGTTAAATGAAAATGACATAGGAGATTTTAGAACTTTTTTAAAACTTTCGCCTCCATTAAGAACAGAAAATGACAGACAAGCACTTGTTGAAGCAGTAAATGATGGGACTATTGATGTGATTGTTTCAGATCATAAACCCCAAGATGAAGAATCAAAAAGATTAACATTTGCCCAGGCTGCTACAGGAGCGTCTGGAGTTGAAACCTTGCTCCCACTTGCGCTTGAACTCTTCCATAACAAAAAAATTAAAATTAAAAAACTAATTGCATCAATTACTACCAATCCAGCAAAGATTTTAGGAATTACAAAAGGTAATCTGGATAAAGGAAGTGATGCAGACATATGTGTAATTGATGTAAATAAGCCCTGGGTGGTTGATAAAAGCAAGATTAAATCGAAATCTAAAAATACTCCTATTGAAAATAGAAAATTGCAAGGCAAAGTATTAAAAACTTTTGTAAAAGGTGAGTTAGCTTACGAAAGTATTTAATTATGAATATAATTATTGTTATTTTTCTATCATATATAATTGGGTCTATACCTTTTGGACTAATTTTAACAAAAAGTTTCGGCAAAACTGATGTAAGAAAAATTGGTTCAGGAAATATTGGCGCAACTAATGTTCTAAGAACTGGTAATAAATCTTTGGCAGCTTTAACTCTTTTTTTAGATGTTTTAAAAGGATATGTAGCTGTTACTTTTACCGCCACTTATTTTATAGAATTAATTACATTATCAGCACTTATGGTTTTTTTAGGACACTTATTTCCAATTTGGCTTAAATTTAAAGGTGGAAAAGGTGTGGCTACATATCTGGGTATATTATTTTCATTATCTATAGAATTAAGTTTACTTTTTATTTTTACCTGGATAGTAGTTTCGTTAATTTTTAAATATTCATCATTATCCTCTATGTTCTCTAGCCTGACAGTGTTGGTGGTTACAATAATTAAAGATACTGCATTAAGGTCTTTTGATATTGAGTCTAAATTTGATCAAGATTTAACTTTTGTACTATTTATTTTTTTCATTTTAATAATATTTACCCACAGAAAAAATATTTTAAACCTTAAAAACAAAAATGAAGGAAAAATTAAAATCTAAGCATTAAAGCCATTTTTTTAATATTACAGAAACCTTAAATTGACAAAACAAGCTTTATTTGACACTAAAGCTTTAAGGATTATAAATGAATCTCGTAATTGTTGAAAGCCCAGCAAAAGCAAAAACTATAAATAAATATTTAGGTAAAGATTATAAAGTGCTGGCAAGTTATGGACATATTAGAGACTTGCCATCAAAAAATGGTTCTGTAGATCCAGAAAATAATTTTCAAATGTTATGGGAAATTGATTCTTTCTCCAAAAAATATCTTAAAGATATTACTGAGGCAGCAAAAAATTCTTCTAAAATTATTCTTGCCACAGACCCTGATAGAGAGGGCGAAGCAATTGCGTGGCATGTTAAAGAATTCTTAAACGAAAAAAAACTTCTTAAAGACAAAAATGTTGAGAGGGTTGTATTTAACGAGATTACAAAAAAGGCTGTCACTCATGGAATTGACAACCCTAGACAAATCGAACCTCTACTAGTTGACGCTTACATGGCTAGAAGAGCATTGGACTATTTAGTTGGATTTAATATTTCTCCAATATTATGGACCAAACTTCCTGGATCAAAATCAGCTGGGCGTGTTCAGTCAGTCGCTTTAAAATTAATTACTGAAAGGGAGCATGAGATTGAATTATTTGATCCAAAGGAATTTTGGACTTTAAAAATAAACTTCAAAGATAATAATGATAACATTATAACATCCAATATTTCTCAGTTTGAAGGAAAAAAAATTGAAAAATTTTCTTTTAAAAATAAAATGGATGTTGATGATGCTGCTGAGCGTATTAAGAAAATGCAATTTAGTATTTCAGATATATCTTCAAAAGTAGTAAGTAGAAATCCTTCAGGTCCTTTTACTACCTCGACACTTCAGCAAGTTTCATCTGGAAGATTGGGTCTTGGAGCTTCGAGAACTATGCAAATAGCTCAAAAACTTTACCAAGGTATAGAGATGGACGGTGAAACCGTTGGCTTAATAACATATATGAGAACCGATGGAACAAACATATCTGGAGAAGCTGTATCTAATTTTAGAAATTATATACAAACCACCTATGGAAATAAATATCTTCCTAAAGATCCTTTAAATTATTCAGGAAAAAAAGCAAAAAATGCCCAAGAAGCTCATGAAGCAATACGGCCTACTGAAATTAAAAATTCACCTGAAAAGGTAAAGAAATATTTAAGTCCAGAACAATATAAATTGTATGATTTAATTTGGAGTAGAGCTTTATCGTCGCAAATGCAATCAGCACAATTCGATAGAAACACCATTACTATTACATCTGATAATAAAGAGACTATTTTAAAAACTACTGGGTCGGTAATCAAATTCGATGGTTACTTAAAAATATATAAAGACCCAAAAAAGGAGGATGGTGAAAGTATTTTACCTAAAATGTCAAATGGTCCTGTTAACATTGAAAGCCTCATAGATGAACAACACTTTACACAACCACCGCCTAGATATTCTGAAGCAAGCTTAGTTAAAAAACTTGAAGAGCTAGGAATAGGAAGGCCATCTACGTACGCAAGTATTATCTCTGTTATTTCTACTAGAGGATACGTTGAAATTTTAAATAAAAGATTTCATCCTACAGATAGAGGTAAATTAATTACGGCTTTTTTGGAAAAACTTTTTTCTAAATATGTAGATTACAATTTTACTGCTGGATTAGAAAATCAATTAGATGAGATCACATCAGGTAAAGAAGGTTGGATTAAAGTTCTAGAAATATTTTGGAAAGATTTTAGTCAAAACGTTACTGAGGTTAAAGAAAAGAGAACAAGAGAGGTTTTAGATTTATTAAATGATAGTCTTGGCACTTTAATATTTGAAAGAGATAATGATGGAAATATTGATAGAAAATGCAAGCTTTGTGCAAATGGATTATTGAGTTTAAAAAATAGTTTTCGTGGAGGTGCTTTTATTGGTTGTTCTAATTATCCTGAGTGTAAATTTACCAGGCCACTATCTAAAGCTAAAGCTGCTCAGCAATCTCAATTGGCAGAACCAAAATTGATAGGAAAACATGAAAATGGTAATGATATGTTTTTAAAGGTAGGAAGATTTGGTCCTTATATCCAGTATGAGAAAATACCTGATGTAAATATTGAAATTGTAAAAGTTAAGAAAAGTAAGAAAAAAAAGGAAAAAGAAAACAATAATTTAAAAAATGTTTCAATTCCAAAGGGTATATCAATTGATTCTATAGATTTAGATAAAGCAAAGTTTCTATGCTCTTTACCTAAAATTTTAGGACAACATCCTGACAATGGTAAGGACATTTTGTTAAACTCAGGGAGATTTGGTCCCTACCTTAAATGTGATAATAAGTCAGCAAGAATAGAATCTGCTGAAGATATTTTTACAATTGGTCTTAACAGAGCTGTTACAATGATTGCTGATGCTAAACCTGGAAGAGTATCATCGTCCGAAATTAAAAACTTAGGTGAACATCCTGAAGATAAAAAAATAGTAAGAGTTATGAAAGGAAAATTTGGTCCATACATTAAATATAAAAGTATAAATGCTACTATACCTGAAGAAAAAGACCCCAACGATATAAATATGGATGATGCATTAATACTAATTGAAAAAAGGAAAGAATATGATAAACAAAAGAAGAAAAGAAAATGAAAAAAATAATTACAATCATATTTTGCTATTGTGTATTTGCTAGTTTCTCAGTAGTTCTAGCAGAGACAAAGGTTGATTGTTCTAAGTATAATAAAGATACAATTTTAGGTACTTATGACAAATGGAGATGCGAGCAAGGAAAGAGTGCAAGAAAACCTCTTGATTTAAAAAAAAAAGTTAAAAATATATTTAAAAAAAATTGAACCCTTCTGAAAACATAAAAAAGTTAAATATTGAGATTCCAAACGCACCAGATCCTGTTGGTGCATATGTAGCTTTTAAGATTAGTGGAAGTTTGCTTTTTATTTCTGGTCAGCTTCCGATATCCAATGATGGCAAACTATTAAAAGGTAAAATTGGGAAAGATCTAAAGTTAGAAGATGGGCAAAAAGCTGCCAAGCTTTGTATTATAAATGTTCTAGCACAAGCAAAAAAAGCTATGAATGGAGATATTAACAAAATTAAAAATTGCCTTAAAATTACTGGATATGTTAATTCGACGGAAGATTTTGTAGACCAACCAAAAGTTATTAACCCAGCTTCAGAAACTTTATCTAATGTTTTTGGTGATAATGGTAAACATACTAGAGCTGCAATAAGTTCTAATGCTTTACCCTTGGGGGCTGCAGTAGAAATTGATGCAATATTTGAAATATAACTAAACTACCTACCTATTGAATAGTATTTAAATCCATTTTTTTTCATTGTCTCAACAGAGTAGATATTTCTTAAATCATATATTTTAAATTTTTTTCTTTTTGATAATTTTTTAAAATCCAAAGCTTTAAATTCTTCCCAATCAGTATGCAAAATAACTAAATCTGTGTTTTGACATGAGCTGGCTATATCATCGCAGTAAAAAACATTTTTTAACTTATCAAATTCCTTTTTTTTTCCTGATGGGTCATAATAAAAAACTTTAGCTCCACTTTTTACAAGAAAAGGGATCATTTTAAGACTTGATGACTGTCTCATATCATCAGTGTTTGGTTTAAAAGTGACTCCCAGAAAAGTTATTAATTTACCTTTTAATTTGTTTGATAGTATTTTTTTAACCCTTTGAGTAAGAACTAATCTTCTTTTGTCATTAGATTTAATAACTGATTTAACTATAGACAAATCTGTTTTGTATTCATCACCAGTAACAGTTAAAGCTCTTGTATCTTTTGGAAAACATGAGCCGCCATAAGAAGGTCCAACTCTTAAAAAACGACCACCTATCCTCTTATCTAAACCAATTCCGAGAGAAACATCTTCAACGTTAATACCTGTTTTTTCACATAAGTTTGCTATCTCATTAATAAATGAAATTTTTGTTGCTAAGAATGCATTAGATGCATATTTAATTAGCTCAGCCCCTCTTCGGTTTGTAGCAAAGAAATTAGCTCCCTTTTTAATTAGTGGCTGATATAAAACTTCCAATTTTTTTTTAACTTTTTTATTTTTTGTTCCTACTACTATTCTGTCAGGAAATCTGAAATCTCTTATAGCTTCTCCTTCACGTAAAAATTCAGGGTTTGAAACTACCTCAAAATATTTTTTTTTCTTTTTTTTTGAAATTATTTTTTCAATTTTATCCCCTGTTCCAACTGGTACTGTTGACTTAGTAATAATAATTTTAAATTTATTAATAAGCTTACTTAATTGAGAAGCTACTTTGAAAACATACTGCAAATCTGCTGATCGACTATCTCGTCTAGTTGGGGTTCCAACACATATAAATATTATATCTGAATTTTTTACAGCAAGACTTAAATTATTAGTAAACTTTAATCTTCCAGAGTTATAATTTTTTACAACTAATTCCTCTAATCCAGGCTCAAAAAAAGGAACTTGATTATTATTTAGAGTTTCTATCTTTCCTTCATCTTTATCTACGCACCATACACTATTACCAAGGTCTGCAAAACACGCTCCGCTAACAAGACCTACGTAACCTACCCCGATCATACATATTTTCATAATCTTAACCTTGAAATTTCTATAGTAGAATTGATATAACCTTTCATCGTTCCACAATCTAAATATTTTCCGGCAAAAACATGACCAATGAAACTATTTTTTTCTTCGATTAAAGATTTAATTGCATCCGTTATATGAATTTCTCCATTTTTTCCAGGTTTTTGTTTTTTTAATACGCTAAAAATTTTTTTAGGTAAAATATATCTTCCAATGACAGCATAATTTGATGGGGCTGACTTAATATTAGGTTTTTCAATCACATCTTTTATTATAAAATTTTTATCTTTTAATCGATTAAACTTAAATATTCCCCATCTAGAAACTTCTCGTTTTGGAACTTTTTTGGATGCTACTACTGAAGAGTTATATTTTTTGTGTAATTTTATCATACCAACTGAGCAATTTTTTTTGATAATTAAGTCATCAGGCAACAGCATCAGAAAATGTTTTGATTTAATAAGTTTGTTACATTTAAGAACAGCATCACCAGTGCCTTTTGGCTTATTTTGATATACAAACTTAATCATTTTTTTAAGTTTTTTTATTTTCAAATATTCAGATTTTAATCTCTTATCATTTTTCTTCTTTTTAATTATTTTCTTGAAAAAGGCATCATTATAAAAATAGTCTTTTATAATTTTTTTCTTTACAGAAATAACAAATATGATTTGTTTAATTCCAGCTTCTAAACATTCATCTAGTATATATTCTAGTCCAGGTTTACCATTCATTGGCAATAATTCTTTTGGTAAAACACTTGTTAAAGGTAATAATCTTGTTCCTAGACCTGCTAAAGGAATAATAGCTTGTTTAATCATTGATATCTTTTACATATAATATTTAAAATTTACAAATGAAAATATTTTTAAATAAAAAAAAACTTGTAGATCTTATACACAGGGAAAAAAATTTAGGATTTGTGCCTACTATGGGTGCTATTCATGAGGGTCATATGTCTCTGATAAAGAGAGCTAACTTAGAGTGTAATAAAACTATAGTAAGTATTTTTATAAATAAACCTCAATTTAATAAAAAAGATGATTATAAATTCTACCCGAGAATATTAAATAAAGATATCTACTTACTTAAAAAAATGAAGGTTGACTTTTTATATTTACCAAAAAATAAAGAAATATACCCATACGGTATTAATAGAAATATACGCATAAGTCCATTTCGGAAAAAACTTTGTGGTAAATATAGACCTGGACACTTTGAGGCTATAGCTGACGTAATAGAGAGATTTGTAAATATAATAAAACCAAATAAAATTTATATGGGTGAAAAAGATATGCAACAGTTAAAAATAATAAAAAATTATATAAGTAAAAAATATAAAAAAATCAAAGTAATTGGATGCAAAACTATTAGGGAAAAAAGTGGTCTTGCGATTTCATCAAGAAATCTTTTAATGTCCAAAAATGATAAAAAAATTGCATCAAAAGTTTATCAAATACTGTCTCTTAATAAAAAATCTATAGTAAATAAAAAAATATCTTTACTTCATATTAAAAATGAGATTTATAATTTGGGTATTAAAAAAATTGAATATTTAAAAGTTTTAGATATTAACAAGTTAGTTAAACCTTATAAAAAAAATAAAAAATATAAAATTTTTATATCCTACTTTATGAAGTCAGTAAGATTAATAGATAATATTTAATTGTAGAAAAAAAAGGCTCCAATACCTAAAAACGATAAAAACCCTATAACATCAGTGATTGTTGTAACAAATACACTTGAAGCGATAGCTGGATCTATATTAAATTTTTTTAAAGTTACCGGGACTAAAATTCCAAAGAGACCAGCTACTATCATATTTAGTATCATCGAAATTGCTATTAAAATTGATAAATTATAATCTTTAAACCACAGTTGCACTATTGCTGCTGTAATAATTGCAAAAATGATGCCATTTAATATTCCGATTATAAATTCCTTTGTAACTATTTGACCAAAATTCCTTGAAGATAATTCTTTAGTTGCTAAAGCTCTTATAGTTACAGCTAGCGTTTGCATTCCAGCATTTCCACCCATAGAGGCCACAATCGGCATCAAAAATGCTAAAGCTACCATTTGTTCGATTGTTGCACCAAATTTACTTATTACCCAGGTAGCTAGTAAAGCTGTTAATAAATTTAATAACAACCAATTAAATCTTCTTTTAGTTTTATGAAGCACGGTATCCGTTATTACTTCATCTCCGACACCTGCTAATCTTAAAACGTCTTCTTCGGCTTCTTCTTTTAATACAGTAAAAACATCATCACCAGTGATCATGCCAACTAATTTATTTTCTTTATTAACTACACCAGCAGAAACAAGATTATAGTTTTCAAAAATATGACCAACCTCCTCTTTATCCATTTTTACTGGTATTAAAACTTGCATCTCATTCATTATTGAATTCATTTTAGCCTCTCTCGAAGTTCTTAAGACTTTTGAAGATGTGACTGTTCCAATAGGTTTAAAATTGCTATCTACAATAAAGATTTCTAAAAATTCCTCGGGTAAATCCTTGTTCTCCCTAAGATAATCTATAGTCTGACCTACAGACCAATTGCTAGGGATGGCCGTAAATTCCCTTTGCATAATTCGGGCAGCAGAATCTTCAGGGAAACTTAGCCCTTCTTGAAGTAAAAATCGATCTTTTGGAGGTAACTTATTTAGTACGATATTTTTCTTTTTTTCATCTAAATTTTCAATTATTTTTAATGCGTTATCAGATTCTAATCTTTTCAATATATTAACAATCGATTCTGTTGATAGAATAATAAAAATCTCAGTTTGTATTGATTCATTTAGTTCAATAAAAATTTCTGGATCAATACTGAAACCTTCAAGTTCGATTAATTTAGCCCTATTTTCTGGTGGTAAATTTTCAATTAAGTCTGCTGAGTCAGCTGGATGTTGTTCTTTTAAAGTTCTGTTAAGAAATTCAGTGTCATTGTCTTTAATTTTTTTACTAAAAACATTAATGAATTCCTTATTAAACTCAAAGTTAACCTTTTTATCTTTTATTTCTTTTGTCAAACTCATAAATTTAACATATTTATTAATTTTGAACTATGTAGTTGATTTTTTTTAAAACCACAAACTTAAAATGAGCATAGAAGTTAAATATAGTGTAAAACCAGTAGATTATACAAAATCTATCAAATTCCTTGAAAAAAGAGTTAATGATGTTTTTGAAGGTAAAAAGAATGAGCTTTTATGGGTCTTGGAACATAAAACAATATGTACTGCAGGAGTAAGTTCTGTAGAAAAAGACCTCATTAACAAAAAAATAAAAGTCATAAAAACAAATAGAGGAGGAAAGCACACTATTCATTCTCCAGGACAAAAAATTGTTTATTTTGTTTTAAATCTTAATAAAAGAGAGAAAAATATTAGAAAGTTAATCTCTAATATTGAAACGTGTATTACTAATATACTTAAAAAATACAACGTTTCGTCTTACCCTGATAGAAAAAATATTGGTATATGGGTAAACAATAAAAGAAAATCAGAAAAGATAGCAGCTATAGGGATTAGGGTTAAAAGATGGATTGCTTATCATGGATTCTCACTTAATATTTCGAATGATTTGGGAAAATACAAATTTATTATTCCTTGTGGCATAAGAGACAAAGGTGTGACAAGTTTAAAAAAGCTGAAAGTAAAAAGGTATGAAAATATAGACAAAGTCATTATTAACGAATTTTTAAATATTTTTCATTAAGTGCTTTTTTAAATACCACGGGTAAGTCAGCAACAAAATTATATTTTTTTCCATCAATCATAAAGTGGATTTTATGTGCATGTAACATGAGCATATTTTTTAATTTAGGCTTGATGTTATGAAATCTATATTTGCTGTCTCCTAATATTGGAAAACCTCTTAATAAAAGTTGCTTCCTCAATTGGTGTTTTCTTCCTGTTTCAGGATTTAAACTTAAAAGTGAATAATTTTTATTATTATCAATAACCTTGTAATGTGTAATTGCTTTAGATTTTATTTCTCTATCACCCTCGTAATGTGACAAAATATCCACAAAGGTACCTTTATTTTTTTCTAATAGTCCAAGAACAATACAAATATATGTTTTATGAATTTTTCTGATACGAAATAAGGATGTAAATAATTGAGCATACTTTCTATTTTTTGCGACAATAAGAACTCCGGTGGTTTCTTTGTCAATCCTGTGAACTGTAAATGGACTTGAGTCTTTAAATTCCTTTGAATATCTTAAAATATCTATTATATTTCTTTTTGATTTTGTCCCCGATTGAACTGCCACACCTGCGGGTTTATTAATAACAGAAAAATTTTCGTTGTCTTCAATAAAAAAATTAGAAGAAAAAGATTTTTCTTTATTTGTGGGTATATAGTTTTTATTAACACTTTTAAAATTTTTTTTTATAAAATTTAAATTATATATATAAACTTTATCTAACTTTTGTAATTTGTATGAACTTTTCTGCTTTTTTTTATTAACCTTTATATTACCTTTTCTAATATGTTTTTCGATTAATGATTGAGGTACATCATTTACTCTTTTCCTAAACCATCTATCAAGCCTAACATCATGAAAATCATTGTCTATAACATATAGTTCCTTCATAATAAAAATATACTTTCAAGTTAATGAAAATAACATACTAAAATTTTAATGAACAACCTATTTTTTTTCTTTGGCTTTTTTAGTTGGTTCTGAAGTTTTGTCTTCTTTGGAAGTTTTTATATTTTCGTCTTTTTTCTTTTTAACGTCTATCTTTTTTGCATTTATATCTCTATCAACTAATTCCAATATTGCCATAGGTGCGTCATCACCATATCTAAAACCAGCTCTTATTACTCTACAATAACCTCCATGTCTTTTTTCATATCTCTGTGAAAGTGTATTTAATAATTTATCGACAGACAGTTTAGATTGTAACTCTGAGAATAAATCTTTTTTAGATTGTAAGTTTTTCTTTTTACTCATTGTAATTACTTTATCCATCTTAGGCTTTAGCTCTTTTGCTTTTGGGAGTGTTGTGGTTATTTGTTCGTATTTAATCAATGAATTAAGCATATTTTGAAATAGTGCTTTTCTATGTTCAGAAGTTCTATTCAGTTTTCTATAGCCAAGCTTATGTCTCATTATTATATATTTTCTTCAAGTTTTTTTGAAAGTTCAGCTATATTATCTGGAGGCCAATTAGGAATTTCCATTCCTAAAAATAATGACATTGAGTTTAGGACTTCTTTAATTTCATTTAATGATTTTCTTCCAAAATTTGGTGTTCTTAACATTTCTGGTTCAGTTTTTTGAACTAAGTCGCCAATATAAACTATATTATCATTTTTCAGACAGTTCATAGATCTTACGGACAATTCAAGCTCATCAACTTTTTTAAGCAAATTTTTATTAAATTCTGGTTCAACGACTTGAGGTTGCGCCTCAACCTTCTTAGGTTCTTCGAAATTTACAAATAAAGATAATTGATCTTGGAATATTCTAGCTGCATATGCTACAGCATCTTCTGCGGCTACGGAACCGTCAGTTTCAACAACCATTATTAACTTGTCATAATCTAAAGCTTTACCTTCTCTAGCATTTTCTACTCTGTAAGAAACTTTTTTTACTGGACTGAATAGTGAATCTATTGCGATTAGTCCAAGTGGGGCATCATCGTTTTTGTTTTTTTCAGAAGGATGATATCCTTTACCTGTATTAGCTATTAGCTCCATATGAAATTTTGTATTCTCATCTAAATGACAAATAACTAATTCGGGATTCAAGATTTTTACTTCAGGATTTGGTTGTATGTCTTTAGCCTTAATTTCCCCGGGTCCTTTTACATCAAGAACTAATTTCTTTGGGCCGTCTGACATAACTTTGAGTGATAAAGATTTTACATTTAACACAATGTCAGTAACATCCTCTCTTGCTCCTTTAATTGAAGAAAACTCATGAAGAACTCCGTCAATTTGTATTGCTGTTATTGCTGAGCCTTGAATAGATGAAAGTAAAATCCTTCTTAACGAATTTCCTATCGTAAGTGCATAACCTTTCTCTAAGGGCTCGGCGGTAAGAGTAGTAACAGATCCGTCATCATTATTTTGTATATTAAGTTTGTTTGGCTTGATTAAATTTTTCCAATTCTGATCGGTTAATGTATTTTCCATATATTTTATACCCTTCTTTTTTTTGGAGGCCTCGATCCGTTGTGAGGCATTGGTGTTGTGTCATTGATTGTTAAAATTTTAAAACCTTTAGCTTGTAGTGCTCTAAGTGCAGTTTCTCTACCGGAGCCAGGTCCTTTTAATTTAACTGTTAAAGTTTTTAAACCGTGCTCTTGAGCTTTGCTAGCTGCAGCATCTGCAGCAATTTGAGCTGCATACGGTGTAGATTTTCTTGAACCTTTAAATCCTTTAGATCCTGCGGATGACCAAGCAATTACATTGCCGCTATCGTCAGCTATCGATACTATAGTGTTGTTAAATGTTGCATTAACATATGCTATTCCAGTTGTTATATTTTTTTTAATCTTTTTTTTAGCTTTTTTTATGACGGGTTTGGTTGATATATCTTTTGCTGTAGACTCGTCTTTAACATTTTTAATATTTTTTTTTTCCATAAATTATTTTTTAAGTGGTGTTAATTTTTTTCCTGCAATAGCTATAGCTTTTCCTTTTCTAGTTCTGGCATTACAATGAGTTCTTTGTCCTCTAACTGGTAGTTTTTTTTTATGTCTTGATCCTCTATAAGTTGCTAAATCTACTAAACGTTTTATATTAAGTGAAACTTCTCTTCGTAAATCACCTTCGACTTTATAATTTTGATCAATGAATTCTCTTATTTTTAACACTTCGTCTTCTGTAAGGCTATTTACTCGTTTGTTTTTTGCAATATTTAATTTAGTACAAATATCATTAGAATATTTTTTTCCAATTCCATGTATATAAGTTAAAGCTACATGAACAACTTTACCTTGTGGAATGTTTATACCTGCTATTCGAGCCATAATTTTATTGAAATAAGCAATCTAACGTCGCTATTTATATTATTAGATTGCATAAAGTCAACCGTCTAAACTGTGCAATATTTGACGTATTTCCTTATAAATACTGTCAATATCCTTAATGCCGTCAATTTCATACAATAAATCAAGGTTTTTATAAAAGTTTAAGATGGGTAAAGTTTCAATAATATAAGTCTTATATCTTTTTATAATTACTTCTTCTTTATCATCAGATCTAGTAGTTAAAAATTGCTCACCACAATTGTGATTTTTTTTATTAGATGGATTAAAAAATTTATTAAAAATCAAACTACATTTTGTACAAACTTGTCTACCTAAAATTCTTTTAACTACAACATCCTCTGGAACATTTAAACTCAATACACAAGTAAGACTCTGCTTATTTTTTTTTAATAGGTGATCCAAATTTTTAGTTTGGTTTAAATTTCTTGGATAACCATCAAAAATTAATCTATTATGATTTTCGTTATTTGAAAAAATTTTTTTTATTAAATTATTTATAGTTTCGTCAGTAACAAAACTTCCTTTATCAATTATCTTCTTAATCTCTTTTCCAAGGGTAGTATTTTTACTGATTTCATCTCGCAAAAGATCTCCTGTAGAAATTTTATTTAAATTAAACTCTGTAACAATTTTATCTGCCTGAGTACCTTTTCCAGCACCAGGGGGACCAAAAATAATTAAATTCACGATTAACTTCCAAATTTAGTTTTTTTAATCAATGCCTCATACTGTTGACTCATCATCCTAGTTTGAATTTGAGATACAGTATCCATTGCAACAACAACAACTATTAATACTGACGTACCACCTAAATAAAATGGTATTGGATATTTTGATATTAAAAATTCAGGCATTAAACATACTAAAGTTAAATACATTGCACCCAATGTTGTTAATCTAGTTAGTATTGCTTCAATATATTCAGCAGTTCTTTCCCCAGGTCTAATTCCTGGCACATATCCACCATGTTTTCTTAAATTTTCTGCCGTCTCCCTAGGATTAAAAACTATTGATGTATAAAAGAAAGAAAAGAAAATAATTCCTGAAGCATACAACAACATATATAAAGGTTTACCTTGTGAAAAAACTGAAGATATATCCATAAAAAATTCTGACTCTGATAGTGTAAAATTTGAAAATGTCATTGGTAATAATAAAAGTGCAGACGCAAAAATTGCTGGTATTACACCAGCTGTATTTATTCTTAGGGGTAAATGAGATGACTCTCCACCATAAACCTTTGTCCCCATTTGTCTTTTAGGATAATTAATTAATATTTTTCTTACTGCTCTTTCTATAAAAACTATAAAAGCAACTGTACATAATAGTAAAATAAAAATGATTAAAATTGTTGCAGCAGATAAAGCTCCAGTTCTCCCAAGTTCGAAGGTTGTAGCTAATGCTCTAGGTATTTCGGCTACTATGCCAGAAAAAATAATTAGCGATATACCATTTCCTATACCTCTTTGAGTTATCTGCTCACCTAACCACATTAAAAATATAGTTCCAGCAACTAAAGTGATTACTGTAGATAGTTTAAAAAATAATCCTGGTTCTATAACTACGCCTGCAGACGAGTTTTCTAGACCAACTGAAACACCATATCCTTGAACTGCCGCTAATAAAACTGTTCCATATCTAGTAATTTGAGTTATTTTTCTTCTGCCAATCTCCCCTTGATTTTTTAAATTTTTAAAATATTCAGAAACTCCTGTCATTAATTGAACTATTATTGAAGATGAAATATATGGCATAATCCCTAAAGCAAAAATGGCCATTCTATTAACTGCGCCGCCAGAAAAAACATTGAACATTCCAAGTAAACCCTTTTGATTAGAGTCCATTAATACTTTTAGAGATTCTGGATTAATTCCTGACAGAGGAATATACGTTCCTAATCTATAGACACATAGAACAAGTATAGTAAATAATATTCTATTTCTTAAATCGTTGCTCTTGGAAAAAAAGCCAGTATCTTGATTTGTGTTTGCCATTTTTATTATTTTATCAAGGAAATTTTTCCACCTAATTTTTCTACTTTTTCTTTAGCAGAAGCAGAAATAAAATTAACCTCAAAATCATATTTTGACTTTAAATTTCCAGAACCTAGTAATTTTAGTTTTTTATATTTTTTGTTAATTAGTTTATTTTTCTGCAAATTTGTTAATGAAATTTTTTTATTTGGAAAATCTGATTTATTTTCTAAAATTTGTTGAATTTTTGATAAATTTATTATAGCTAACAACTTATTCTTTTTAAAACTTTTAAAACCTCTTTTTGGCAGTCTTCTATATAAAGGCATTTGTCCACCTTCAAAACTTTTAATAGCGACACCAGATCTAGATTTTTGACCTTTATGACCTCTACCAGACGTTTTGCCTTTGCTAGATCCAATACCTCTTCCTAATCTTTTTGTTTTTTTTACAATTTTGGTATTAAAAGAATTTAGTTTCATTTAGTTGCTCTTTTTTTTTGTAATTTCTGCTATATTTTTTCCTCTTAATTTAGCAATTAATTTTGGTGAACTTTGACTTCTTAAGCCTTTAATGCATGCTCTTAAAACATTCATTGGATTTGAAGAACCTATAGATTTAGCCACAATGTCTTTAATACCTATTACCTCACAAGCTGCTCTAATTGGACCACCAGCTATTATACCTGTGCCCGATGGTGCAGATCTTAATAAAACTTTTCCAGCCCCATCTTTTCCTAAAACATCATGATGAAGTGTTCTTCCATCTCTTAATGGTATTTTCATAAGTTTATTTTTTGCGTTTTCAGTAGCTTTTTTTATTGCATCAGGAACTTGTTTAGCCTTGCCATGTCCTATTCCAATTGAACCGGATTGATTACCTACCACTACTAAAGCTGAGAAAGCAAATCTTCTACCACCTTTTACAACTTTGGTTATCCTATTTATTGAGACAAGCTTATCTTTAAATTCTATATTGTTCATAATTTAAAAATTTAAACCATTCTTTCTTAGAGTTTCTGCAAAAAGTTTAACTCTACCATGAAATTTATAACTTCCTCTGTCAAAATAAACCTTAGTAATTTTCTTTTCTAATGCCTTTTTGGCCAAGTCTTCAGCTACTAAGATTGACAAATCAATTTTTTTATTTTTGTTATCTTTTTTTTTGTTAATCGACGTAGTAGAAACAAGTGTTTTACTATTAATATCATCAATAATTTGAGCTGAAATGTTTTTACTTGATCTAAATACTGAAAGTCTAAATCTCTCACTATTGTTCTTTTTTACTTTTTTTCTAACTCTTTGAGCTCTTTTCTTCTTTGATGTTAATATCATTACTTCTTTTTACCTTCTTTCCTTAAAACGTATTGGCCTCTTTCCTTGATACCTTTAGCTTTATATGGTTCAACAGGTTTTAACATTTTAATTTCAGATGAAACTTTACCTACTAACTCTTTGTCTACGCCATTAATTTTGATAATTGTACTTTTTTCAACAGTTAATTTAATATCCTTTGGTATTTTATATGTAGTGTCATGACTAAAGCCTAACTGTAAATTCAAAATATCTCCTTTTAGAGTCGCTCTAAAACCAACACCTGATAGTTCTAATATTTTTTCATGTCCTGAAGTAACTCCAACAATAGCACTATTAATGATACTTCTTGTTGTGCCCCATAAAATTTTTGATGTTTCGTTTTTTTTAAGAATTTTTAAAATCAAACTATTGTTATCTGAAATAGAAGTTGAAAAGATTTTATCATTAATAGTTAATTCTTTTGAACCCTTGGGTCCAGTCAAAATTAACTTGCCAGACTCAACTTTAACCTTTGTGTCTTTTGGAATATTGATTGGTTTTTTACCTAGCTTTGACATAATTAAAACACCCTACAAATTATTTCGCCGCCTATATTTTGATTTCTGGCATCGTTATCAGTCATAATTCCTTTAGAAGTAGAAACAATAGCTAAACCTAATCCGTTTTGTATTTTTGGAATACTGCTTGCTTTTGCATAAATTCTTCTTCCAGGTTTAGAAATTCTCTTAATTTCTTTAATTACAGGTGATCCATTGTCATATTTTAAATCAACAGTTAAAATTCCTTTATTTTGTGAGTCAGATATAATTTTATATCCTGATATATATCCTTCTTGTTTAAGCACATCTAATATCTTCACTCTAAATTTTGAACTAGGTATTTTTACATTGGTCAACATTCTCATTTGTCCATTTCTTATTCTTGTTATCATGTCCCCTATAGGGTCTACTAAAGCCATATTTTTATTTTCCTTTCATCTTTTTTTACCAACTTGATTTCGTCATACCAGGAATTTTACCTGACGAAGCAAGTTGCCTTAGAGCAATTCGTGAGATTTTCAATTTTCTATATACTCCGTGAGGTCTTCCTGTTATTTCACATCGATTTCGAATACGTATTTTCGCTGAATTTTTTGGTAGCTTAGAAAGTTTTAATTGAGCATTAAATCTTTCGTCTAGAGGTAATTTCTTATTTTTAATTATTTTTTTTAATTTCTCTCTTTTTTTACGAAATTTTTCTACTAATTTTATTCTTTTTAAATTTCTTTCTATTGCGCTTGTTTTAGCCATAAATTAATTATCCTTTTTTCCACTTTTTTCTTTAATAAATGGAAAGTTCATTAACTCTAATAGTGCTAACGTTTGTTTTTTATCTTTTCCATCTGTCACTATTGTAATGTCCATTCCCCTTATTCTATCTACTTTATCGAAATTTATTTCAGGAAAAATTATATGTTCTTTTATACCAAAACTATAATTACCAAAGTTATCGCAACCTTTTACGCTTAAACCCCTAAAATCTTTTATACGAGGTAGAGCAATATTAACTAATCTATCCATAAACTCGTACATTCTTTTTTTTCTTAATGTTACCTTAACTCCAGCAGAAGACCCTTTTCGAGATTTGAAATTAGAAATAGATTTTTTAAATCTTGTAACAATTGGTTTTTGGCCACTTATTAATGACATATCTTCTATGCAATTCTGTAATTTTTTTTTATCATTAGCATCTGGTCCTAATCCCATATTAAGAACTATTTTGAGTATTTTAGGAACCATATACCTATTTTTCATAGAAAATTTTTTCTTTATGTTTTCTATCATTGTTTTTTCATATTGCTCTTTTAATCTTGGTATCATTTCTTAGCCTTTATTTTTTTTTTATCATCAATTTTAGTTTCTAAACTTTTTAAATTAGAAATATTTATAAAGTTTTCCTTTGTTATTATTCCACCTTTTTTTTCTTTTGTTGTTTTCTCGTGTTTCTTAATCATGTTTATTCCTTTGACCTTGGCACGATTTTCTGCTCTAAAAATCTCAATTACCTCTCCTTTTTTGCCTTTGTCTTTTCCGCAAATTACTTCAACCTGGTTACCTTTTTTAATCATAATTATAGTACCTCCGGAGCAAGAGAAATGATTTTTGTTTGGCCTTTTGATCTTAATTCTTTCGTAACCGGTCCAAATATTCGAGTTCCTATAGGCTCACCTTTATCATCGGTAATAACTACTGCGTTGTTGTCGAATTTAACTTTGCTTCCATCATTTCTGTAAATGGCTTTTCGAGTTCTTACTATAACAGCTTTATGAACTGAGCCCTTTTTAACTTTTCCTGTAGGAATCGCTTCTTTAACACTAATTACAATCATATCTCCGATTGAAGCAAATCTTCTTTTCGACCCGCCAAGTACTTTTATACATTCAACTCTTCTAGCTCCTGTATTATCTGCAACGTTTAATTCTGTTTGTACTTGAATCATTATGTATTAATAACCTCCCATCTTTTTTTTTTAGAAAATGGTTTTGACTCTATAATTTTAACAATATCGCCAACTTTAAACTTATTTGTTTCATCATGTGCATGATATTTTTTAGAAGATGTAATTATTTTACCAAAAAAGGGATGAGGAAATCTTCTTTTTACTAAAACTGTTATAGTTTTATTATTTTGATCTTTAATAACTTTTCCTTCTAGTATTTTTTTAGTCATTTTTTCTTTCTATTATTTAATGCCGTAAAAAGTTTTGCTACATCTCTTTTCATTTTTGATACCTTCGCAGTATCTTCTAGTTGCCCGCTCACTTTTTTAAACCTATTATTAAACAAATCTTTTTTTAGAGATTGAATTTTATTATTAAGCTCATCAACAGTTAATTTTTTAATTTCTTGACTTTTCATAATTAAAATCTCTTAATAAATTTAGTCTTAATAGGCAATTTTGCTGAAGCCTTATATAGCGCAATTCTTGCTGTAGCTTCATCGATACCATCTACCTCGAATATAATTCTTCCAGGTTTAACTCTGCATGCCCAATATTCAGGTGAACCTTTTCCTTTTCCCATTCTTACCTCTGTGGGTTTTTTTGAAACAGGTATATTTGGAAAAATTCTAGTCCATACTTTTCCAGTTCTTTTCATGTATCTTGTTAACGCTACTCTTGCCGCTTCTATTTGTTTACCTATAATTCTTTCAGGCTGCATAGCTTTAAGTCCATATTGTCCATAATTTAATACGGCAGCCCTTGTTGCGTGGCCATGAATTCTTCCTTTATGCGCTTTTCTATATTTAGTTCTTGTTGGTTGTAACATTTTTAGTTTCCTTTAAATTGTTTTTTTCTTTTGAAAAAACTTCACCTTTATATATCCAAACTTTTACACCTATGATACCATATGTAGTTAAGGCTTCAGCTTCAGCATAATCGACCTCAGCTCTTAAAGTGTGTAAAGGCACGCTTCCCTCTCTTAACCACTCAGTTCTTGCTATTTCATTTCCAGCTAGTCTACCAGCTAAACATACTCGAATACCTTTTGCTCCAAGTCTTAGTGCTGATTGCATGGCTCTTTTCATTGCTCTTCTATAAGCTATTCTTTTAACAAGCTGTTGTGCAATATTTTCTGCAACAAGATACGAATTTAATTCAGGTTTTTTAACCTCTTTTATATTAAGAACAATTTCGCTTTTTGAAATCCTTGATAATTTTTTCTTAATTTTATCTATATCAGAACCTTTTTTTCCAATTACAAAACCAGGTCTTGAAGTATATATTGAAACAATACATTTTTTAGCTTTACGTTCAATAATCACTTGAGATACCCCAGAGTTAGTAATATTTCTTTTTACATAATCTCTAATTTTAAAATCTTCTATTAAAAGACTTCCGTAATCTCTTTTTTTAGCAAACCAAATCGAATCCCAATCTCTGTTTATTCCTAGTCTGAAACCAATTGGATTAACCTTTTGTCCCATGAGACTCCTCTTTCTTTAAATTTTTTTCAGATAAAATTATCGTAACATTGCTAAAAGGTTTTCTTATGGCGCTTGCTCTTCCTTTTGCTCTAGGTCTAAATCTTTTTAATACAATAGATTTTCCAACGTATGCTTCGCTAACATATAAATTATCAATATCATATTGATTATTATTTTCTGCATTAGCAATTGCAGATTGAACAGTTTTTTTTATGTCAAAAGCTATTCTTTGTCTTGCGAAACTAAGATCTCTTATTGCTACATCTACCTTTTTACCTCTGATATGTTTAAGCAATAAATTGACTTTTCTAGGGCTAGATCTAACGTTTCTGTTTATAGCTTTAACTGTATTTTTATTTTTTGACATCTGAACTTCCTTCTTTAGGTTTTGGTGCTGCGGCTTTAGCTGCATCTGTTGTCGGTGCAGCTGCAGTTGACTCTTGAGCTGCCTTTTTGTCAGCTGGAGTGTGGCCTGAAAACTGTCTAGTAGGTGAAAATTCGCCTAATTTATGCCCAACCATTTCTTCAGAGATTTTTATTGGTATAAATTTTTTTCCGTTATGTATTAAAAAGCTATGTCCAACAAATTCTGGTATTATTGTGGATTTTCTTGACCAAGTTTTTATTGGAGCTTTATTAGTTTGATTTTTAAGTTTTTCAACTTTTTTAATCAAACTTGGATCTACAAACGGACCTTTCCATACAGCTCTTGACATATGCTAATTAACCTCTCTTTTTCCTTCTTGAAATTATATATTTATTTGTTCTTTTGTTTTTGCGAGTTTTTAAACCTTTTGCAGATTGTCCCCATGGAGAAACTGGGCTTCTTCCACCTGAAGTTTTACCTTCCCCACCTCCGTGCGGGTGATCTACAGGGTTCATCGCAACTCCTCTTGACTGAGGTCTTCTTCCCTTCCATCTATTTCTTCCCGCTTTACCTATTTTAATATTTTGGTGATCAGCATTAGAGACTGTTCCGATAGTAGCTCTTGCAGTATTAATAACTTTTCTAATTTCCCCCGATGATAGTTTTATCACTCTATAATTATCATCCATTCCTGATGTTTGTGCTGAAGATCCTGCTGATCTAGCTAATTTTCCACCGCCATTAGGTGCTAATTCAACATTATGTATATCAGTTCCGTCAGGTATATCGCTTAAAGGCATGCAATTACCAATTTTAATATCTTTAGTTCTTCCTGAAACCACTTCGTCACCAATTTTAATATTATTAGGGGCCAGAATATAATTTTGAACTCCATCCTCATATTTTATCAAGGCTAAGTAAGCAGAACGATTTGGATCGTATTCAATTCTTTCAATCTTAGCTTTCATATCATCTTTTTTTCTGTAAAAATCGACCATTCTAAATTTATTTTTATGACCTGCACCTTTATGTCTTGAAGTAATCCTTCCCAAATTGTTTCGGCCTCCAGTAGATACTTTGCCAAAGGTAAGGGACTTCATAGGCTTACCTTTCCAAATGTTTTCTCTATCTACTAAAACAGTACCCCTTGTAGATTTTGTGTATGATTTAAAATTTTTTAAGGCCATAATTTAAATTCCAGTAGCAAGATCAATATTTTGACCTTTTTTTAATGTAACAATAGCTTTTTTATAACTAGGCTTTTTTGTTTTTCTTCCTCTAACAAATTTTGTTTTTCCCTTCATGTAGATAGTATTAACTTTAATAACATTTACTTTAAAAATTTTTTCTATACTTTTTTTAATTGATTTTTTGTTAGCCTGTTTATCTACTTTAAAAACTATTTTATTATACTCTGATAGTGATGTTGCTTTTTCTGTTATAGAAGGAGAAATTATTGTGTCTAAAAAGTTTATTTTTTTCATTTTGATAATCTTTCTTGAAGAGATTTGATCGAAGAAATAGTAAATACAACATTTTTATATTTTAAAAGATCGTATACATTTGCACCATCTTGCTCAATAATCTTAAGATCTGGAATGTTTTGTACTGACTTTTGTACTTTAAGTTTTGAATTTTTATCAAAAACTATTAACGAATTCTTAAGTTTGTTTTTTAACAAGAAATTATTAAAAATTTTAGTTTTGTTAATTTCAGTTTTCAAATCTTCCAAAACAAATAGTGAATTAGTGCTATTTTTTTGTGATAAAACTTGCATAAGACCTATTTTTCTCATTTTTTTATTTATTTTTTTTACTTTATATACATTACCCTTTGGTCCGTGAGCTACACCTCCACCAACAAATAGAGGTGCTTTTCTACTTGAATGTCTTGCTCCACCTGTGCCTTTTTGTGCATATATTTTTGCTGTCGATCCTTTAATTTCATTTCTTTGCTTTGTTTTAGCTAACCTTGGTTTCAAATGATTAATTTGCCAATCTACAATTCTTTGCAATACATTTTTATTAGGTTTTATCGAAAAAATTTTATCAGACAATTCGATGTCGCTTATTTGCTTACCCTCTATATTTATTACTTTATGTTTCATTTTTTTACTTCTTTACTTTTTGTTTCTACTTTCTTTTTATCATCAACTTTAGTTTCTGGTTTTTTTTCAGGAGTTGCTTTTACAGTTTTTGACTTTTTACCACTGTCTACTGTTTCAGTTAAGTTTTTCTTCATTCTTTCAATCGTAGTACTTCTATTTATACTTTTTGCAGTCTTTTGAATTAAGACTGATGAGTTTTTTGAGCCAGGCACAGAGCCTTTAACAAAGATTAGATTATTTTCTGTATCAAATTTAATAACTTCAAGATTTTGAATTGTTCTTAACTTGTCTCCCATATGACCAGCCATTTTTTTTCCTTTAAAAACTTTTCCAGGATCTTGGTTTTGACCTGTAGATCCATGTGCTCTATGAGAAACGGAAACACCGTGAGAAGCTCTTAATCCAGAAAAATTATGTCTTTTCATTACGCCGGCGAAGCCTTTTCCTATAGTTTTTGAAGATATATCAACAAATTTTTGATCTTTAAAAAGCTCAATACCTATTTCGTTTCCTGTTTTATAATCAGCTGTATTTTCCACTCTAAATTCTTTTAAGAATTTTTTTGGTTCAGTAGATTTTTTAGCAAAAAAACCTTTCATTTGCTTAGTCAACTTTGAATTTTTAATTTTACCAAACCCAACTTGAATAGCGTTGTAGCCTCTTTTTTCTTTTGTAATTACATCTAGTATTCGACCCTTCTCTACAGACAGAACTGTTACAGGAATGACTATTCCAGATTCAAAAAACTCTCTAGTCATACCAATCTTTTTTCCTATTAATCCTATACTCATAATTACCTTACAATTTAATTTCTATATCAACTCCTGAAGCTAGATCAAGTTTCATCAAAGCTTCAACAGTTTGTGGGGTTGGTTCCATAATATCAATTAGTCTCTTATGTGTTCTTGTTTCAAACTGCTCTCTACTTTTTTTATCTATGTGTGGAGATCTTAATACTGTAAATATTTCTTTTTTTGTGGGAAGGGGTATTGGTCCTTTAACTTGAGCGCCAGTTCGTTTAGCCGTATTAACAATTTCAATTGTTGATAGGTCTAAAATTTTATTATCATAAGCTCTTAAATGTATTCTTATATGTTGTTTTTCCATAATATTATGCCAGTTTCTTTGTTACTTCATCTTGAACATTTTGAGGGACTTTTTCATAATGATCAAAAAACATTGAATAAGCAGCTCTACCTTGTGACATTGATCTAAGATTATTTATATAACCAAACATATTAGCAAGAGGAACCATTGCACTTATTACTGTAGCATTACCTCTTTTATCTGTTGTGGAAACTTGACCGCGTCTACTATTAAGATCTCCAATAACATCTCCCATATAATCTTCTGGTGTTACAACTTCAACTCTCATCATCGGCTCCAAAAGTTTTAAAGATGCCTTTGTGCAAGCTTCTTTAAAACAGTGTCTTGATGCAATTTCAAAAGCTAAAACGCTAGAGTCAACGTCATGATGCAAGCCATCAATAATAGTTACTTTGTAATCTATTAAAGGAAATCCTGCCAATATTCCACTATCGGCAACACTTTCTATTCCCTTTTCTACTCCTGGAATGAATTCTTTTGGAATCGCTCCTCCTTTAATTTTATTTTCAATTTCTCTACCTTTGCCTGGAGGTAAAGGTTCAACCGATAATTCAACTTTTGCAAATTGACCTGCTCCACCACTTTGTTTTTTATGTATGTAGGTATTATTTGATGGTTTTAATATTGTCTCCCTATAAGCTACTTGTGGTGCACCTATATTAGCTTCCACTTTAAATTCTCTTTTCATTCTATCAACAATAATGTCCAGATGAAGTTCACCCATTCCTTTTATTATAGTTTGTCCGGATTCTTCATCTGAGGTTACTCTAAAAGAAGGATCTTCTCTTGCTAACCTACCTAAAGCTTCTCCCATTTTTTCTTGATCACCTTTAGTTTTAGGTTCAACAGCAATTTCAATGACCGGGTCTGGGAAATCCATAGGCTCTAGTATGACTGGATCATTTTCGTCTGCTAGAGTATGCCCTGTAATAGTAAATTTTAGTCCAGCAAGGGCTACTATATCACCAGCATTTGCCTCTTTTATATCTTCTCTACTGTTGGCATGCATTAAAAGCATTCTTCCAACTCTTTCTTCTTTATCTTTTGATGTATTATAAATTCCTGTTCCTGACTTAAGCGTACCTGAATAAATTCTTATAAAAGTTAAAGTTCCAACAAATGGATCTGTAGCAACTTTAAAAGCTAATGCTGAAAAGGGCTCTTTATCATCGAATTTTCTTTCTAATTCATCTTTTGAATTCGGTTTTGTACCTTTTATAGATCCAATATCTTTAGGGCTTGGTAAAAAATCAACAACAGCATCTAGTAAAGGCTGTACTCCTTTGTTTTTAAATGCTGATCCTGTAAAAACTGGTACAAAATCAAATTTTAAACATCCTTTTCTTACGCAAGATATTAAATCTTTTTCTGATATTTCTTTTCCATTTAAATAATCATCCATCAACTTTTCATCTTGCTCTACAGCTGTTTCGACTAATTCTTTTCTATATTTATCCACCTGCTCTTTTAACTCTGCTGGTATTTCTACATATTCGAATTCAGCACCTAATTTTTCATCTTTCCATATAACTGCTTTCATTTTAATTAAATCAACCACTCCTTTTAGTGACGATTCTATTCCTACAGGAATCTGCATTACTAAAGGTTTAGCACCTAATCTTTCTTTAATCATATCTACGCACATGAAAAAATCTGCGCCGGTTCTATCTAACTTGTTAACAAAACAGATTCTAGGAACTTTATATTTATCTGCTTGTCGCCATACGGTCTCTGATTGAGGTTCTACTCCAGCTACTCCATCAAATACACAAATGGCGCCATCTAAAACTTTTAAAGATCTTTCAACTTCTATTGTGAAATCTACATGGCCTGGTGTATCTATAATGTTAACTCTGTGTTCTCTCCAAAAGCAAGTTGTTGCAGCTGATGTAATTGTAATTCCTCGCTCTTGTTCCTGCTCCATCCAATCCATTGTAGCAGCACCATCATGTACTTCACCAATTTTGTGACTTTTTCCGGTATAATATAATATTCTTTCAGTGGTGGTAGTTTTTCCAGCATCAATATGAGCCATTATCCCGATGTTTCTATATTTTTCTAAATTATGAGTTCTAGCCATTTGTTACCACCTGTAATGTGCAAAAGCCTTATTTGACTCTGCCATTCTATGAGTATCTTCTCTTTTTTTAATCGCTGATCCTTTATTTTGATAAGCGTCCATCAATTCATTAAATAATTTATCTGACATTGTTTTATTTTTTCTTTTTCTAGAAGCCTCAAGTAGCCATCTTAATGCTAGTGTTTGTGAACGTTTAGTATTAACTTCAACTGGAACTTGATAAGTTGCTCCACCCACTCTTCTTGATCTTACCTCTAAATTTGGTCTAACGTTGTTAATTGCATCATTAAAAACTTTTATAGGATCCTGTTTTGTTTTTTCTTGGATTTGATCTAATGTAGTGTAAATAATTTTTTCAGCAGTGGATTTTTTTCCATCATACATAATAAAATTAATAAATTTTGATAAAATTGCAGATCTGTATTTTGCGTCAGGATAAAATATTCTTTTCGGAGCTCTATTTTTTCTAGACATAAAATTATTTAGGTTTTTTTGCTCCGTATTTAGATCTCTGTTGTTTACGTGCAGTTACACCTTGAGTATCTAAATTACCTCTTAATATATGATAACGGACTCCAGGTAGATCTTTTACTCTTCCACCTCTAATTAGTACGACAGAGTGTTCTTGTAAATTGTGACCTTCTCCAGGAATATAACATGTAACTTCATGTCCATTTGATAGTCTTACCCTTGCAACTTTTCTTAGTGCAGAATTAGGTTTTTTTGGAGTTGTTGTATATACCTTTGTACATACACCTCTTTTTTGAGGTGAACGATCCAAAGCAGGTACTTTACTTCTGTACTTGGGTTTCGTCCGAGAATTTTTTATCAACTGGTTAATAGTTGGCATAATTTTAAAAATTTAATTGATGGAAAAAAGTATTATTAATACTAGATTTGTCCTATTTTTTAGCTAGTGTTTAAGGCTAATACCGCCTTACTTCTAACCATCAAAATTGCGCTAAACTACTAATTGAAAAGTTAAAAGTCAACTCACTAATTTAACTTTTATTTATAAAGGAAGCTGTTTATCTTCGGTTTCTTTTGACTTTTCTTCAGATAATGCTGCGTCTCTGGACTCGGCCGTTTTTTGCCACTTAATTTTAGTATGTCCTGTTCCAGCAGGTATTAATCTGCCTACAATAACATTTTCTTTTAATCCTTTTAACTTATCAACTTTACCCTTTATAGCAGCATCTGTTAAAACTCTAGTGGTCTCTTGGAAAGATGCTGCTGATATAAACGAGTTAGTTTGCAAAGATGCTTTTGTAATTCCAAGAAGAACTCTTTCTGCTGTAGCTGGTTTTTTGCTATCTTTCTTCAAAAGTTCATTTTCTAAATCTAATTCTAATTTATCGATAATTTCTCCAGCTAAGTATTTTGAATCTCCAGAAGTTTTAATTTCAACTTTTTTAAGCATTTGTCTCAAAATTGTTTCAATATGTTTATCGTTAATAATTACACCTTGAAGTCTATAAACTTCCTGAACTTCGTTAACAAAATACTCAGTTAAAGCCTGAACTCCAAGTATTCTTAAAATATCGTGTGGGGCAGGACTGCCGTCCAAAAGATATTCACCTTTTTTAATTTTTTCCCCTTGGTTAAAATTAATATGTTTGCCTTTTGGAATTAAATAGGATGAAGATGCCCCTTCTGGAGTAACTATTGTAATTTTTAATTTACCTCTTAATTCTTTACCAAATTCAATTGTTCCGTCATTCTCAGCTATTATAGCACTATCCTTAGGTCTTCTTGCTTCAAATAGTTCAGCTACTCTTGGAAGGCCTCCTGTAATATCTTTAGTTTTAGATGTTTCTTTAGGAAGTCTAGCTAACACATCTCCTGCAGATACTTTTTGTCCATCAGCAACAGATAAAATTGAATCAGGAACTAAATAGTATCTAGCTTCGTTATCATCCGCTTTTTTAATTACATTACCTTTTTCATCTCTTAAAGTAATACGAGGTTTTAATTCAGTATTTTTTGATTGAGATCTCCAATCGAGAACTGATTTTGAAGTTATGCCAGTTGTATCATCTATTGTTTCAGCAAGTGATACACCATCTACTAAGTCCATAAAACTCACTATTCCACTTTTTTCTGCTATAACTGGAAGTGTATAAGGATCCCATTCGCATATTTTTTTTCCTTTTTTAATATTTTCATTATGATCACAATATAATTTTGAACCATATGGGACTTTATAAATAGCAAGTTGTCTTCCATTGTCGTCTTCAATGGAAATTTGTGTGTTTCTGCCCATTATTATTTTATTTTTTTTAGAATCTTCAATTAGGTTTTTATTTATAATTTTAATTATTCCTGACGAATGAGCCGATACAGCAGATTCTTCTTTGATTTGAGCAGTTCCACCTACGTGAAATGTACGCATTGTCAACTGTGTTCCTGGTTCTCCAATTGACTGTGCTGCGATCATACCTATAGCTTCTCCTATACTTACAAGTTTACCCCTTGATAAATCTCTTCCATAGCATTTAGCGCATACACCTTCTTTTGATATACAAGTAATTACTGAATGAACTTTAATACTTTTTACCCCAGCAGCATCAATTTTTTCACAAGATTCTTCATCGATTATATCTTTGCTTTTAACTAAAACTTCACCACTAATTGGATGTTTAATTTCCTCTGCTGATGTTCTACCTAATACTCTTTCTGATAAACTAACTATTATATTTCCGCCGTCAATTATTTCGGATAAAGTTAATGAATCTTTTGATTTACATCCACAATCAGTCTTAGTAATTGAGATATCCTGAGATACATCGCACAATCTTCTGGTCAAATAACCAGAGTTAGCTGTTTTTAAAGCCGTGTCTGCCAAACCTTTTCTCGCGCCATGTGTAGAATTAAAATACTCTAATGCTGTTAGTCCTTCTTTAAAATTTGCAGTTATAGGAGTTTCAATAATTTCTCCTGACGGTTTAGCAATAAGACCTCTCATTCCTGCAAGTTGCTTCATTTGAGCGGCAGAACCTCTTGCTCCAGAGTTTGCCATCATGAATACTGAATTAGTTTCTATTCTATCATTTGGCATGACTTTAGTCGCCGAAGAAATTTCTTTCATCATTTCATTAGCTACTAAATCTGTACATTTTGACCAAACATCTACCACTTTATTATATTTTTCACCCCTTGTTATTAAACCTTCAGAATATTGACTTTCATAATCTTCGATTTGTTTTTTTGCATCATTCACAAGTTTTTGTTTCGTTTTTGGTATGATTAAATCATCTTTTCCAAATGAAATAGCTGCTTTAAATGCGTGTTTAAAACCTAATTCTTTTATTTTATCACAAAAAATGACAGTCTCTTTTTGCCCACAATAACGATAAACTATGTCTATAATTTCTGAAACTTGTTTTTTTGATAAAACTCTATCTATCAATGAAAATTTAATTTTATGATGCTTTGGTAAAATGCTCGATAAAATAAATCTGCCGGCAGTACTTTTATGTTTTTCCTGAATGGTATTTCCTTTTTCATCAATAGTTTCAAATCTACATATCAACCTTGAATGCAAACTGATATTTTGCATTTCTAATGCTTGTTCAATTTCTGCAACATTACTGAAATATCCCTTTGATTTTTCATCTTTATTTTCTAATGATTGAGATAAATAATATATTCCTAATACCATATCTTGGCTTGGCACAATTATTGGTTTTCCATTAGATGGGCTTAATATATTATTTGTTGACATCATAAGAACCCTAGCTTCTAACTGTGCCTCTATACTTAATGGTATGTGCACAGCCATCTGGTCCCCATCAAAATCAGCGTTGAAAGCTGCGCAAACTAGTGGATGTAGTTCTATGGCATTACCCTCTATTAATTTTGCCTCAAAAGCTTGAACGCCTAATCTATGAAGTGTTGGTGCTCTATTTAATATTACAGGGTGTTCTCTTATTATACTTTCCAAAGCGTCCCATACTTCGCTTTTTTCTTTCTCCACTAATCGCTTTGCCTGTTTAATCGTCGTTGCTAAACCTAACTTATCAAGTCGGGCGTATAAAAAAGGTTTAAATAACTCTACTGCCATTTTCTTTGGTAGCCCACACTGGTGAAGTTTTAATTCAGGACCAGCTACAATTACTGATCTTCCTGAATAATCAACTCTTTTACCTAGTAAATTTTGTCTAAATCTACCTTGTTTACCCTTTAGCATTTCAGCTAGTGATTTTAGAGGACGTTTTCCTGTTCCAGTAATAACTCTTCCTCTTCTGCCGTTGTCAAATAATGCGTCGACGGATTCCTGCAACATCCTCTTTTCATTTCTAACAATTATATCAGGTGCTTTTAAATCGATTAATCTTCTTAATCTATTATTTCTATTTATTACTCTTCTATACAAATCATTTAAATCAGATGTAGCAAATCTTCCTCCATCCAATGGTACTAACGGTCTAAGTTCTGGTGGCATTACTGGTATACTTGTCAAAATCATCCACTCAGGTTTATTTCCAGATTCTATAAAAGACTCTATTAACTTTAATCTCTTAATTGCTCTTTCTTCAGCAACCTTTGACTTGGTTTCATTCAAAGTAGATCTTAATTTTTCCCTTTCAGTTTTTAGATCTAATTTTAATAAAAGTTCTCTAATTGCTTCAGCTCCAATTCCTGCTTGAAAAGCATCATCACCGTACTCTTCTTGAGCCTTTATATATTCGTTTTCTGAAAGAAGTTGTTTTGGTTGAAGTTTAGTTAGACCTGGCTCAATTACTAAAAAACTTTCAAAATATAAAACTTTTTCTACCTCTTTCAATTTCATATCAACAGCTAATGAAATTCGACTTGGAAGTGATTTTAAAAACCATATATGAGCTACTGGACAAGCCAACTCGATATGACCCATTCTGTCCCTTCTTACATTAGATCTTGTAACCTCAACACCGCATTTCTCACAAATTATTCCCCTAAATTTCATTCGTTTATATTTTCCACATAAACACTCATAATCTTTTATGGGACCAAAAATTCTTGCACAAAATAAACCGTCTTTCTCAGGTTTAAAAGTTCTATAATTAATAGTCTCAGGTTTTTTAATTTCACCATATGACCAAGATTTAATTTTTTCTGGACTGGCTAAACTAATTTTAATTTTATTAAATTTAAGTTCTAGTGAGTCTTGTTTAAATAATTTTGTTATATCTTTATTCATTTTAATTTAATTCTATGTTTAAACTTAGTGATCTAATTTCTTTTACTAGTACGTTAAATGACTCAGGTACACCTGACTCAAACTTGTCATCCCCTTTTACTATAGTTTCATAAACTTTTGTTCTTCCAGCTACGTCGTCTGATTTAACAGTCAATATTTCTTGTAAAGTATACGAGGCTCCATAAGCTTCTAAAGCCCAAACTTCCATTTCACCAAATCTTTGTCCTCCCAACTGCGCTTTTCCTCCTAGAGGTTGTTGAGTAACTAAACTATAAGGTCCTGTAGATCTCGCGTGAATTTTATCTTCCACCAGGTGATGAAGTTTAAGCATATAAATAGTACCTACTGTTACTTTTCTATCAAACTGTTCTCCTGTTCTACCGTCCCACAAAGTTGTTTGTCCTGAGGTAGGTAACTCTGCTAATTTAAGAAGTTCTGTAACATCATCAACAGAGGCACCATCAAAAACTGGGGTAGAAATTGGTACTCCCATTGACAAGTTCGAAGTTAATTCATGAAATTCTTTGTCATTAAGTAACTTAATTTTTTCATTGTAAACTTTGTCTCCATAAACCATTTTGTAAACGTCCCTTATAGAATTATTCTTTTTATCTATATCAGATTTAATTTTTATCATTTTATTAATTTTTTCACCTAACTCAGAGCAAGCCCAACCTAAATGAGTTTCTAAAATTTGACCTACATTCATCCTGCTTGGAACTCCTAAAGGATTTAAAACAACATCCACTGGTTTTCCATTTTCTCTATAAGGCATGTCTTCAATAGGAACTATTTTGCTAATTACTCCCTTGTTACCGTGTCTTCCGGCCATTTTGTCTCCCGGTTTTAGACTTCTTTTAACAGCTACAAACACTTTTACCATTTTGAGAACATTTGGTAATAAATCATCGCCCTGTTGTATTTTAGTAACCTTGTCTTCAAATTTTTCTTTTATATCTTGTTTAACTTTGTTGTATTGTAATTTAATAATTTCAAGATCCTTGCTTATTTTTTCTTCGTCAAACTTTAACTTCCAATAATCATTTAAATTAAAATTTTCCAAATCTTTTAAAGTAATCTTAGAAGCGTTTTTTATGTTTTTATGGGAATTTACTACTTTTTTCCCATTTATGATTTCTTGGATTCTTATTTTGATATTTCTTTCAAGAATATCTTCTTCAACATTTTTATCATCTTGGACTGACTCAATCTCTGATCTTTCTATGGCAGTAGATCTCTCATCTTTTTCTATACCATGCCTGTTAAATACCCTTACATCAATCACTATACCATTGCTGCCTGGAGGCATTTTTAAAGATGAATCTCTAACATCAGTAGCTTTTTCTCCAAATATAGATCTTAATAATTTTTCCTCAGGATTAGAGATTGTGTCACCTTTTGGTGTAACTTTTCCAACTAATATGTCTCCAGCTTTTACCTCGGCGCCAATGTACACTATTCCTGACTCATCTAAATTTCTAAGAGACTCTTCACTTATATTTGGTATATCTCTTGTAATTTCTTCAGTACCTAATTTCGTATCTCTTGCCATCAGCTCATACTCCTCTATATGAACAGAGGTAAAGACATCATCAGTTACACATCTTTCTGAAATTAAAATTGAGTCTTCAAAATTGTATCCAAGCCAAGGCATAAATGCTACTGTTACGTTTTTACCTAAAGCTAACTCTCCTAATTTAGTTGATGGTCCATCAGCAATAATATCTCCCTTTTTGATTTGATCGCCAATTTTAACTAATGGTCTTTGATTAATGCATGTGTTTTGATTTGATTTTTGAAATTTTAAAAGTTGATAAATATCAACTCCTGATTTTGAAAGATCTTTTTCAGTAGCCTTTACGACTATTCTCTTTCCATCAATTTTATCTACTGTGCCGTCTCTTTTAGCAATAATTGCAACACCAGAGTCTAGTGCTACATCTTGTTCTATTCCTGTGCCTACCAATGGAGACTCTGGCTTAATTAATGGAACTGCCTGACGCATCATATTCGATCCCATTAATGCTCTATTTGCGTCATCATTTTCTAAAAAAGGTATTAATGAAGCTGCAACTGAAACTAGTTGTTTTGGTGATACATCAACATATTCTATTAATTCTGGTTTAGACAAAATAAAATTAAGTGCCTTTCTACAAGAAACTAGCTCTTCTGTGAAACGTCCCTCTTCACTTATTAATGAGTTTGCTTGGGCTATCGTATATTGAGACTCTTCAATAGCTGATAAATATTCAATTTTATTTGTAACCAAACCGTCTTCCACTTTTCTATAGGGACTTTCTATAAAACCATATTTATTAACTCTAGAATAAGTAGCTAAGCTATTTATTAAACCGATATTTGGTCCCTCTGGAGTTTCTATTGGGCAAATTCTTCCATAATGAGTTGGATGAACATCTCTTACTTCAAATCCTGCCCTCTCTCTTGTAAGACCTCCAGGTCCTAAAGCAGAAACTCTTCTTTTATGAGTAATTTCAGAAAGAGGATTAGTTTGATCCATGAATTGTGAAAGCTGTGAAGTAGCAAAAAAATCTTTAAGAGCTGCAGTTATTGGTCTAGGATTTATTAAATCTTGAGGCATAGCTGACTCAACTTCCATTAAAACAGACATTTTTTCCTTTATCACTCTTTCCATTCGTAAAATTCCAATTCGAAATTGATTCTCGACTAATTCACCAACAGATCTAACTCTACGATTTCCTAAATGATCAATATCATCAACTTCACCTTTGCCATCTCTAAGATCTAACATATGTTTTATAATTGCCACGATATCTTCGTTTCGTAATATTGTAACATCCTCTTTGCATTGTAGATTTAGCTTATTGTTTAGCTTAACTCTTCCAACATCAGAAAGGTCGTAACGTTCAGATGTAAAAAATAAATTATTAAATACTTCTTTTGCTATATCAAAGGTAGGAGGCTCACCTGGTCTTAAAACTTTATAAATGTCATTGATAGCTTCTTCTTTTGTATTGTTTTTATCAATATTTAAAGTTTCGATAAGGTAGGGACCTTTATTAATAGGATCAATATCAGCTATTGATATATTGTGTATTTTTAACTCCATTAATTTATCTAATTTTTCTTGTGTGATTGTTTCACCAGCACTTAAGACGACTTCTTTTGTGTTTGTGTCAGATATATTACTTTTTATGTACTTACCAATAAAATAATCTGAGGAAACCAAAATATTTTTTAGTCCACTATCAAAGATTTTTTTAGCAATTACATAATTTATTTTTGATCCTTTTTTTAATTCTATTTTTTCATTGCTTGCATTTACAAGATCGGTTCTCAATTTGATAGGTCTTCTATAGTCTTCAGGATCAAATTTAGTTTTCCACTTTTTGGTTTCTGTATCATAATTAAAATTTTTAAAATCATAAAATAGTTCTAAAATTTCTTTTTTATCGTAACCTAATGCGTATAACAAAGTAGTAATTGGTACTTTTCTTTTTCTGTCAATTCTAAAATATAAAATATCTTTAACATCAAATTCAAAATCTAACCAAGATCCTCTATTAGGAATAACTCTGCAATTAAAAAGTAATTTACCACTAGCGTGTGTTTTACCTTTATCATGATCAAAAAATACACCAGGGCTTCTATGCATTTGATTTACCACAACTCTTTCAACTCCATTAACTACAAAGGTACCACTTGAAGTCATAAGAGGAATATCTCCCATATAAACTTCTTGTTCTTTAGCTGACAGAACTTGTTTAGTGTTTGTTTTATGATCTATGTCATATACTACTAAACGTAAAGTTGGTTTAAGTGCAGAGGAATAAGTTAAATCTCTCTGGCGACATTCCTCAACATTAAATTTTGGTTTTTCTAAGCGAAATGACAAATACTCTAATGTAGCCTTATCTGATAGCTCTTCGATTGGAAAAATACTTTTGAAAACTTTATCTAATCCTTTTTGTAGGTTTGCTTCAGTATTTTCTTTAGAAGATAAAAATTGATGATAAGATTTTTTTTGTACTTCTATTAAATTGGGAATAGACAGAGTTTCTTTAAGTCTTCCAAAATTTTTTCTAATATTTTTTTTTTCAGTAAATGATAAATGCATGCAAAATTTACATAACCCGATGTAAACCAATAATTTAAACTAAAAATTCTTATAACTTTACTTAAGCTCTACTTTAGCCCCGGCTGCTTCTAATTTTTTCTTAGCTTCATCTGCGTCTTTTTTAGAAACATTCTTTTTAACCTCTTTAGGTGCAGCTTCGACTAAATCTTTAGCCTCTTTTAATCCTAATCCCGTAATAGCTCTTACTTCTTTAATTACATTAATTTTTTTGTCTCCAGCTGAAGATAAGAAAATTGTAAATTCTGATTTTTCTTCTGCTGGTGCTGCTGCTGCTGCTGCTGCTGGTGCTGCTGGTGCTGCTGCAGTGACACCCCATTTTTCTTCAAGTTGCTTAGAAAGATCAGCCGCTTCAACAACCGTCAATTTTGATAATTCGTCAATAATTTTATTTAGATCTGCCATGAAATTCCCAATTAAGTTTTAGTACTTTTTTTTTTCGCCAAAATAGCAATTTTTGAGCCAGGTGCAAGCAAAATACTTATTATTTTTTGAGCAGGTGCAGCTAAAATACCCACTATTTTGGCCCTAGCCTCATCTAAAGTTGGTAGTGTGGCAATTTTTGCCACTTCTTCAACTGAAAGAGGCTCGTTTTCCATTAAGCCTCCAATTATTTTTAAATTAGAGTTAGTTTTTGCAAATTTGGTTAATATTTTTGCTGAAGAAATTGCATCATCTGAAAGAGCAATAGCAGTAGGTCCAGAAAATAAATTTTCTAATTTCTTATATTTGGTCCCTTCTAGAGCTAGTTTAGTAATTCTATTCTTTGTAATTTTAAAGAGAACACCATGCTTTCTCATTTCTTTTTTTAGTTCATCAATTTGTTTTACGGTTAGTCCTTGATAATGAGTCACAAATACTGAACTATTTTTATTAAAGAAACTTTTCATTTCTTCTATATAAGTTTTTTTTCTTTCTTTGTTCATCATAAAATTTATTTACCTAATTTAAGTTTATAAGAAACTCCCATCGTAGAAGTTAGAAAAGCTGATAAAATAAAGTTTCCTTTTATATTAACTGGCCTTTCCTTTAAAACAGTTTCTTTAATTGCTTCAAAATTTTCTTTAATATTAGTTTCACTAAAACTTTTTTTTCCTATTGAAGCTGCTAGATTGCCATCTTTATCATTTTTTATTTCAATTTGTCCAGACTTTAATGATTTTGTAATAGACTTGACATCGTTTGTAACAGTTCCAAGTTTAGGGTTTGGCATTAGGCCTTTTGGTCCTAAAATTTTTCCAAGTTTACCCATTTTTGACATCATTCCTGGAGTTGCTACAAGTTTATCAAAATTTATTTTACCATTATTTATGTCATTAATTAAATTATCAGAACCATATAAGTCAGCGCCAGAATCTTTAGCTTCGTTTGCTTTACTTTCTTCGCATAATACAGCTACTCTTACTTTTTTTCCATTTCCATGAGGCAGTTTTGTAGTAGTTCGCAAAGTGATTTCTTCTTTTTTATGTTTTAAATTTAAATGAAAAGAAACATCTATCGACTCATTAAATTTAGTTGTGCAATTAGCTTTGACTTTTTTAATTGCATCCTCAATAGTATTTGTTTCAGATGCCTTTAATGTATCAGCTAATTTTTTATATCTTTTTGAATATTTTTTTTTCATTACTCTTTGACCTCAATTCCCATAGATCTAGCTGAACCACAAATTATTTTAGTCGCCTGTTCTAAATCTAGAGCATTTAAATCTTTCATTTTCTCTTTTGCTATTTGTTGAGCTTGTTTCATGGTAATTGAACCCACAACAACTCTTCCTGGTTCTTTTGAACCTCCTTTTAACTTAGCCGCTTCTTTTATAAAATGTGATGCTGGCGGTGATTTAATAATAAAATCAAATTTTTTATCTTTATAAACAGTAATAACAACAGGAACTGGTTTTCCCATAAAACTTTTAGTTTTTTCATTAAAAGATTTACAAAATTCCATAATATTTATTCCTCTTTGGCCTAAAGCTGGACCTACAGGAGGAGCAGGGTTAGCCTGACCACCTTTTATTTGTAATTTTACATAACCTACTATTTCTTTTGGCATAATTAATATTTTTCTACTTGATTATAATCTAAATCTATAGGAGTTGGTCTGCCAAAGATTGAGACCGAGACTTTTAATCTTAGTTTGTCCTCATCAACTTCTTCAACCAAACCACTAAATGAAGCAAATGGACCTTCACATACTTTTACTTGTTCTCCTATGTCAAAACTAACTTTTGGTTCAGGAGCTAATGAACCTTCTCTTATATTCCCCAAGATTTTGTCAATTTCTTTGTCTGGAACTGGAACAGGATTTCCTGTAGTTCCTAAAAAACCTGTAACCTTTTGGATATTTTTAATCATATGATAGAGATCCTTTTCCATTTCCATTTTAACTAATACATAACTAGGAAAATATTTTTTTTTCCTTTGAACTCGTTTTCCCCTTTTAACCTCAGTAATATCGTGTGTAGGCACTTCAACCTTCTCAATTTTATCTTCTAAAGTCTTCTTTTTAATATTTTCCCTTAACACTTCAGCCACTTTTTGCTCATAGCCTGAAAAAGTTTGTACTATATACCAGTTTTTCATTTTTAAATATTAATAGCTAAAATTAAATCTAATAAAAATCTATATATTTGATCTAAGAATAAGAAAAAAATTGCTGCAATAGTTGCTAAAACAAAAACCATTAGAGAGCCTAAAGCTACATCTTTCCTTGTCGGCCAAGTAACTTTGAAAGCCTCTTGTTTAACGCTCTGAATAAATTTTAATGGATTTAGCATTTTTTTCTGTTTTCTGGCAGGAGCGGAGGGAATCGAACCCCCAACCTCCGGTTTTGGAGACCGGCGCTCTACCAATTGAGCTACACTCCTAGTAGCTTACTTTATAATCTTGGTTACTACTCCAGCACCAACAGTTTTACCACCTTCCCTAATAGCAAAATTTAATTTTTCATTCATAGCAATTGGAGTGATTAATTTAACATTAAATTTTGAATCATCACCAGGCATTACCATTTCTGTTCCAGATGGCAGAGTAACCTCTCCTGTTACATCTGTTGTTCTGAAATAAAACTGTGGTCTATATTTTGTAAAAAAAGGTGTATGTCTTCCTCCTTCTTCTTTTTTCAAAATATAAGCTTGAGCTTCAAATTCTGTATGCGGTGTAACAGATCCAGGTTTTGCCAATACTTGACCTCTTTCGATATCAGCTCTTTCAACACCTCTTAATAAAGCACCAATATTATCTCCTGCTTCACCTGTGTCCAAAATTTTCCTAAACATTTCAACACCGGTAATAACAGTTTTTTTAGTTTCTTTAATACCAACAATTTCCAATTCTTCTCCAGTTTTAACCACTCCTTGCTCAACTCTTCCAGTAGCTACTGTACCACGACCAGATATTGAGAAAACGTCCTCAACTGGCATCAAGAAAGGTTTATCTTTTGGTCTAGCTGGCTGTGGAATGTGATCATCTATAGCCTTCATTAATTCTAATATGGAATTTTTTCCAGTTGCTTCATCTTTTCCTTCAACTGCATTTAAAGCTGAACCTTTGATTATTGGAATTTTGTCACCTGGAAATTTATATGAAGTTAATAGTTCACGAACTTCTTCAACTACTAAATCTAAAAGTTCTTTGTCTTTAACTTGGTCAACTTTATTTAAATAAACAACAATAGCCGGAACACCAACTTGTCTCGCTAAAAGAATATGCTCTCTTGTTTGGGGCATTGGTCCATCTGCAGCATTAACAACTAGAATAGCTCCATCCATTTGTGCTGCCCCTGTGATCATATTTTTCACATAGTCAGCGTGTCCAGGACAGTCGACGTGTGCATAATGTCTTTTATCTGTCTCGTATTCTACGTGCGCTGTTGATATTGTAATTCCTCTTTCTTTTTCTTCAGGTGCTTTATCAATTTGATCATAAGCTATAAATTCAGCTCCACCTTTTTCAGCTAAAACTTTTGTTATAGCTGCTGTTAAAGTAGTTTTTCCATGATCCACGTGTCCTATTGTACCAATGTTACAATGTGGTTTCGTTCTCTCAAATTTTTTTTTCTCTGCCATTTTTTTTCCTTTTATATAATCCTTTTTACTTTTTTGTTTTGGAGCGGATGAGGAGAATCGAACTCCTAGCATCAGATTGGAAATCTGAGGTATTACCATTATACGACACCCGCAAATCCAACACTTCACACTCACTTCTTGTCGACCAAAACTTTATTGGATTTGGTGGAGGGGGAAGGATTCGAACCTTCGAAGACCGAAGTCAACGGGTTTACAGCCCGCCCCATTTGACCGCTTTGGTACCCCTCCGAAATTCAGGAGGTTACCTTTACAATAAAGCTTTATTCAACAAGGCTTTATAGTAGTTATCATAATTAAAAGCAATAAATGATTTTAACAATTAATATGCTATTAATCCTTGTTATTATTTAAAAAAACATGAAAAAATCATCATTTTTGATTGCTGGAAAGCACGCTGTTATAGAGGCCTTAAAAAACCCTAATAGAAAAGTACTAAAGGTTTTTTTAACCGAAGATTCTAAAAAAAATCTTAATAAAGAAAACCAAAATTTAAGTCTCTTAAGAAATATTAAAATATTTTATAAAACAAAAAACGAATTAGACCGGTTATGTACTAAAGATCAAATATCTCATCAAGGTTTGATCGCTGAAATAGAACATTTAGAGAAAGAAAATTTAAAGGATTACATAAATTCAACAAAAAAAGAAAATATTACTTTTGTAGCCTTAGAAGATGTAACTGATCCAAGAAATATTGGTTCAATAATTAGAAGTGCCGCTTCATTTAATATAGACGGTATAATAGTTAAAGAAAGATCTTTTCCAGGAGAGAGTAAACTTTTATATAAGAGCGCAAGTGGTTGTACTGAACATATAAAAATTTTTGAAGTTTCAAATATAAAAACTACATTAAAACATTTAAAAACAAAAAATTTTTGGGTATGTGGTTTTGATAAAAATGGAGAAAAAAATTTTACTGATCATGACTGGAATGGAAATAACGTTCTATTGTTTGGTTCAGAAGGCTATGGTTTAAAATATCAAACTATAAAAGGTTCTGATTTTTTATTAAAAATAAATATTAACAAAAAAATTGAGAGTCTTAATATATCCAATTCTGCTGCAATAGTTTTTCACTATGTAAACATGTTTAAAAAAAAATAATTTTTTAACTTGCTTAATTCATTATTTTGAACTAAAAAAATCTTTCACGCCACTATAGCTCAATTGGTAGAGCAACTGATTTGTAATCAGTATCGCTCCCAATCCAAGTCAAAATACTAGCATAGATCCTCACTAAGAGATTCAAAAAAAATACTTGGACTACAGAAGGACTACGAATTCTTACTTAATAAATTTAATTTTATGATAAAATCCAATATAACGAATCAATAAAATAATAAATGTTTAGTAATCATTATTCCGTCGAATTAGTTGCCGATATGCTTTCTACAAGCAAATCAACAGTAAATAGTTGGATAAGAAAAAAAACAATAAAAACTATTAAACCAAACGGGAAAACTTTTATTCAAAAATCGGAACTAAAGAAATTTGATAAATTATCATTTTTGTTTTCTAAAGATAAATATAAGAAACCAAAACCTAAAAAAAAATGGACAGTCGTTGAATTGTTTGCTGGCTCCGGAGGTTTAGCGTTAGGCTTTGAAAAGGCTGGGCTTAAATGCTTGTTTGCTAATGATATTGATCGAGATTCTTGTGAAACTTTAAAAAAAAATAGACCTAAATGGAACATTCTTCACAAAGATATTCATAAAATTAGTGATGGTGAATTTAAAAAACTTAAAGGTGCTGATGTGGTATCAGGAGGATTCCCTTGCCAAGCATTTAGTTATGCTGGAAAAAAACTTGGCTTTAAAGATACCAGAGGTACTTTATTTTATGAATTTGCCAGAGCTGTAAAAATTATAAAGCCTAGAATATGTTTGGCAGAAAACGTTAGAGGATTAATTTCTCACGATGGTGGCAAAACTCTAAAAACAATAATTAATATAATGGAAGAAATAGGCTACAAAGTCATTGCTCCTCAAGTATGTCAGTCAATATTTTACGAAGTCCCCCAAAAAAGAGAAAGGCTTTTCCTGATTGGAATTAAAAAAGGATCTGGTTTAAAATTTAACTACCCCAATAAAATTTCTGAACCTTATACCGTTAAAGATGCATTAAAAAAAGGTAGGCTTTATAAAACTAATGTTCCAAATTCTGAATATCAAAAATATACAAAAAGAAAACAACAGATTATGAGAAAGGTTCCTCCCGGAGGAAACTGGAATGATTTACCTGAAAAGATGAAGAAAGAATATATGAAAGGAAGTCTGCACTTAGGAGGAGGCAAAACTGGTATTGCAAGACGATTGAGTTGGGATGAGCCTTCACTTACGTTAACTACTGCTCCGGCGATGAAGCAAACCGAGAGAGCACATCCTAAAGAAGATAGACCTTTGTCAGTAAGAGAATATGCCAGAATTCAAACATTTCCTGATAACTGGATGTTTTCTGGAAATTTGAATTCGAGATATAAACAAATAGGAAATGCAGTCCCTGTTAATTTAGCAAAGTATATAGGTTATGAAATTATAAGATCCTTAAACAGATATTAATCAAAAGTTTTTGTAAAATATTCAATAAAACGATCATCATCTTTGATAGCTGAAAAAGAATTTTTTCTATTTATTTTTAATAATTTATTAAACAATTCAATGTAAATTTTTCTTAAAAAGTCTTTATCTTTCGTAATCTTTTTATAAAAGCTGACTCCATCAATTTCTCTTAGATTTTCTCTCTTTTGTCTACTTTTTTTTTTTGATTTTCTTTTTTTAGTATTATCTGAAGGAGTAAAAGGTTTATCTACATAATCACTTTCTCTTATAATATACATATAATATGCAGTATATTTTTTATATTTTTTCAAGTTGGACGCTAAATCGTCATATACTTTAGTCAATTTAGCTTTGGTAACAGTATTGTGTTTATTTTTAACTTCTACAAAAATTTTTTTTTCTTTATTTATTGCATCTGTAATTTCCATATCTTCCCAACCATCTAGATTTCTAATTATGTCTTGATGAAATTCTCCTATATAGTTTTGTAAACTTTTTTGTAATTGTCTTTCTTTTTCAAATGAAGTCCATTGATCATAATTTTTTTCTTGAAAACAAATTTGTGTTAAAGCAGAAAAAGGATCAATTTTATGTTTGAAAAAATCTTTAGATAATGCTTGTTTATTATATTTTTCATATAATTTTTTAACGCAACTTTCAAATTTATCTTCAGGAATAAAATTGTATATATCCTTAGAATTTAATTCATTCTCTTTTTCCATCGTCAAATCATATAATGAAACTATCTTAGAGTCAGTCGTGTAGAATTGTGAAATATAAACAGTAAATAAATGGACTACGGAATGGACTACAGATCGGTCACAATAAGTCACTTTAAGCAACTTTCGCTTGAAATTACGAAGTAATGAAAAATATTTTAAAAATTGAATAATGGTCTATTATCTTTATTAGGCTTGCTTAATTTGTTATTTTCAACTAAAAAACTTTTTGCGCCCCTATAGCTCAATTGGTAGAGCAACTGATTTGTAATCAGTAGGTTCGCGGTTCGAGTCCGTGTGGGGGCACCAAGTCAACTTATAAAACTATACTCTGTTATAAATATCTTTATATCTAATTATATCTGTCTCTTTTAAGATTGTTCCAATTTGAACTTCAATGATTTTAACAGGATCATTAAAAAAATTCTCAATTCTATGAACTGCACCTTTAGGAATAAATATAGTTTCGTTAGGTTTTTTAAAAAATTTTTTTTTATTTAAAGTTATTTTAGGATGGCCTGAAGTAATTGTCCATCGCTCAGAGCGATAATTGTGTTTTTGTAAACTTATTGAGGATTTGGGATAAACAATTAACTCTTTTAATAAAAAACCTTTACCAGAATACAAATTTATATATTTGCCCCAAGGTCTATTAAATGTATTTTTAGTCAATTCTTTTCTAGTATTATTTTTCTTAAAAAAATTCCCTATCTCTTTCCAATTACCCAAATCTTTTATATCTATATTTAGTTTTATACCATTAACATTTTTTGATTTTTCTAAGATCGCATAATCAAAAGATATTTCTTTTATCTTTCCAAATTCTTTTTTATTAAGATAATAAACTTTTTTATATAATTTTGCTTTGTAATAAGAATTTTTGCAATGTTTAAATATTTTAGCTTGATATCTTTTAAAATGCTCAATTATAGAATCTTTTCGAGCATAAAACATACCTGAGTTCATTAGACCTTTTTTATTATAAATTATTTTTGCTTTTCTTTTGTTTGGTTTTTCAATGAATTTAACTACTCGCTTTAATTTTTTTGAATTTTTTTGTACTAAAAAATAACCATATTCAGAAGAAGGTGATTTTGGTTTTATCCCAAAAATAAAAATGTTTTTATTTGTCAAATTTTTCTTATTTAAATTTATAGATTTATTAAATTCATTTGCTTTATCTATTAGATTGTCCGATGTAAAAAAAATCATTGGCTGGTCGTTTTTTATCTCATCTAAAAGAGTCGACGCAAGTATTGCTGGGCCAGTATTTTTTTTAAAAGGTTCTAGGATGACTCTATATTTTTTAATCTTGTTTTTTTTAAGATGTTTAATTACTAATTTTAAATACTTATAATTTGTAGTTATTATAGGATATGTAAATATAGAACTTTTAACTCTATTAAGAGTTTTGTCAAAAAGTGTCCAGCCGCCCCAATCTATAAATTGTTTAGGTAAATTCCTATTTGATTGAGGCCAAATCCTTGTGCCGGCTCCTCCACACAAAATAACGGGTTGTATTTTCATAAATTATTATAATTTATATGTCAGCGTAACATTTTTTTTCTTTTGATGCTCCAGGGTGTGTAACAGCACCTTTATAAGCCGGTCCAACAGATTGTGAATATTTCCACAGAGTTCCTGATGTATATTCTATTTTTTTAGGTTTCCATTTTTTTCTTCTTTTAATTAATTCCTTTTTACTTAAATTTACTTTTAAAAAACCCTTCTCAGTATCTATCTCAACAACATCTCCATTTTTTAAAAGGCCAATTGGTCCACCAACTGCAGCTTCTGGCCCAACATGTCCAATTGAAAATCCATGGGTTCCTCCAGAAAAACGACCATCTGTTATTAAAGCTACTTTTTCACCTAATCCTTGTCCATATATAGCGCCGGTAGTTGATAACATTTCAGGCATACCCGGACTTCCTCTTGGTCCTTCATATCTTATAATAACGACATCACCAGGTTTAACTTTTCTATCAAGGACTGCTTTAAGTGCAGACGCTTCACCATCAAAACATTTAGCTTTACCTTTAAAACTTTTTCTTTTCATTCCAGCAACTTTTACAATAGCGCCTTCTGGCGCTAAATTTCCTTTTAATCCAACAAAACCTCCATTTTTGCTAATAGGTTTAGAAGTTTTATAAATAATTTTCTGATTATTTGGAAAAACTACCTTTTTATGATTTTCTCCAATTGTTTTTCCTGAAACTGTAAGACAGTCTTCATGTAAGTAACCACCTTCTAATAAAGCTTTGATCAAAACTGGAACTCCACCAATTTCGTAAAGATCCTTTGCTACATATTTTCCTCCAGGTTTAAGGTCAGCAATGTAGGGTGTCTTTTTAGAAATATTAGTAACATCTTCCAATGTGAATTTAATTCCAGCTTCATGTGCAATTGCAGGTAAGTGCAACGCAGCATTCGTAGAACCTCCAGAAGCTGCAACAACTACTGCTGCATTTTCCAAAGATTTTTTTGTAACTATATCTCTGGGTCTAATATTTTTTGATATTAAGTTCATTACAGCTTCTCCACTTGAAAATGCAAACTTATCCCTAGTTTCATAAACTGCAGGAGTTCCTGCTGATCCAGGTAATGCCAAACCAATAGCTTCAGATACGCAGGCCATGGTATTAGCAGTGAATTGTCCTCCACAAGATCCGCCAGATGGACAAGCTTTACTTTCTAATTCAAATAAATCCTTGTTGGACATCTTTCCTGTAGAATGTTTTCCAACTCCTTCAAAAACATCAACGATCGTTACGTCTTTACCTTTATATTTTCCAGGTAATATTGATCCTCCGTAAATAAATACTGAAGGAACATTTAATCTAAGCATAACCATCATTAAACCAGGTAAAGATTTATCACACCCCGCAAATCCAACTAAAGCATCGTAACAATGTCCTCTCATGGTTAACTCCACAGAATCAGCAATTACTTCCCTGCTTATTAATGAAGATTTCATACCTGCGTGCCCCATGGCAATTCCATCTGTTACCGTAATAGTTGTAAATTCTCTTGGTGTCCCTCCTGCTAACTTAATTCCTTTTTTTGCAGATTGCGCCTGTCTTGAAAGTGTTATGTTGCATGGAGCAGCCTCATTCCAAGTGGTTGCAACTCCTACAAAGGGTTTTTGTATATCTTTATTTTTTAATCCCATTGCGTAGTACATGGATCTGTGAGGAGCGCTCTTAACACCTATAGATACGTGTCTACTGGGTAATTTTGATTTATCAAATTTCATTATTAATTTTTAATACTATTTAGAATACTATTCAACTTTTTAAGTTCAATTTCGTAATTTACCAGTGCTTTCTTTTCATTTTCTACTATCTGTTTTGGAGCTTTTTTTAAAAAGGATTTGTTTTTGAGCTTTAACCCTACTTTGTTAATTTTGTTAATTAAATCCTTCATCTTGGTAGATATTTTTTCCTTTTGATCATTTAAATCAAGATTTTGGTCAAAATAAAGTATAACAGTTTCTTTTCCTACAATTATTTTTACCCCATTTTTATTCAATTGCTTATTGATAACATTAGAAACTCTACCTAATCTCTTAAATACATTTAGATTATTTTTTATCACTTCTTTTTTATCTTGACTTAACTCTACTATCGATAACTCTATAAATGTTCCTGGAGATACATTTAAATTTACCTTTGTTGATCTTATGTTTGTAACTAGGTCAATTAACCAATCGATTTTACTGTGACTTTTATAAAAAGCTGGCATTTTTTTTATTCTCCAATCTTTAAACATGAGTGGTTTCTTAAAATGCTTAATGTATTGAGATTCTTGCCAAATTTTTTCAGTAAAAAAAGGTATAAATGGATGTAAAAGAACTAATATATTGGCTTCTATAAATGATGCTAGATAACGAGATTCTGTGAGTTTTATTTGTTCTTTAGACTCAAATATAGGCTTTAAAAACTCAATATACCAATCACAATAAGAATGCCAAACAAATTGATAAATAATTCTTGCTGCTTCATCAAATCTATAATTCTCAATATACTTTCTTGCTTCCTCATTAGTTTTTATTAGTTCAAAATAAATCCATCTATTAACATCAAGTTTTAAATTATTAACATTTAGTTTATTTGAAAGTTTGCATTTGTTTATTTTTGAAAATTTATTTGCATTCCATATTTTATTCAGGAAATTTCTATAGCCCTTAACTCTATCTTCGGAAAGTTTTACATCTCTGCCTGGTGCTGCCATTGAAATTAAAGTAAATCTTAAAGAGTCTGCTCCGTATTTATTTATTATATCCAAAGGATCTATTACATTGCCTTTTGACTTCGACATTTTTTGGCCTTTTTCATCTCTAACAAGAGCATGAACATAAACACTTGAAAAAGGTTCTTTGTTAATTAAATAATTTCCCATCATCATCATTCTGGCTACCCAGAAAAAAATAATATCAAACCCTGTTACTAAGACAGATGTTGGATAAAATCTCTTAAGTTCATAGGTTTTTTTTGGCCAACCCAATGTAGCAAATGGCCACAAAGCTGAAGAGAACCAAGTATCTAATACATCCTCATCTCTTTTTAATTCTACATTTCTTTTATAGAATTTTTTTGCTAATTTTTTTGCTTCATTTTCGTTTTCGGCTACAAATATTTTTTTATCTTTTGAATACCAGGCGGGTATTCTATGTCCCCACCATAACTGTCTAGAAATACACCAAGGTTGAATATTGTTCATCCACTGAAAATATGTATCTGTCCAATTTTTAGGAAAAAATTTTGTCTTTCTTTTTTTAACTACTTGTATTGCTTTTTTAGATAAAAATTTTGCATCCGCAAACCATTGTTCCGTTAATAATGGTTCTATAATAGAATTTGAACGGTCTCCATATGGGACTGAATTTTTTATGCTCTCTACTTTATCTAATAATTCTTTTTCTTTTAAAATACTTAAAATTTTTTTTCTTGCTTCGAAACGATCAATGCCAACTAATTCTTTGGGCGCTTTATTGTTTAAAGTCCCGTTCTTTTCAAAAATATTTATAAAATCTAATTTGTGTCTTTTTCCAATTTCAAAATCATTAAAATCGTGAGCCGGTGTAACTTTAAGCGCTCCTGAGCCTTGATCTATAGAAACATATTCGTCAGTGATAATTTTAACTTCTCTCTCAACAATAGGTATGGTTACTGTTTTGCCTATATATTTTTTATACCTTTCATCTCTTGGATTAATTGCTACAGCTGTATCTCCAAGCATAGTTTCTGGTCTTGTTGTAGCTATTATTAAAAAATCATTTTCACCATTTATTTGGTATTTAATGTAATAAAGATTTGAATTAACTTCTCTCTGCTCAACCTCTAAGTCAGATATAGCAGTTTCTAATTTAGTGTCCCAATTAACTAATTTTGTATCTTTATATATAATTTTTTTATTATAAAGCTTAACAAAACTTTTTATTACGGCTTCGGAGAGTTCTTTATCCATGGTAAATCTATTTCTTGACCAATCACATGAACATCCCAACTTTTTTAATTGATTTAAAATTTGATCTCCGGACTCTTTTTTCCATTTCCAAACCTCTTTGATAAATTTATCTCTACCAAGTTGATCTTTTTTAATATTTTTTTCTAATAATTTTTTTTCTACGACAGCCTGTGTTGCAATTCCCGCATGATCAGTTCCGGGCTGCCATAAAGTTTCATAATCATTCATTCGATAAAAACGAACTAATAAATCTTGCAATGAATTATTCAGTGCATGGCCCATATGTAAGCTTCCAGTCACATTTGGTGGTGGTATTACAATAGAAAAATGTTTTTTACGATTTTTTCTTGGTTTGAAAAATTTATTTTTTTCCCAATAATTGTATATTTGTTTTTCTATGTTAATGTGGTTGTAATTTGAATTTTTCATCTTACTTAACCATATAATAATTTGGTATAATACAAAGAGTTGATTGAATCAATTTTATTAAAGTTAAGGCCACGTGGCGGAATGGTTACGCAGAGGATTGCAAATCCTTTTATCCCAGTTCGATTCTGGGCGTGGCCTCCAAAATTTTTTGTTGTTTTAATTTTAAAAAAAAGTATCTTGATGTTATTCCTCGGTAGCTCAGTTGGTAGAGCAGTTGACTGTTAATCAATTGGTCGCAGGTTCGAGTCCTGCCCGAGGAGCCAAATAATTAACCCGTCTTTTCGAGAATAGAAGTATTTTTTAAAACCTGTAATATTTTTTCTTTTTGAGTTTCTGAAAGACTTGTAAATAATTTTGCTAAAAAAGAATAGTTTAACTCTTCGCCACTAAATTCATTTTTTGTATTTCCACTTACATAATCAGGAAAATCTTCAAAGAAATAAACAACTGGTACTTTTAAAAAATTTGCTAGTTGCATTATTCTTAATGAACTAATTCCGTTTGTTCCTTTTTCATACTTTTGTATTTGCTGAAATGTTACATTTATTGCTTGTGCTACTTTAGTTTGTGTTAACCCTAAAGCTAATCTTCTCATTCTTAGTTTTGAACCGAGATGACGGTTAAAATTTGATTCCATTTAATATCCCCCTTAAAGACTTAAATAATCTGAATATACAACATCAGTTGATAATTAATTGCAACAGTAAAAAAATAAAAAAGGGGACTTTTTTTTTAGTGTATTGAGGTAAATCTAGCCTCTTTTATTTCACTTCAGAGGTGCTTTTATTAAAAAATAAATAGTAAGATGTATTGACATTTCTTTCAAAATCCGGGGCAAATTATCACTTTTTTTTATCAATTTAAGGATTGTAACCTATATTCCCATTCACCTTTTTTTTTAAAATATGCTTTTACCCAGGTCAATGTGTTTTCTTCATACCAGATATGCATATTTAGTTTTTTATCTTTGCTTAATTTTTTATCTGATGACGTAAAATTAAAATGCAAAGTGTCTATTATTTTGTGACCAATTTTTATTTTTTCTTTACCTAAAAATTTAACATTTTGGTCAATAATTCTACCAGATGAAGGGCTTATTTGAGCTTTACTAGAAACAATACTATGATTCCACCAGGTGCCAGGCATATAATCAATTGGCACTGTTCCTTTATATGATGATCCATCAATAATATATTCATCATTTTTCAATTTCATATTTACATATTTTTGTTTCTTATTTTGCTGTGTAGTTGAATTAAATTCTATTAGCATCCCGTTATCAAAAACTTCGGTGCTTTTTAATAAATATTTATAAATTACAATACCAAATTTCTTTATTTCAAAATTAATCTCACTTTTTACTAGTAATTTAGATCCATTTTTTTCAATAGAAAAAATATGCTTTCCTATATGATTATTATTTCTATAGATATCAAATTCAACTCTATTTAAATTGCTGTAGTGCTCAACATGGGCATTAGCTGGGATACAAAATATTATTAAGAATATAAATATTTTGCTTATTTTAAACACATTAAATAAAAATTTACAATATTTGGCTTAAAAAGAGTTTTGTTCTATCGCTTTTAGGATTAGCAAAAAAATCTTTGGTAGGTTGTTTTTCCACAATCATTCCTTCATCCATAAAAATTACTTCGTCGGCTACTTCCTTAGCAAAACCCATTTCATGCGTCACAACAATCATTGTCATTCCACCTTTTGCAAGATTTACCATAGCATCTAATACTTCCTTAATCATTTCAGGGTCTAATGCAGAGGTGGGTTCATCAAAAAGCATAATTTTAGGCTGCATACATAAAGCTCTTGCTATAGCTGATCTTTGTTGTTGCCCACCTGATAATTGCCCTGGAAATTTTTTTGCTTGATCAACAATTTGAACTTGCTCTAATTGTTTCATTGCCAGCTCTTCAGCTTGTTTTTTTGGCATTTTTTTTACCCAAATTGGTGCTAAGGTACAATTATCTAGTATTGATAAATGTGGAAATAAATTAAATTGTTGGAAAACCATTCCTACTTCAGCCCTTATCTTTTCAATGTCTTTTGTGTCCTCTGTGAGTTCATTTCCATCAACAATAATTGTTCCTTTTTGATGTTCCTCTAATCTATTAATGCACCTTATTAATGTAGATTTTCCAGAACCTGACGGACCACAAACAACTATTTTCTGTTTTTGATTTACCTGTAAATTTATATCTTTCAAGACCTGAAAATCTCCAAACCATTTATTTACATTTTTCATTTCTATAATTTGATCAGACATAAAATTTATCTCTCTGTTTTGTATTTCAATTCTAAATTGTAACTATATTTACTCATAGCATAACAAATAATCCAGAAAATTATAGCTGCAAAAACATAACCTTCCATTGCGAAACCAAGCCATTCTGGATTTGTTTTAGCTAAATTTAACATTCCAACTATTTCTAGAAGTCCTACTACGAAAATAAGTGGTGTGTCTTTAACTAGAGCTAAGAAAGTATTTGCTATACCTGGAATAACAAGTTTTAAAGCTTGTGGTAAAATTACAAAAATATGCATCTTCCAATAACCCATTCCTAATGATTTAGCAGCATCATATTGACCTCTCGGCAGCGCTTGTAAACCTCCTCTAATAACTTCAGCAACATAAGCGGCTTCGAACAAAGATATAGCTATAATTACTCTAACTAATTTATCCATGAAAAAATCTTCAGGTAAAAACATAGGAAACATTACAGATGACATAAATAATACAGTTATTAAAGGAACACCTCTCCAAAATTCTATAAAACCAACCGAAATATATCTAACTGTTGGTAATTGAGATCTTCTACCTAAAGCTAAAAACATACCTACCGGAAAACAGAAAATTAAACAAAAGAAAGAAACTATGAAAGTTAATGACAATCCTCCCCAAGCTCCTGTTTCAACCCACTCTAGACCTAACGATCCACCTGAAATTAAATAATAAATTAGTATAAATGCAATAATTGGGTAAACAACTACATAGTATAAGGTTAAAAACTTCTTAATTTTTTCTGATGGAATTAAACCAACGAAAGCCAAAGCTATTAATAAAATAAAGGAAATATTTATTCTCCATTGAAATTCGTTTGGATACATTCCATAAATAAATCTATTAAGCCAGATTTTAATATAGGTCCAACAAGCGCCACTACCAGTACAAGCTTCTTTTGTGTCACCTGCAATATTGGCATCTATGAAAAACCAACTCATAATTGGTGGAATTGACTTAATTATCGTAAAAATAATTAATAGAGTTAAAATTGCATTAAAAGTATTAGTGTTAATATGCTTATTCAATAAGTCTAAATTTTTTATTCCTGAAAATTCTATTCTGATAAGATGCAATCCTATAATTCCTAAAATTAAAGGAAGTAAGAAACTAACAAAATTTGGTAAAAATGAAGTAATGTTCATTTCAAAAAAAGAACTTAAAAAAACATCTAAAACCGCTATAAAAAATAAAAATGAACCTGAATACAAATAAGTACTTAAGTTTTGATTGTCAGGTTTTAAGAAATTGATTTTATTCATTATTTTTCCTTAATTGCGATACTTTTGTTGTACCAATTCATTAAAACAGAAATAGCTAAGCTAATAGATAAATATGTTAACATAGTAATAGAAACAATTTCTATTGCTCTGCCTGTCTGCATCAAGGCAGTTCCGGCAAATACTAAAACTAGATCTGGATATGCTATGGCTGCTGCTAATGATGAGTTTTTAGTTAAATTTAAATATTGATTAGTAGTTGGAGGAATTATTATCCTTAATGCTTGAGGCATTATTACTAACTTTAAAATTTGATTAGGCGTTAAACCGATAGATGCTGCGGCTTCTTTTTGGCCTTTGCTAATTCCTTGTATTCCAGCTCTTACACATTCAGCTATAAAAGTGGCAGTATATAAGGCTAATGCAAGGGTTAAGGCTATAAGTTCAGGAGGCAATCCTAATCCACCATTATATTTAAATGATGTTGTAGCTATTTGTTCTAGAACAGGCATTTCAAAACTTAAAGAAACTCCTCCAATTAAAAAAGCCAACAATGGAAGAATTATTAATAAACCTATAGAAATAGAAAAAACTGGCAATTGTTTTCCTTCACTTTCTTGTAATTTTCTTGCGTAATTTCTTATTACTACAATAGAAATTGTTGCTGCTATTAACGAATAGAAAAATATATCTAAATTTTCCCATACAAAACGAGGTACAAATAAACCTTTAATTGTTAAGAAAAAAACTCCAAAAATTGCTTCAGCATCCTGAGGCAAAGGAAGAGCTCTAAGTGCAGCAAAGTACCAAAAAAATATTTGCAGCAGCAAAGGTATATTTCTAAAAAATTCTACATAAAAAGCTGCCGATCTCTCAATTAAATAATTTGGAGATAATCTTGCTATTCCAACTATAATTCCAATAATTGTCGCAAATATAATACCTATAAAGGCAACCAATAGAGTATTTAATAGACCTACTAAATACGCTCTAGCATATGAGTGAGATCCGTCATATTCAATTAAAGAAAATTGAACATCAAAAGAAGACTCTTGAGATAAAAAACCATAACCAAATTCAATCCCCCTATTCTCCATATTAACTTGGGCATTAAAGGTAAAAAATCCAAAAATTAAAACAACCACTAGTAGTGTTATTAATTGTGGTAAAATTTTCTTAATCTTGATGTTCATGCGTGGACAATAGCAATAATAAAAAAAAAGGGCTAGAAAAATCTAGCCCTTTTTAATCTTTATTTTTTATAAATTATCTTGCAGGTGGTACATAAAGTATTCCGCCTTTAGTCCATAATTGGTTAGGACCTCTATCAGGCAAAATACCAGGATCTGCTATATTTCTTTTATAGCTTTCACCATAGTTACCAACTTGTTTAATAATTCTTAAGCTCCACTCATTGTCTAATCCAAATGCAGCGCCTAATTCACCTTCAGCTCCAACAAGTCTTTTAATAGCTGGGTTTTCTGAAGTTTTCATAGAATCAGCATTAGCAGAAGTAATTCCATACTCTTCTGCTTCGATCATTACGTTTAATGACCAACGAACTATATCTTCCCAAACTGAATCACCTTGACGAACAACAGGACCTAATGGCTCTTTTGAAATCGTCTCTGGTAAAACTATGTGAGCGTCTGGATCTTTCATTTTAGTTCTTTGAGCAGCTAAACCTGATTTATCTGTTGTGTATGTGTCGCATCTTCCTGCGTCATAAGCAGCAACAACTTCATCAGCTTTTTCAAATGCTACTGGTTCATAAGAAATTCCTTTAGAAGTAAAGAAGTCTCTCATGTTTAACTCAGTTGTAGTTCCAATGTTTGTACAAGCTGAGATACCACTTTTGAATTGGCTAGTGGATGTAATACCTGAATCTTTTCTAACCATGAAACCTTGGCCGTCGTAGAAGTTAACTCCAACGAAAGTAAGACCAATGTCCGCATCTCTTGAAAGTGTCCAAGTTGTGTTTCTAGATAAAATATCAATTTCTCCAGAAGTTAAAGCTGTAAATCTTTCTTTAGCACTTAGTGGAGTAAATTTAACTTTACCTGCATCACCTAGTACTGCAGCAGCTACAGCTCTGCAAACATCAACGTCAACACCTGTCCAGTTTCCTGATGCATCAGCATTTGAGAAACCTGGAAGACCCTGAGATACACCACATCTAACAAAACCTTTTTTCTGAGTGTTTTTCAGAGTTTTAGACTTCTTAGCCATAGCTTCACCTGCAAAAACAAATAGCACTGCAAACATAGCTACGAAAGAAGTTATTCGTTTAATGTATTTATACATTTTTTTTCCTCTTTTTATTGTTAACAATATTAAGTTTAAAAAATTTATTTTAATAAACTTAAATTAATTAATGATAATATGATTTATAAATTAAGATTGATCAAACTTTAACTTGAATCAACTATATCTATATGTAGTAAATAAAAAATATACTTTAACAAAATAGAGGTTTATACAACTGTTTTAATGGTTTTTATGGTCACAATGCAAGATTGCATTAAACAGTGTCAAGTATAGACCTATAACTGATGGTACCATTTTTAGGAAATATAAATCTTTGGTTGTGCTTATTTTTTTGTGTTACGCAAGCAATAAATTTTAAAACAACAAATGATAAAAACATATTAAGAATAAAAAAAATTTCTGCCTACTGTTTGTTGTTGTGTTCATTAATATCTTTTTTCTCATTAATGTATAGTTATGTTTATTCAGATTTTTCTTTGATTAATGTTTTTCAAAATTCTCATACGACAAAACCTTTGTTGTACAAAGTGTCAGCAGTATGGGGCAACCATGAAGGATCAATGCTCTTATGGATATTAATTTTAAGCATCTTTAACTTTTTTATATTTAGATTAATAAATAAAAATAATTTAAATTTTATTATTCATGCTTTGAAGTCTCAGGCGCTAATAACATTTGGATTTGTTTTTTTTACAATATTTACTTCAAATCCTTTTGATAAAATGGACTCTCCTCAAAGTGAAGGCTTAGGTTTTAATCCAATTTTACAAGATCCTGCTTTGGCTATACACCCTCCTCTCTTATATATTGGGTATGTTGGCTTCTCTGCAGTTTTCTCTCTAAGCATAGCAACTCTAAAATTAAATAATGACGAAAAAATTTTATGGCATCTATATATGAAACCTTTCGTTATGGTTTCTTGGACTTTTTTAACAATAGGTATCATGTTCGGTTCTATATGGGCATATTATGAATTAGGTTGGGGAGGTTGGTGGTTTTGGGACCCTGTTGAAAATGCTTCACTTATGCCATGGTTGATTGGTACAGCATTGCTTCACTCGCTCATCATTGTAGAAAAAAGAAAATCGCTTCAAACATGGGTGTTGTTATTATCTATACTTTGTTTTCTTTTGAGTGTAGTTGGAACATTTTTAGTTAGATCTGGTATACTTACTAGCGTCCACACTTTTGCTCTGGATCCATCAAGAGGAATTTATATTTTACTTTTTTTAGGTTTTTTAGGCTTTTATTCACTAACACTTTTTGGATTAAACTCTAAAAAATACTTTGATCGTAATTATTTTGCATTTTTTAGTAAAGAAGGCTCAATACTAGTTAATAATATTATCATGGTAATAGTATGCTCAACTATATTTTTAGGGACAATTTATCCTCTTTTAATTGAAATGTTTACTAATAATAAAATTTCTGTAGGAGAACCTTTTTTTAATTCAACAACTATACCAATAATGGCTCCAGCTATTTTAATTATGGGAATTGGTCCATTATTAGCTTGGGAAAAAGAAAGTCTAGTTAAAGTTTTACGTAAGTCTTTGCCAAGTATTTTAGTTACATTGATTGCTACAATAACTATTTTCTTAATTTATCGTCATTATAGTATCCTCGGAATTATAGGTATATTTTTAGCCTTTTGGATAATTTTTAATAGTTTTTCACATTTGATCACAATAAAAACTAAATTTTCAAAAGGTATGATCATAGCCCACTTAGGTATTGGTCTTTTAATTTTGGGTATAACAGGCTCAAGTGTTTGGCAAGAAGAAAAAATTGTGAGAATGAATATTGATAATAAAACTCAAATTAAAAATTACAATGTTCTTTTTAAAAAAATCAACGAAGTTGAAGAACAAAATTATATAGCTATAAAAGCAGATTTTTCTATTTATGACAAAAATAAAAACTTTGTTACTAAACTTGAGCCTGAAAATAGATTTTATCTTGTTACAAAAAATTTTACTACTGAGGCTTCTATACACACTAATTTATTAAGAGATTTATACATAGTTTTGGGTGATGGAAACCCTCAAGATGGTTGGGTAGTAAGAATCTATTATAACCCACTAGTAATTTGGATATGGATTGGTGCTTTTGCCATATTTGTTGGGGGGATTGTTACATTAACGAATAATATTAAAAAATTTAAAATTTTACATTTATGAAGAAGAAATTTTTTATTCTGCCATTAATATTTTTTTTACTTATTTTATTATCATTTTTATATATTTTAGTAAGTGAAAGAGATCCATATAATCTTCCTTCTAATTTGATAAATAGAAATGTTCCAATTTTTGAAACAGATTCATTGTTTAAGAATGAAAAATTTTCTTCAAAACAAAAATTTGGAGAAGAAATAATTTTGGTCAATTTTTTTGCGACTTGGTGCAAACCTTGTCATGATGAACATAAATACATCATGGATTTTGCTAATAAAGAAAAAATTAAAGTAATTGGAATTAATTATAAGGATAACGATAAAAAAGTTAAAGAATTTTTAAAAAAATTAGGAAATCCTTACTCAGAAATTGCTATAGATAGAAAAGGAAGAATTGCTATTGATTGGGGTGTTTATGGTATTCCAGAAACTTTTATAGTTAATTCTGAAGGTGTTATAAAATATAGACATGCAGGGCAGGTTACTAAAAAAATATATAAAAAAATTAATTCTATATTGAATGAGATAAGTAATGTTAAATAAAAATTATAAATTAATTGTATTCTTAAATATAATAGTTTTTTTAAATTTGATATTTTTTTCCCAAAATTTTTTGCACTCAGTCGAGCCTGAAGAAATCATGCTTAACAAAGAACAAGAGGTAAGAGCTAGAAATATTTCAAAAAATATTAGATGCATGGTTTGTCAAAATCAATCAATTGACGATTCCAATGCGCCATTGGCAAAAGATTTGCGTTTACTAATTAGAGATAAAATAAAAAGCGGGCATGAAAATAAAGAAATATACGATTTCTTAGTGGAAAGATATGGTGACTTTATTCTTTTAAAACCACCACTCAAATCAAGTACCTTTGCTTTATGGTTTATGCCGCTTGTTTTTTTATTAATTGGAATCATAGTTATTTTAAGACACAATAAAAAATATATTAATAAAAAAAATAATTAACTACTTTTATTTTTATTTTTTTCTAATTTAAATTTCATTATTTCAGTTTTATATTTGATTAAAAAAATAACTGATAAATAGATTAACATGCCTAATAGCATAATCATAAGTGGTATAAGCATCGTGATATGTATTTTAGGAGCAGAAGTGAGTGTTATGCTTGAGGTTTGATGTAGTGTATTCCACCAGTCAACAGAAAATTTTATAATTGGTAAATTAAATAAACCTATAATACTAATTATTGAAGATGTTGTATTTGCTCTCCTAAAGTCACTGATATATTTCCAGGACAAAATATAAGCTAAATAAAAACAGAGTAAGACAAACATTGATGTCAACCTAGCGTCCCATACCCACCATATTCCCCATGTTGGTTTTCCCCACAGTGATCCTGTAACTATAGATATTATTGTAAAAAGCATTCCTACAGGTGCTAAACTTTTAGCCATCAAGGAAACAAACTTAATTTTAAAAATTATATTAATTATCGATGCAATTCCTAAAAAAGCAAAACACCCTAGAGCTAAAAAGGAAGAAGGAACATGAACATACATTATTCTTACAGAATCTCCCTGGATATAATCAGGTGGAGAAATAAATAAAGAATAAATTAGTCCCAGAAAAAATACGGCAATCATTAATATAATTAATTTATTAATAAAATTAGGACTAATTAACAAAATTTTATTAGGAAAAATTTTTTTTAACATAAGTTTATATTATATGTATCAATCGGATTTTTCCAAAATTTTATTTACTTCAGGAGGCATATAATTTTCATCATGTTTAGCAAGTATTTTTTCAGCAATGAAATATTTTTTATCTCTTAGTTTTCCTTCGGCAATTACACCTTTTCCTTCGGCAAACAAATTGGGAACTAGACCGTTATAAGAAACAATAATCTCTTTTTTTAAATCAGTTATTATAAATAGGGTCGTTTTTCCATCTTTTTTAATTGATTTCTCTTTAACTAGACCACCTATTCTTATTTTCTTATCAATAGTAATATCTGTTTTTTTAATAATTTCTGTTGGTGAAAAAAAATAAACAACATTTTCCTCTAATGATTTAAATATAATAAATATAATTATTGATGCAGCTACTAAAGAAACAAACAAGAAAGTTATTCTTGATTTTACTTTTTTACTTAACATTTATTTATTAAATAATTTAGGATTCTTAAAATGTCTTAACAGGAAGAGCAACTTGTTTTATCGACTGTTTTCTAAATTTTCTATTTTGATTTATTGCTAATTTAGGCACAGTAAAGGTTTCTAAAAAAAGTTTTTCTTGTTTTTTAAACTCTTTTTTAGTTTTTAAATAAAGTAAGAAACAACCTAAAAAGGTAAATATAAATGCTGGCCAAACATACGGGCCGTATCCTTGAAAATTTAAAAGTTCTAAACTCATAACTCATTTAATATCTTAAAAAAACTTGAATAACACAAGGTTAAAATTGTCCCAACAGTGCTATATTAAATAATATTTTATGAATAAAAAAGTGAAAAAACAGCAAATTAATAATAGTAAATATGATTGTGAAAAATTTAAAAAAAAAAATTAAAGAAAATCCAAAAGACCTCGAATCATTATTTCAACTTTCTTTAATATTAGCTAAATCAAGAAAGTTAAATTTAGCAAAAGATTATTTGATTAAAGCTATTAAGATTGAACCTAATTTCCTAGCAGCTTTAGTAAATTTGGGTAATATTGAAAAAGAATTGGGTAATCTTGTTCAGTCAATAAATTTTTACAAAAAGGTGATTAAAATAAATCCTAATTATGTAAATGCTTATTACAATTTGGGAATAGTTTACTTTGAGCTAGGAGATTTGAAATCTTCAGAAATTTCTTACAGACAAGCAATAAAAATAAAACCTGATTATATTAATGCACATTATAACTTAGCAAAGCTGTCTCAAGAATTAGGAAATTTAAATGATTCAATAAGTTTTTACAAAACGGTAATTAAATTAAATCCAAACTTTGTAGGAGCATATAATAATATAGGCTTAATTTTTGCAGAATTAGGAAGATTTCATGAAGCAATAAAATCATACAACAAAGCAATCGAAATAAAACCAGATCATGCTAACTCATATAATAATCTTGGCCTTGCATTAACTGAACTTGGAAATTTTGATAATGCCATCACTTATTATAAAAAGGCGCTTAGGTATGAACCAGAAAATTTAGCACATTTATATTATCTTAAAATACTAGAAAATAAGACTATAGATTTAAAAGAGAAAAATAAAATATATAAAATTATTAAAAGCAAAAAAAAAGAATATAAAAATTTAGCCTATGGTCATTTTTTAATAGCAAAATATGATCAAAAAAATAAAAATTATAAAAAAGAATTTAATAATTTAATAAAAGGTCATGATTTCTATCTAAAATCGCAAAATAAGTCTTTTTCAAAAAATATAGATTATTGGCTTAATGAATTACCAAAAATTCGGAATTTAACTTTTGAACATAGTATAAGACTAAATCAAAATGATTTAAGTAATATTAGACCTATTTTCATAGTAGGGGTTCCTAGATGTGGTTCAACTTTGGTTGAAAAGATAATTGCTTCTGGAAAAAATAAAATACTTATGGGAGAAGAAGCTGGAGTTTTGCAATTATTCTTTCATAAAAATGGGATTGTTAATAAAAAATTAATAACAAATAACGATATTAATGATTTCAATCGTGGTTTAACTCAACTTTATAAAGAAAGAGTTTTGACAATTAATAAGGATAATTTAATATTTACTGATAAATCTTTAGAAAACTTCTTTTACATTGGTTTAATTAAGCAAATTTTCCCTAATGCTACAATTATTAACTGCAAAAGAAATGCTCTATACTCCATTATGTCAATTATTAAAAATAACCTTTCGAAAATGAGCTGGGCTCATAATTTGAAAAATATTTTTGATTATTTTGATATTTATTTTCACACAATTGATTTTTTTAAGAAAAAATACCCTGGTTTTATTTATGATTTAGAACTTGATAAATTAATAAATAATCCCATTAACGAATCTAAAAAACTATTCCAATTTTGTAATTTGGAATGGAGTAAAGAATGTTTAGAATTTTATAAAAGAAAAGATATTGTTTCAAAAACGGCTAGTAATATACAAATTCGTAAACCCATATTTAAAAATAAGAAAAATAAATATTACGAATACAAACAATTTCTTAATAAATTTTCTAGAAAATATAATTGGTTTGAAAATTAACTTTAGTTTTGATTAGAACTGCCAGCCGATTGCAATTCTTCCAGATACTTGATCTATGTCACCTTTAATGGTGTTTGCGTTACCAGTTGTTGATGTTAGTGTTACTGTTTCATAATCAATTTCCTGATATTCAATTTTTATAAGGAAACCAAGATCTGATTTAAATCTTATACCAGCTCCTATAACATCGCCATCAACACTTGCATCTCCGTATGTCGAACTGTTTTCACCTTGAGCAATGTTTTCCATTGATTTAACTGTAACATCGTTACGACCAAATTTTCCGTAAATAGCTAAGTTGTCGTTAAGCCAAATTTGAGGCTCTATATAATAAACGTGATAATCAGAAACTTCTGCTTCAGCTTTATAAGCACCATCATCATTAGTGTCTTTAGCATCGTTAACGTCAGTTCTTGTTTTAGCACCAAGATTTGCATCGAATGGTACATTTTCATAACCGATGTTTATACCTAATAAACCTGTTTTAACTCCTATTTCACCAAACCAAGATGGAAATGCATGAGATTCGCTTTCTTCAGCTTTTGTAACTTCAGAGTCTCCTCCTCCTTCAGTCTCAGAACCATTTGTAGTGAATTGTGATTTATTACCTATCACCCCAGCAGATACACCTACATTAAAACCGCCTACATCCACGGCCTTAGCTGGTAATGTAATTGCACTAAGAACTAGTGCTGCAGAAGCTATTAAAGACAGAAATTTTGATTTCATTACGCAGACCGTACTTAACTAATTTACACAATGCAAGCCCAATATATACAATTTAAGATATCGCCTTATAATGTTGCAAATTTACAAGGTTTTTGGCCATTTATGCAGGTTTTTCAGGGCTTTTTTGTCATTGGCGCGCCCTGGAGGATTCGAACCTCCGACCCTCGGTTTAGAAAACCGATGCTCTATCCAGCTGAGCTAAGGGCGCCTTTTTTTTTATTACACCAAATCTTCTAACGAATCAAAGTTTTTTAATTAAAATTTTTTCCAATCAATTTTAAGAATCGAATTTTTACAAATAGAATTGATCATACTTGTCATTATAGGAATTTTATTATTATCAAAATCTTTTTTAATCTTGTACCCAATTTTCAAAGCAAGGTCAGCTCCCTCAACAGTATCTTTTGCCATTTTTATTTTTTTAACCTGTGTAAAAGTCATGCCCCGACCTAGATATTCACCCATTTTACTATTTCTTCCTCCGACAGCACTCACGTATAAATCACCAACACCCGCTAGACCCATAACAGTTTCTTTTTTACCTTTGAGTTTTTTTATTAAAATTAACATTTCGTTAATTGATTGTTGAAATATGCCAGCTGATGCATTTAAATGGGTAACAGAAGATCCTATTGCCATTGAAAAGATGTTTTTAATTGCTGAACACAAACCAACTCCTACTACATCACGTGAATATGAAATATGATAATAATTAGTTGAAACTAATTTTGAAATTTTTTTAACAGATTTAATATCTTTATTAGCAAATATAACAGATGTATTAATTTTGCTAGATAAATTTTTAGCAAGACATGGGCCTCCTGCTATCGAAATGTTTGTTTTTTTAATACCATTTTTTTTTAAAATTCTTTCCATTTTATGAGGCATAACTTCAAATTTATTTTTATAAATATCTAATCCTTTTGTTAGTATCAAAATTGGGGTATTTTTTTTTATAATTTTACTTAACTCTTTTGATGCCCACTCAATACCTTTTGAAACAACGGCTATGGCGATCAAATCAATTTTTCCATTAGCTATTGTTTTTAATTTATTTAATTTAACAAATTTCACATTTCTAGGAATAGTGCAATTTAAAATTGGATGTTTTTTTTTAAAATTAACTTGATCAACAAATTTATTTTCTAAATGTGTTCCTACTATAAAAATTTTATGATTATTATCTGAGCAGGGAATAGAAAAAGCTGTCCCCATGGTTCCGGCACCTAAAATTAATATGTTCGCCATAATTTAAAATCTAAAAAAAAATTTCCTAATTAAATATATAACAGCAATTATTTCTAATTTACCTAATATCATAAAAAACATTAATGACATCTTTGTGAAGTTATTTAAATCTAAAAAAACAAAATTGTCCATACCATATAATGATGAAGTTGTAGTGTTAGTTAGGGTGAGTATCGATAGTTTAAATGAATTTTCAAAGGTTATATTATCTAAAGACAAAATAGCTGATAAAATAAATATAGAAATAATAAGCAACATAAAAACTAAAAAGGCTATTTTTACATCCTGGTCATCAATTTTGGCCTCTGAATTAAATAAGTTCTTATCAATAATATTTATTGGTTTCACAAGTCTGTAAATTTCCTGGTAAGAAATTTTAAGAAGAATATAAATTCTTGTGTATTTAAATCCAGATGAAGTTGATATTAAAGAGCCACCTACTATTGTTAACAATATAAAAAATAATGATAAGTTTAAATCAGAACTATATAATGAAATTCCTGAGGTAGAAATTGACGTTGTAACCGCAAAAAATACTTTTGCAAAACCCTCTTCTGAAATCACAAAAAAATAAAAAACTAAAGTTATCAGTAAAACTAATAATCCTAAATGAATATCCTCTTGATAGTTTCTAAATGAAAATTTTCTTGTAATTATGTCGTTTAGTAAAAAAAAATTAAATATTGGAATTAATAATGAAATTGAAAAAATAAATATTTGTAAATCATTCACTAAAACATTAGATAGGTTATCATCAGGTAAAAAACCACCTGCCGATATACTTGTAAATGACATATTAAATGCATCAAGAAGCCTAAGATCAACTAAACTATATAAAAAAATTACAAAGATAGTTAAGCTGAAATAAATTAAAAAAATCTTGAAAAAATTATAGTTAAAATTATTGTAAAAATTTCTTCCTGAAGCACCACCAGATATTAGATATGATGGTTTTATTTTGATTTGTTTAGAGCCAATAGTACCTATAGTCGCTAATAAAAATAACAAACCTCCTATCCATTGCGAGCTTGATCTCCATAAAATTAAAGGTTCATCAACATTTTTAATATTTTCAAATATAGAAAAGCCTGTTGTAGTAAATCCAGATACAGATTCAAAATAAGAATTTAAAAGATTAATATTATAAATACTAAAAAAATAAGGAATGCTAATCAAAAGCGGTATTAAAATAAAACTTAATAGAATAAAAAAAATTTGATCTATTAACGAAATGTCCTTTATATGATTGCGTCCTATATAGTAAAAAGAGAATCCTGTAGTTGAAGAAATAAAAAAAGTTATGATATAAGATTTTAATCCTATAATAAAATCAAAATAGATTGAGTAAAAAATATTTAAAACAGAAAATAAGGAAACTAACAGCGAATAGATTCCCAAAAAAAATAATATGCCTCTATAATTCATTAAATTAATGAACTTATTCTAAATAAACTTTCTACTTTTTCTAAGTGCTCTCTTTTGGTTAAAAAAACAACTAAGTCTTTTTTTTCAAAAACAAAGTCGGATTTTGGTATAATGACCTCTTTATTTCTAACTATTGCACCAATTCTTATTTCTTTTGGTAAGTTTGATTCTTTAATTGACTTGGTTATTAATTCTGATGTTTCTAAAATCTCAGCCTCTATAAATTCATATTCTCCATCTAAAAGAGTGTAAACCGTTTCAATGGTACCTTTGTGAACATGTTTTAATATTGTAGATATTGTTGCAAGTCTAGGATCAACTAAATCATTAATTTTAAGTGAAGACTGTAACAAGCTGTAATTTTGTTTATTAACTAAAGCAATTGTTCTTTTATCAGGATTATTTTTTTCAGCTAGTACACTAACCATGATGTTATCTTCATCATCATTAGTTAAAGATAAAACAGTTTCAGATTCTTCAATATTAGCTTCTTTTAAAACATCTTCATCTAAACCATCCCCATTAATGACGAGTGTATTATTTAATTCGTTAGCAATTAGTTCTGCTCTATCTTTATTTTTTTCTATAATTTTAACCCTGACGCCATCTGAGTCCGCTTCAAGATTCTTTGCAAGGTTAAAACCTATGTTTCCACCTCCTACAATAAGGATTTTTTTTGCCTTTTTTTCTTCATGTCCAAATGCAGCAAGTGTAACAATAATCTGTGAAGCATTTATAACAACAAAAGCTTTATCGTTTACTAAAAGTTTATCCTTTTTTTTTAAAATAACGAATTTATCTCCTCTGATAACTCCAAGTATGTTTGCTTTTAGGTCTGGAAATTGTTTAGTAAGTTTACTCAACTCAATATTAACTAAAGGACAATTTTTATCTATATTAATTTCTAAAACTTTTATTTTACCATTAGCAAAGGGAACGCTATCTAATGCACCTGGAGCATCCAGTTTTCTTTGCAATGATTTTGCAACCTCTAATTCAGGCGAAATAATCACATCTATAGGAAGATTTGACTCACCATATAATTTACCCCATTTTCCTCCTAAAAACTCTTGACCTCTAACTCTTGCAATTTTTTTATTTATTTTGAAAATTGAATAAGCTACTTGACATATAACCATATTAGTCTCGTCATTTTGTGTTACTGCTATAATCATATCAGCGTCTTCTGCTCCAGCTTTTTCCAAAACTGAAGGATAAGTAGCTCTTCCAACAATCCCTTTTACATCTTGGGTGTCATTAATTTTTTGAATAAATTCACTCGACTGGTCAACTACAGTTATTGAGTGCCCTTGTGCAGATAATTGTTTTGATATTGAAAAGCCAACTCTTCCAGCTCCACAGATTATTATATTCATTATTAATTAACGCCTTTAATACCTAAAGTTTTAAGTTTTCTATGAAGAGCAGATCTTTCCATACCAACAAAATCTGCCGTTTTTGATATATTACCTTTATTTTTTTTTAATTGAGAAGTTAAATAATTTTTTTCAAATTTTTCTCTAGCCTCCTTAAGTGGGTAAGAAAGAACATTTTCATAAGAATCTGATTCACTTTTAGCACTTTTTTGAGTTAATGCATCTTTAACTAAATTATTAATATCTAATTTTTTTTCGTTAACCGCTAAAATTGAAATTCTTTCAACTAAATTTCTTAACTCTCTTACATTTCCTGGCCAATCATACTTATAAAATAAATCAAGGTCTGTATGCATTTTAGTTTCCGCTATTCCATTCAGATCAGCAATTTTTTTAGTAAAATAATTTAATAAAAGAGGTATATCTTCGCTTCTATCTTTTAAAGCAGGTAAATAAATCGGAACCACATTTAATCTATGATATAAATCTTCTCTGAAATTACCTGCGTCTACTTCTTCTCTAATCATTTTGCTAGATGTG
>CACFQR010000006.1 GCA_902568465.1 uncultured Pelagibacteraceae bacterium | reverse complement strand
CCTACTACATTACTATTATCATTTGACAAGTTCATTACATGAATTTTTTTAATTTTTTTATACCCTTCAGTATAAACCACAGTACTTTTCCAATGTATTTTGATACCTAATTCACTACATTTTTTTGGGAGAGTTCCATTCGATTTTTCTCTAATGTCTATAATTAATTTAATATTAACACCTTTGTTATACAAAGTGATGGCTGTTTCATACGCATCGTCGTTATTAGTAAATATACAAATGTTGTTACCACATTTTACACCATAGGTATTAGCATACTTTCTAACAGCAGAAGAAAGCATTATTCCAGGTCTATCATTACAATCAAAAATCATTGGTCTCTCAATAGATCCAGTAGCTAAAATTACTTTTTTGGCTCTAACTTTCCATAAACGTTGTCTTATTTTTCCTTTTTTATCTTTATCAGGTAAATGATCTGTGAGATTTTCTACCATGATTAAATAATTATAATTATGATAAGCAGCCACACTAGTTCTATTCAATATTTTAATATTTTTGTTTTTTTTTAATTCTTGGTAGGTATTTTTAATCCATTCTGAAGGAACCATTCCATTTATTTGATTGTAATCGTTATTAGAAAAATTTAAATTTCCACCTAAATTTGATCTTTCATCTACTAAGAGTACTTTTTTACCAGCATTTAAAGCGGTTTTTGCTGCCACTAATCCAGCTGGTCCAGCCCCAACAATAAGAACTTCACAATGATAATAACAATGATCATAAATATCGGGATCTCTTTTTGTAGGTGATTTTCCTAAACCTGCCGCTTTTCTAATGAAGTATTCATATACATTTTCCCATAAATTAGCTGGCCACATAAAAGTTTTATAATAAAAACCTGCAGGAATTATAGGGGAGAGCAAATTATTAATTGAACCCAAATCAAAGTTAACCGAAGGCCAACAGTTTTGACTTGTTGCATTTAAACCTTCATAAATTTCAATTTGTGTAGCTCGTAAATTTGGATCAGTTTTTCCTTTGTCTTTAATGATTTGAACTAATGCATTAGGTTCTTCAACACCTGAAGTAAATATTCCTCGTGGTCTATGATACTTAAAACTTCTTCCTACCAAATGAATACCATTTGCTAACAGAGCTGATGCTAAAGTATCACCTTTATAGCCATATAAAGTCTTTCCATTAAACTTAAAAGAAACGCTTTCGCTTCTATTAATTTTGCCACCAGAAGATAATCTGTATTCGTTTGACATTATTTATTTGGTTTTTCTCCTATTTTATAAACTGAATAAATCATATCGTTAGATGTATCCCTAGACACGTTGAACCAACGTCTACATCCGTGTGAATGATTCCATCTTTCATACTGTAGGCCTTTTATATTTTTTCTCATAAATAAATATTCAGCCCATTGATCATCACTTAATTCTGTTGGTTGTTTTGGTCTCACTAAATGAGCTTCACCTCCATAGCTAAATTCACTATGATCTCTTTCTCCACAATATGGACATTTAATTATAAACATATTAATGAGCTACAGCTGCCGCACCATGCTCATCTACAAGATCTCCACTCACAAATCTGTTAATGTTAAATGCTGCATTTAAAGCATGAGGTTGATCTTTTGCTATAGTATGAGCAAATAAATGTCCTGAACCTGGAGTAGCTTTAAAACCTCCAGTTCCCCAACCACAGTTAAAATAAAGTCCTTTAACGGAAGTTTTGCTTATTATGGGGCTAGCATCAGGGCATATATCAACAACTCCACCCCATTGTCTTAGCATTCTCAGTCTACTAAAAATTGGATAAAGCTCCAAAATAGCTTTAAGTGTGCCTTCAACAATTTCATGAGTACCTTTCTGAGTATATGAAATATAAGAATCTGTACCTGCGCCTATAACAAGTTCACCTTTATCTGATTGACTAACATAAGCATGCACAGCATTGGACATAACTACCGTATCTATTATTGGTTTTATTGGTTCTGAAACTAATGCTTGCAAAGGTTTACTTTCAAGAGGAAGTTTCAGTCCAGCCATGTTAGCAATTACACTAGAATGACCTGCTGCTACAACACCAACTTTTTTAGTTTTTATAAAACCCTTTGTTGTTTCTATTCCTACAATTGAATCTCCATTTCTTTTTATTCCTTTTACTTCACAATTTTGAATAATATCAACTCCCATAGCATCCGCTCCTCGAGCATAACCCCAAGCAACAGCATCATGCCTAGCTGTACCAGCTCTTCTTTGCAGCGTACTACCCATAACTGGGTAACGGATATGAGGAGAACAATTAATAATTGGACAGAACTTTTTGACTTGTTCTACATTAAGCCACTCACAATCTATTCCATTAAGTCTATTAGCATGGGTTCTTCTTTTTAATTCTCTTACATCATGTAGATTGTGCGCTAGGTTCATTACTCCCCTTTGACTAAACATGATATTATAATTTAATTCTTGAGATAAATTTTCCCAAATTTTAAGTGCATGATCATATAAACCAGCACTTGCGTCCCAAAGATAATTTGATCTTATTATAGTAGTATTTCTTCCAGTATTGCCACCACCAATCCATCCTTTTTCTACTACAGCAATATTTTTTAAATTATGCTCTTTTGCTAAATAATAAGCTGTTGCTAAACCATGTCCACCACCACCGACAATTACAGCATCATATTGGGATTTAGGCTCAGGATCTCTCCAAACTCTTTGCCAGTTTTCATGGTAACTTAATGAGTTCTTAATAAGAGCAAATATTGAATATTTTTTCTTCATATAGGTAAATTATATCAATTACGTATTTTTTCTCTAGATAAATCATGTAAATAAATAGCCACAGCTATCCAAATTATTATAAATCCAATTAATTTATTTAAATCAAAATACTCATTATAATAAAATGCGCCTAATAAAAACTGGCAAGTAGGAGTTATAAAGAAGACCATACCAGAGGTTCCTAATCCGGCTAAATCAACTCCCTTTAAAAATAGGAAAAGAGGAATTACTGTCATAGGGCCAGCTAAAAATAACCAAAATGCAATTTTTGGATTATCAAGTGAAAAATAATAATTTCCATCAAGAGCAATTAAATAAAAAACAATTAAAGCTATAGGGGTAATAAATAAACTTTCTATTAACAAGCCCACATCAGACTCCACTCTTATTTTTTTTCTTAAAAGAGAATAAATACTCCAAGTTAAAGCAACAATTAGACCTACCCATGGGACTGATGCAAAATTAAAAAGTAAATATATCACTGAAATAGCCACCAAAAGCACTGATAGTATTTTTTGTCTGTTGTATGGCTCCTTTAGAAATATGATCCCAAAAAAAACGCTCAGTATTGGCATAATAAAATATCCAAAACTCGCATCAATAATTTTATTAGTTACAACAGCATATATCCAAGTTGCCCAGTTACTAAAAATCAGAATTCCTGTAAAAAAAAGATAATACATTTCTCTCTTTTTTTTAATTACAGTAAGAAAAATTTCCCATTTAGAAAATAAAGAAGTTGTGATGATAAGTGAAAAAGCTGTCCAAATAGTTCTATGAACTACAAGTTCAATAGGTCCAGCAAAAGAACTAGATTTAAAATATATGACACCTATAGTACCCCACCACAATGAGCCACTAGCACCATACAAAATCCCATTGAAAGTATTTTTTTTCATAAATTACTGCTATCATTAAATTGAAAATAAACTAAAATAAAGGTAAATAGATCATTAGGAGAGGTGGCTGAGCGGTTGAAAGCAACGGGTTGCTAACTCGTCATACGGGTAATACCGTATCGAGGGTTCGAATCCCTCCCTCTCCGCCATTTTAATAATGTGCTTTGTCCTCAAAAAAATTATAAATTTTTACTGGTTTACCTCTCATCATATACCTGTAAACATTTACATTTTCTAAAACTCTTTGTACATAATTTCTTGTTTCTTTAAATTTAATTAATTCAACCCAATCTACGTAACTAATTTTTCCTTTTTGGGGATCTCCATTTATTTTTTTCCAGTATTTAACTCTCTTTGGACCAGCATTGTATGCAGCTAGAGCAAAAGGGTATGAACCTTCATATTCTTCAAGAAGACCAGCTAAATAATATGAACCTAATTTAATATTGTATTCTGGGTCAGTTCTTAGTCTCTTTTTGACGTAAGGAAGTTTAGCCTGTTTGGCAACAAGTTTTGCGGTATAAGTCATCAACTGCATCATTCCACGAGCTCCAGCAGAGCTATTCGCTTTCCGGTCAAATTCACTTTCTTGTCTTATTACAGCTAGAACTAGCTCTGGTTTAGGCATTGTTTTTTTATTAACTATACTTGGCGTTTCAATAATTGGATAATTCAGTTGATTGTAAAATCTTTTTTCATAAGAAGCCTGTTTTGATATTTGAATTGCAAAATCATAACGACCAATTTCAATAGCTAATTTTCCAGCTAAGATTTCACTTCCTTCATTTATATTTAGTTTAGATAAATGTTTTAAAAAATCTTTAGCATATTTGGTCTTATCTAGCTCATTCATTAAACGCACTATTTTTGTTAATGAATTTTTATAAAATTTTTTTTCGTAATCTTTTGATACTTTAGGCAAATCATCCAAAGAAAAAGACTCACCAGGATAAATTTCTGTAAATGCTAATTGTCCATAATATGTATTCATAAACTTAGCAGCTTCCTCAAACCATTCTTTTGCCTTTTGTTTATTTTTTAGTTTTTGATAAGTTTTAGCTTGCCAATAAGCACCTCTTGATAAACTAATTGGGTAACCAACATTATTGTAAAAATTTTTAAAATGTTGTAACGCCATATTTGGATCATCTAAAAAAGTTAAAGCAATCCACCCTGATAACCATTCTGCTTCAGCATACTCGGGCCCTTCACTTAAAGAATGATTGCTGCTTACTTTATAAGCTTTTGCATATTTCTTTTTATAAATTAATGACCTTGTTAATATTGCTCTTTCTTTCCACCATATATCTGGTCTTATTAATTTTTTGGGATCTGATGGAATTTTAAATAAAATCTCAAGAGAAGGATCTAGTCTACCTCTTCTTCGTCTCCATTTTAGCCTATCATAATTTAAACCAATATCATTTTTATATTTGGCAGGAACTTTAGCTATAGCACTATCCACTCCATATGATCTGCTCATTAAGAGCTGTCTTGCTCTATATAAAGCTGTTTCATCTTTAGGTAAATATCTTAACATTCTTTGTACATCCCAATGCTTTCCCTCCCAAGCGTGCCAATCGGCTCTTTTAATATTATCTGGAACTGTAATTATTTTTTTATATTTTTTTCTTAAATATCTTAAATCAGCTTTAGAAAGTTTTGCTTTTATCCAACCTTCTTTTATAAGTTTTGAACCTTTTTCTACATCACCCATAGAAAGATAGATTTCACCAAGTTTAATTTTGCCAAATTCACTTAACGGCTCATTTTCACCAAACCATCTAATGATAAATTTTGGATTATTCGTTCTAAGATTTATCTTATGCTCAGCTAAATACCTCAATCTATTAATTCTTGGAAAATTTGGATTTTTATTTATAAAAGTTAAATAATCGTTAAAGCTTGCACTGTTGCTTCTTTTTAACAAGTAAAAATAATTTACTAAATTATAAAGATCTTTATCTTTGGCTTTTTTGGATAATTTAAATGCACTAGTCCATTGATCTTTACCTATAGCTTCAAATATGGACCCAGCAAGTTTAAAATCTTTTTTTGATAATATTTTTGAATTTACTACTTTTTTTTGTATCTTTTTTGTTACAATAATTGGTTTTTTTTCTGGATATATAAAAACTTGATCTTCAATTTTTTTTACAGCATCTTCACTTTTTTGCACTTCTTTAATTTCTTCATTTTGAATTGGTTTTTCCTTAGGATAAATCCCTTTACTTTTTTCTGTCTTTTGTTTTATCTCTTGGTCTACCGAAGGTTTAGGTTTAGGCAAAATGCTATCTTTGGCAAAGCTTTCAGAAGCAAAAATGACGCTAATGGCTAATAAAATTACTTTAAGTTTAATCAGATTCTTCATATAATTTATGATGAAACACTTTTTTTTAACTATGTTATAAAGATTTATGTTTAAAGGATCAATTGTAGCTTTAATTACCCCATTTAAAGATAATAAATTAGATGAAGATTCCTATATTTCTTTAATACATTATCATCTTAAAAATGGAACCTCAGGTTTAGTTCCCGCTGGGACTACCGGCGAATCGCCAACTTTAGATCATAATGAACATCAAAGGGTCATAGAGCTATGCGTTAAGGAGGCAAAGGGTAAAATTCCAGTCATAGCTGGCACCGGATCAAACTCTACTGACGAAGCAGTATCGCTAACTAAGTATGCAGAGAAAGTAGGTGCAAATGCAGCTCTGGTTGTTACTCCATATTATAATAAACCAACTCAAGAAGGTTTATATCAACATTTTAAATCTATAAATGACAACTGTTCTATACCCATTATTATTTATAATATTCCTCCACGTTCTGTTGTTGATATGAGCGTCGATACAATGTCTAGATTATTTGAATTAAAAAATATTATTGGTGTTAAAGATGCCACTGGAGATTTAAATAGAGTAGACCAACAAAAAAAAAAGATGGGGCCCGATTTTATTCAGCTTTCTGGTGAAGACGGAACAGCATTAGAATTTAATTTACGTGGTGGTGTTGGATGTATTTCGGTAACGGCAAATGTTGCACCTAAACTTTGTTCTGAATTTCAACAAGCATCCACATCTAAAAATAATAGTAATTTGTTAGCTAAAGCTAAAGAAATTAATGAAAAATTAATGCCTTTACATAAATCATTATTTATAGAAAGCAGTCCTAGCCCAGTAAAATATGCTGCAAGCCAATTAAATCTATGTACTGATGATGTAAGATTACCTCTTGTCAAAATAACTGACGAAACTAAAAAAGCTGTAAAATCGGCGATGAAACATGCTAATTTAATTTAGTATGATTAAAAAAACCACAAGCGGTTTAAAAATAATTTCAAACAACAGAAAAGCAAGATTTAATTATTTCTTTCATGATTTTTTTGAAGCTGGAATTGTATTGAGAGGTTCAGAGGTTAAATCCTTACGTCAAGGCAAAGCAAATATTTCAGAGTCTTATGCTTTTGATAATAATGGTGAAATATATTTAGTAAATTCTCATATACCTTCTTATAAAGAGTCAAGTTATAATGATCATGATCCATCGAGAAACAGAAAACTATTATTAAATAAAAGAGAGATAAACAAACTTTTAGGAAAAATACATAGAGATGGCCTTACATTAATACCAACCAAACTTTATTTCAAAAAAGGAAAAGCTAAAGTAGAGATAGCTGTCGCCAAAGGAAAAAAACTTTACGATAAAAGACAAGTTAAAAAAAGAAGAGATTGGAATAGAGAAAAAGCTAAATATTTTAGAAAAAGCAGTTAAACGAATGATTATTTTAAGCTTAGGTTCCAATTTGTCATCAAGTTTTGGTGATAGATTTGAGAATATTGATCTTGCAATAAAATATTTATTAAATAAGCAAATTAAGCTTATAAAAAGATCAAGTTTTTATGAGACGCCTTCATACCCAAATAAAAAAGACCCAAAATTTATAAATGCTGTTATTGAAGTTGAATCCAAATTAAAGCCCGAAATTCTAGCTGGTTTTTTACTTGATGCTGAAAGTAGCCTTGAGAGAATAAGAAATGTTAAAAACCAACCAAGAACATGCGATATAGATATAATCGACTATAATGGAAAAAATTTAAGTTTTGACCATAAAAACTGTAGTTTTGTTGTTCCTCACATAAGACTTGGTGAGCGAAATTTTGTTTTATATCCTTTAAAAGAAATAATACCTAATTGGGTACATCCAATTAGCAATGTACACATTGATACACTAATAAAAAATTTAAGAAATGAAGACAAGAACTCTATATTAAAGATTAAAAAATCTTGATATAATCAAAATATGCTAGGAGAAAAAGATCTAATTGAAAAAATAAAAACTTATAATAGTTTTTTTAATCCTGTCACTTTATCAAAAGCATATAATTTTGCTCTAGAAGCGCATAAAAATCAAAAAAGAGACGAGGGTATCCCATACATAAGCCATCCTGTTGCTGTTGCCAATATACTTACAGAGCTTAAATTAGATAGTGCCACAATCACAACAGGTCTTTTACATGATACAGTTGAAGATACTAAAGCTACCTATGATTCCGTAAAAAAGGAATTTGGTAAAGAAGTGGCGGATCTAGTTGAAGGTGTAACAAAAATTTCAGCTTTGGAGGAAAAAGCTGTTGAAACATCTAAAGCAGAAAATTTTAGAAAATTAATTCTTGCAACATCTAAAGATATAAGAGTCCTTTTAGTGAAACTAGCAGATAGATTGCATAATATGAGAACACTTCATTATGTAAAAGAAGAAAATAAAAAAATTAGAAAAGCTAAAGAGACAATGGAAATTTACGCTCCTTTAGCAGATAGAATGGGAATGAATCGTATTAGAGATGAATTGGAGGATTTATCTTTTACAATTTTAAACCCTGAGCCACGCAACCTTATTGTAGAAAGACTCTCTATTAACAAAAAAAATAGAGAAAGAAATTTTAATGAAATTTCAAAAAAATTTGAAGATGTACTTGCAAATAACGGTATAGAAGCAAAAATTATTGGTAGAGAAAAAACTCCTTTTTCTATATGGAGAAAAATGCAATCGAAGAGAGTTTCTCTAGAACAATTAACAGATGTAATTGGATTTAGAATTATAGTAAATGATGTAAAATTATGTTATGAGACGCTAGGAGTTTTTCATAGCACATGGTCAGTGATACCTGGAAGATTTAAAGATTATATATCAACACCGAAAATTAATAACTATAAGTCAATTCATACAGCTATTATTGGACCTAAAAAAGAAAGAGTTGAGATACAAATTCGGACTCAAAAAATGCATGATTTTGCAGAAAGAGGTATAGCATCGCATTGGATTTATAAGTCATCTGAAAAAGTTAGCCATCTAGCTCTCAAAGAGTATGATTGGCTTAGAGATTTAGTAGAAATTATGGAAAAAAATACAAATCCTGAACATTTTCTTGAATATACAAAACTACAAATGTTTCAAGACAATGTCTTTTGTTTTACGCCTGCAGGCGAAGTTATTAAACTTCCTAAAGGTGCAACACCTATAGATTTTGCTTATGCGGTACATACTAAATTAGGTGACAGTTTAATTTCATGCGAAATAAATGGTAGGGGGTCACCAATCCAAGGTATTCTTAACAATGGAGATCTTGTAAATATTATAGGTTCAAAAAATAGTTCTCCATCACTTCAATGGCTTTCTTATGCTAAAACAGGTAAAGCTAGAGCTTCAATTAGAAGATATTGGCTTCTTAAAAAAAATATTAAACACAAAACAGACAAAAGCTATATTAGTAGCTTGTGCATAAAAATACCAAATATGCCTGGAAAATTAGGTGAGGTTAGCAGTTTAATTGGTTTTCACGAAAACAATATAATAAATATGGAGATCATTGCAAAAAAGACTGATTATTTAGAATTTATTTTTGATATACAGATTAGAGATTTAAAAAATTATAGAAATTTAATAAGTGAATTAAAGGTTAAACAATATAAACTTAAAATAATTAGGCACAGGAAAAAGGATGCTTTCTTACAAAGAATCTTTAAAAATTTTAAAAGAAACTAACGCATTATTAGAAGGTCATTTCATTCTTTCATCCGGGCTACATAGCAAACAATATATTCAGTGTGCTAAATTGCTTAGTCAACCTAAAGAAGCAGAAAAAATTTGTTCATCACTGTGCCAAAAAATAGCTGAAACATTTAATGATATTGATTTGGTTCTTTCACCAGCTGTAGGTGGAATAGTCGTTGGTTTTGAAGTAGGAAGGCAGTTAAGTAAACCTACAATTTTTTCTGAAAGAGAAAATGGAAAACTAACATTAAGAAGAGGTTTTAAAATCGATAAAAATTCTAAAGTATTAATAGTTGAGGATGTTATCACTACAGGAAAATCAGCCCTAGAGTGTGCTAAAATAGTTCAAGAGAATCAATCAACAGTAGTTGGTTTTGCATGCATAATAGATAGATCTAATCAAAACTGTTTAATTAAAGATAAATTAGTTTCGCAAGTTAAACTAGAAATCTTAACGTACGAAAGTAATAAGCTTCCTGATGATCTTAAAAAAATTCCTCCAACAAAACCTGGCAGCAGATCTTTACCTAAATGAAAAAAAGAATTGGTATAAATATTGATCACGTTGCTACAATAAGAAATGCAAGAGGAGAAAATTACCCTGATCCTTTGCGAGCTGCTCTAGCTGCACAGAGTTTCGGAGCTGATTCAATTACAATTCATTTAAGAGAAGATAGACGCCACATTAGAGACAATGACCTTGTTCGTATTAAAAGATATTTAAAAATTCCTATTAATCTTGAAATGGCACCAAATAAAGAAATGCTTAATATCGCATTAAAGACTAAACCTAATTTTGTTTGTATAGTCCCTGAAAAAAGAAAGGAAATAACAACTGAAGGTGGATTAAACCTAAATAAAAATAGAAAATATTTAAAAAATATTATTAAAAAAATTAAAAAAAAAAGAATTAGAGTAAGCCTATTTATTGAGCCGCAAATATCTGCTGTAGAAAATTCTTTTTTATTAGGTGCTGATTGTATTGAACTTCATACAGGATCTTTCTGTAATGCTGTAAATAATAAAAAAAAAGGTCTTGCAAAATCGACATTTGAAAAACTAAAAAAATGCGCACAATATGGAAAAAATTTAGGATTAGATGTTCATGCAGGTCATGGTTTAACATTTAAATCAACAGCAATAATATCTAAAATAAAGAATATATCAGAATTTAATATTGGTCACTTTATTGTTTCAGAATCTATATTTCTTGGTATGAAGAACACTATCAGGAAATTTAAAAAAATTATAAATTAAAATGAAAATATTTGGTATAGGTACAGATATAATTAATATTAAAAGATTAGAAAAAACTCTAAAAAAAAAAGGCAAAGTTTTCAAAAATAGAATTTTTTCAAAAAAAGAGATTAATTATTGTGAAAAAAAAAATAACCCAGTTCCTTTTTACGCTAAAAGATTTGCAGCAAAAGAGGCATTAAGTAAAGCTTTAGGGACAGGAATAAGAAGAGGTATAAATTTTAAAAATATTGAAGTAAGCAATGATATTTATGGCAAACCCTCAATTAAACTAAGCGGAACTACTGCAAATTTTTTAAAAAAAAAAATGAAAAAAAAAAAATATTCAATTTATTTATCTTTATCTGATGACGCTCCTTGGGCTCAAGCTACTGTAATTATATCTCACAATTAATGAAAAAAAAAATAATAGAAAATATAAAAGTCTTATTTTATGCTCTTTTAATTGCATTGTTTATAAGGAGTTTCTTTTTTCAACCCTTTTATATTCCTTCTTCATCAATGGAACCAAATCTATTAGTTGGTGACAGAATCTTTGTTTCAAAATATTCTTTTGGATTTAGCAAACACTCATTTCCATTTAGCCCCAATATATTTAAAGGTCGTATTTTGGGAAGCTATCCAAAAAGAGGAGATATAATTGTATTCAAGACACCCCAAGACAATAGAACCGACTTTATAAAAAGACTCATTGGTTTACCTGGAGATAAAATACAAATAACTAATGGCGACTTATACATTAATGAAAAAAAAGTGTTGCGTGAAAAAAAAATAAATCAACAAATAATAAATTGTGGTGATCAACAAATCGAAGTAAATTTTTATGAAGAAGCTTTACAAAATGAAATTAAATACATTGCTGTCTACCGTAAAAATGGAACTATGATGAATACGAACAAATTTATTGTTCCAGAGAACAACTTATTTTTTATGGGAGATAATAGAGATTGCTCAAATGATAGTCGTTCTTTAGTAAGTGTAGGTTATGTCAAGTTTGAAAATTTAGTTGGTAAAGCGAGATGGATTTTTTTTTCTAACGATAAAAAAAAAGGAAGTTTCTTTCAGGTATGGAAATGGCATGAGTCCATAAGATTTGAAAGATTTTTTAATAAAATAAAATGATTTTAAACATATCAAAATTTGAAAATAAATTAAGAATAAAAATAAAAAACAAAAAGTTATTAACTAACTCTTTAACTCATAAAAGTGCAAATCAATTTAACAATAATGAAAAACTTGAATTTTTAGGTGATAGAGTAATTGGATTAGTATTATCTAGCAAACTCTTAGAATTGTATCCCAAAGAAAACGAAGGTGCCTTAGATAAAAGATTTGCAAGATTGGTGAATAAAAAAACATGTGCCTCTATAGGTTGGAAGTTTGGCTTTCAAGATTTTATTATTTTGGGAGATAAAAAAAAAAATATTACTGTAAATGATGAAAAAATACTTAGTGACGCTTGCGAAGCAATTGTTGGTGCCGTTTATATCGACCGAGGTTTTGACTATGTTAAAGATTTTGTCTTACGACTTTGGAGTGATTATATTAAATTATCAAATGTAACTTTGTTAGATTCCAAAACCCAACTCCAGGAGTACTCTCTCAAAATTAATAAAAAACTTCCAAATTATAAATTATTAAGTTCCAAAGGACCTAGGCATAATCCAGTTTTTAAAATTTCTGTTTCTATAGTAGGTAGTAAAAAATTTATTGGTTATGGAAATTCTAAACAAGAAGCTGAACAAAATGCTGCTAATAATTTATTAAAAAATATAGTAGATAGAAGAGTATGAATTGGGAAGATGAAGGTTATTTATTATCGAAAAAAAACTATAATGAAAATTCTATTATAATTGAAATTTTTACTGCCAATCATGGAAAATGCAAAGGTATAGTTTATGGTGGTTCTTCACGAAAACAAAAAAGAATAATTCAGATAGGTAATAAATTTTTTTTTAATTGGAAAGCTAAAAATGAACACAAAATTGGATATTTTAATATAGAATTGATTAAACCAATCTCTCCTCAATTTTTTGAAGATAAAAGAAAAACTACAAGCATTTTATCATCTGTTACAATTCTAAATAGTTTGCTACCAGAGGGTCAGGTGAATAAAAAAATTTACCTATTATATGAAGATTTCTTAAATAAGCTTAATTCTGAGAATTGGATTGAAAATTATGTATCCTGGGAATTATCGTTAGTTAAAGAACTAGGTTTTGGCAACTATGATTCAAAAATTACAAATTTTGGTATAAAACAAGCTTTAAACTTCAGCAAATCTTTATTAAACGATAATTTATTTGCTCCAAACAGGATTCAATTGCCTCTATCAAGACACATTCTTGAAAAATATTACAACTAAAAAAATATAATTTATTTTAATATTTTAGCTACTCTGTCTGCAAAATAAGTCACAATTGCACTGGCTCCAGCTCTTTTAAATGCAACCAGACTTTCAATAATAGAGGCTTCCTTTAATATTTTATTTTTGATTCCGTTCATTATCAAGCTGTACTCACCAGAAACCTGGTAAGCAAAAACGGGTATTTTAAAATTTGTTTTTACTAGTTTAATTATATCCAAATACGGCATACCAGGTTTTACCATTACGAAATCTGCGCCTTCTTTAATATCTAATAATGTCTCTCTTAGTGCTTCTTCAGAATTATTAAAATCCATCTGGTAGCTTTTTTTATCTCCTTTTAGTGATTTTTTTGATCCAACTGCATCTCTAAAAGGACCATAAAAATTTGAAGCATACTTAACTGCGTATGATAATATTTGTACATTTTTAAAACCATTTTTATCAAGTGCCTTTCTTATTAATCCAATTCTACCATCCATCATATCTGACGGTGCAATAACATCACATCCCATCTTAGCCTGAAGCAAAGCTTGTTTAACAAGAACTTTTAAAGTTTGGTCATTATTAACATAATTATCAATTATAATCCCATCGTGCCCATGGCTTGTATATGGATCAAGGGCAACATCACACATAATACCAATATCTTTTCTTTTATAATTTTTTTTGATTTGTTTAAGCGCTTTACAAATTAAATTATTTTTGTTCAGAGCCTCTGTACCTTTTGCATTTTTTTTAATTTCAGGCGTATTTGGAAATAAAGCAATCATAGGAATTTTATTTTTTAACGCTTTTTCTACAATTCTATCTAGACTATCAATTGAATACCTGTAAACATTAGGCATTGTCTTTATTGACTCAGTTTTATTTTTACCATCACAAATAAATATCGGCCAAATTAAATCATTCGTGGATAATGAATTTTCTTGAACTAATCTTCTAGACCATTCACTTTTTCTATTTCTTCTTAATCTAACCTCAGGATATGAACCTATGTTTTTCATCGTTAAATCACTTTTATATTTTATTTTTCCCTTTCTTTTCATCTATTGAGAATCATTCTCATACAATTTTAAGTTTATATTATATTAATAAATAACAATATTGCGACAAATCCAACCTATTAATTAGCTATATAATATAATATATAATTCATTAATGCCCCAATTTGATGATTTTCACAAAGTAGCAGATTTAGAATTTGATATAGTTAAACTTCGTAAAGCATTAAAAGAAGTTCTTTCAAAAAAAAAATATGATAGTGCAAATGAAACTAAATATATTGCAGCAATACCTCTAAATCAAATCCCAGGTGACCCTGAGTCGATCAAAGGAGATAGTGTAAGAGGTTTTTATTGGACCAAACCAGATAGCTCAGGAAAAGAAACAAGAAGAGCTAAACCAATAAATGAAAATGCTTATACAGAGTTTGTAAAAGATTTAGAGCACACATATTTTAAAGAAGTTTATGATGCATTATCTAAAAAATTCAAGTTAGGTAGAGTCAGAATTTTGCTAAAAGAACCAAGATCTACGTTAAGCTGGCACAGAGACCCTGAACCAAGACTTCATATACCTATTATTACTAATCCAGGATGTATGATGGTTATAGAAAATGTCGCTAAGCATCTTCCGGCCGATGGTTCCGCTTGGATTACAAATAATATAAAGTATCATAACGCCTTTAACGGTGGCGAAGAAGATAGAGTTCACATAGTTGCTTGCCTAACCGATTATAAATTCCACTAATTTTAAAAAAACACATCAAAATATTGTGGTATATTTTGTTATACTATATATATTTAGTATTGAGTGGATTAATAAGGCAAAAAACAATTTATGAGAACAAATAAAATTTTTTTAGCATCGGATCACGCTGGGTATAACCTTAAAGAAGATATTAAAAAATTTCTAGCAAGCAAAGGTAAAAAAATTTTTGATCTAGGCCCCAATAACAAGAACAGAGTTGATTATCCAGATTTCGCACATCTTTTATCAAAAAAAATAAAAAAAGAAAGAAATCAATTTGGCATTTTAGTTTGTGGGTCTGGCATAGGTATGGATATGGCAGCTAATAAACATAAAAATGTTAGAGCAGCATTATGTTATAATATTAAATCTACAAAATTAAGTAGACAACATAATGATGCTAACGTTATGGCTATTGGATCTCGTTTAACTAATAAAGAGACTGCCTTAAAATGTGTAAATTTATTTTTAAAAACTAAATTTAAGGGCGGAAGACACTTGCGTAGAATTAAAAAAATTTAATGGAAAAATTAAATAAATATACTCCTGATACATACCAAGATTTTTTTGATAAAAATCTTTCTGAAACAGATCCAACTTTGTTTCATTCTATTAAGCAAGAATTAGAAAGACAGCAGCAGCATATTGAACTTATTGCTTCAGAAAATATAGTTTCTAAAGCCACATTAGATGCTCAAGGATCAATTTTAACAAATAAGTATGCTGAAGGTTATCCTTCAAAACGTTATTATGGAGGATGCGAGTTTGTTGATAAAGCTGAGGAGCTTGCTTTAGAAAGAGTTAAAAAATTGTTCGATTGTAAATACGCTAATGTTCAACCACATTCAGGAGCTCAAGCAAATGGAGCAGTTTATTTAGCTCTTTTGAAACCTGGTGACTCTATATTAGGTATGAGTTTAAATTCAGGAGGCCATCTAACACATGGTGCTAAAGTAGCACTTTCTGGAAAATGGCTAAACTCTCATCATTATGAAGTAGATAAAGATACTGGTCTTATTAATTATGATGAGGTAGAAAAAATTGCTAAAGAATGTAAACCAAAACTTATAATAGCGGGCGGTAGTGCATATTCGAGAGTCATTGACTTTAAAAAATTTAAAGAAATTGCAGAAAAAGTTAATTCATATTTAATGGTAGATATGGCTCATTTCTCTGGTTTGGTTGCGGGAAAAGGATATCCAAACCCAATTGAATTTGCTGATGTAGTTACATCAACAACTCATAAAGTCTTGCGTGGAGGTAGGGGAGGAATAATATTAACCAATAGAGAAGATTTATTTAAAAAAATTAATTCTGCTGTTTTTCCTGGGTATCAAGGAGGCCCACTTATGCATGTTATAGCTGCAAAAGCTGCGGCATTTCATGAAGCTTTACAACCAAGTTTTAAAGAATATATTAAATCTGTTTTAGAAAATGCTCAAATTTTATCTGAGACTATGAAAAATAATGGTTTTAAAATATTTTCTGGAGGCACTGACACGCATTTGATGCTGGTTGATTTAAGACCTTTTAATGTTACTGGAAAAGATGCTGAAACTAGCCTGTGTAGAGCTAATATTACATGCAATAAAAATGGAATACCATTTGATACTGCTAAGCCAACTATAACGTCTGGTATAAGATTAGGAACACAAGCAGCTACCACAAGAGGTTTTGGATTAAATGAATTTAAAAAAGTAGGTGAGTTGATAACCAAAGTTGTCAAAGGTCTTTCAAACAACCCTAATGATAATACGACAGTAGAAAACGAGGTAAGAAAAGAAGTTATAGAGCTATGCTCAAAATTTCCTATTTATAAACATTTAAAAAAAAATTAATTTATGCTTTGTCCATTTTGTAGAGAAAAAGATACTTCAGTAGTTGACTCAAGACCAACCGAGGATGGAACTGCAATTAGAAGAAGACGTGTATGTGCATGTGAAAGAAAAGAGAGATTTACCACTTTTGAGAGAGTACAATTTAGAGAATTAACGGTTATAAAAGCAAATGGACATCGTGAACCGTTTGATCGAGATAAAATCTCAAAATCTATAATAATATCCTTAAGAAAAAGACCCATCGATAGCGAAACAATCGAAAAATTTATTTCGAAAATAGTGAGAAATCTAGAGGGTTTAGGTGAAAATGAAATTCCCACAGCTACGATAGGGAAGTTCATCATGGACGGCCTTGCTAATCTTGATCAAGTAGCTTTTGTTCGTTTTGCTTCAGTTTATAAAAATTTTAAAGAAGCAAAAGATTTTGAACAATTTATAGGCAACTTGAATGTTTATAAATCGGAATAATTACTCAAAAGACGAATTTTATATGAGACTTGCATTGATGCAAGCTTATAAGAATTTAGGTCAAACCAAAGACAACCCTTCTGTTGGATGTGTTATAGTTAAAAATAATAGTGTTATTGGAGCTGGTCAAACTAGTATAAATGGAAGACCTCACGCTGAGTTCAATGCGATAACATTTGCCAAAGATGAAGTTAAAAATACTGATTTATATGTAACTTTAGAACCCTGCTCAAATTATGGAAAAACACCTCCTTGTGTAAATCTTATTTCAAAGAAACGTATTAAAAAAGTTTTTTTTTCAGTTTTAGATCCAGATCCACTATCTTATAAAAAAAGTATAGCTTTTTTTAAAAAGAAAAAAATTAAGATTAAGAAAAACATTCTTTATAGTGAAATTAAAAATTTTTATAAGAGTTATTTTAAATATAAAAAAAACAATTTACCTTTTGTAACTGCAAAAATTGCAATTTCTAATGATTTTTTTACAAAAGATAGAAGAAACAAATGGATTACAAACTTTTATGCTAGAAGCAGGGGGCATTACATAAGAAGTTCCTGCGATTCAATACTAAGCACATCTAAAACAATTTTAGATGACAATTCTAAACTGACCTGCAGAATCCCTGGCCTTGAAAATCGATCTCCCTCTAGAATTATTTTAGATAAAAATTTAATGATTCCTTTAAAGTCATCTGTTTTTAAAACTTCAAAAAAGCATAATACTATAATTTTTTTTAATAGGTTTAATAAATCCAAAATTAAATATTTAAAAAAAAACAAAGTTAAATTATTTTATGCACCTTTAGAACAAGATGGAAATTTTGATCTTAAAAAAATTTTAATTAAGATAAAAAAATTTGGTTTCTCTCGATTATTGGTTGAATCAGGAACAAGTTTAATTAAAAATCTTTTATCAAATAATTTAATTGATGATTTTTATTTATTTCAATCAAAAACTTTTTTAAAAAAAAATGGTAAAAAAAGTTTTAAAAGTATATTTAATATTTATCTTAAAAGAAAAAAAAAGAACTATATAAAAGTCAATTTATTTGGTGATAAATTAATTTATTTTAATATCAAAAATGTTTAATGGAATTATAAATTTTACTGGTAAAATTACTAAAATTATTAAGTATAAAAAAGATTTTATAATCAGCGTTAATTCTAAAATGAATTTTTCCAAAAACGAGTTAGGTTCTTCTGTTTCCTGCTCTGGTGCTTGCCTTACGGTTAATAATGTAAATAAAAATACTGTTAGTTTTTATGTTTCAAAAGAAACTCTTGATAAAACTAATTTTAAACACTTAAAGGCTGGAGATATAATTAATTTAGAAAAGTCCATGAAACATGGTCAGCGCATTTCTGGACATTTTGTTCAAGGTCATGTAGATACAGCTTGTAGAGTTCAAAAAATTATTTCACAAGGCAAATCAAAATACATTGATATTAGTTTGGACAAAAAGTATAAAAAATATATTATTAAAAAAGGCTCTATAACTTTAAATGGTATATCACTTACTATTTCAAAATTATTAAATAATGGATTTCAGGTAGTCATAATCCCGTGGACGTATAAATGCACTAATTTACGCAATTTAAAGAAAAGAGATTTAGTTAATGTTGAATTTGATGTTTTAAGCAAATATATAAGTAACTTTTTAAGGTACAAATGAAATTTTCAAAAATAAGCACAATAATTAAAGATGCAAGCCGTGGAAAAATGTTTATCTTGGTTGATGATGAACAAAGGGAAAACGAAGGAGATCTTATAGTTCCAGCTAACAAAATTACTCCAAAGTTAATAAATTTTATGGCAACTCATGGCAAAGGTTTAATATGTTTAACTTTGTGCCAAAAACAGGCAGATAAGTTAAACCTACCTTTGATGTCTGCTCAAAATTTATCGAGAAGCCAAACAGCATTTACCGTTTCTATTGATGCTAAAAAAGGTATTAGCACAGGCATATCTGCGTACGATAGAGCAAAAACAATAAAAACTGCAATTAAAAAAAATGTTTCATCAAGAGATTTTGTCTCACCTGGTCATCTTTTTCCAATAGTCTCAAAAAATGGAGGAGTTTTAATTCGAGCTGGGCACACCGAGGCATCTGTTGATATAGCAAAATTATCTAAACAAGGAACCACAGCAGTAATTTGTGAAATAATGAACAAGGATGGTTCAATGGCAAAAGGGAAACAGTTAATGAAATTTGCTAAAAAACACAATCTAAAAATAGGAAAAATTGATGATCTTATATCTTATCGTTTATCAAAAGAAAAATTAATAAAATTTAAAAAAACCTCTTTAATAAAAATCAATAATGAAAATTTTAAAATAAGTATTTTCGAAAATTTGTTAGACGGTTCAGAACATTTTGCATTAATAAAAGGAGATATTAATTCTGAAAAAATCCCAAGAGTTAGAGTTATATCATCAAATATAGTTAAGAACTATTTAATGGGAGAAAAATTACCAAATTCATTTAATCATACTATTCAGTATTTTAAAAAATATAAAAACTGTGTATTGATTTTTATAAGAGATACTAATCTTAAATCTGTATCAGAAACTTTAAAGACATATAAAAATAAAAGATTTTATAAATCAGGAAGTGATAAATTAATAAGAAATTACGGTATTGGTGCACAAATTATTAAAACATTAAACATCAAAAAAATGATATTGGTTACAAGATCAAAGAAAAAAGTTATAGGATTAGAAGGATATGGTATCAAAATTACCAAACAGGAAATAATCAAATGAAAATTTGTATTGTATTAGCTAATTATTATCCAAAGATTTCAAAAGATTTATTAGCAGGAGCTTCGAAAGTTTTGAAGAATAATGGTATTAAAAAATTTAAAACTATTATTGTTCCGGGAGTATTTGAAGTACCAGTTGTAATCTCTAGAAATATAAATTCTTTTGATGGCTTTTTAGCTTTAGGCTGCGTTATAAAAGGGAAAACTGCCCACTTTGATTTAATCTCAAAAACTACGACTAATGCCATAATGAATTTGTCAACAGATCACAAAAAACCAATTGGACATGGTATTATTGCTTGCCAAAATAAAAAACAGGCAGAAGAAAGATCTGACCCCAAAATTAAAAATAAAGGCGGGGAAACAGCCAGAGCTGTTCTATCAGTCCTAGGAATTAAACTTAAATGAAAAGAATTTTAGTTACTGGAGGAGCTGGATACATTGGGTCAAAATTAGTTACAAAATTATTAGATCTAAACTTTAAAGTTACTGTATTAGATTCCTTAAAATATACTAGCAGTTCCATAAATCATTTGTTCAATAATAAAAATTTTTATTTTTATAAAGGTGATGTGAGAGATAAAAAGTTATTAAAAAAATTAGTTAATAAAAATGAATATATAATACCTTTAGCAGGATTAGTTGGCGCTCCATTATGTGAAAAAAATAAAAAAGAAGCTACTGCAGTTAATTTAAATTCAATAAAATATCTAACCAAAATTATTAAAAAGAAAAATAAATTAATTTATCTAACTACTAACTCTGGATATGGAGTTGGATCGAAAACTAAGTACTGCGATGAGCAAACATCTTTAAATCCAATTTCTTTATATGGTAGGACCAAGGTTGAAGCTGAAAAAGCAGTAATGAAAAAAAATAATGTCATTGCTTTTAGATTGGCTACTGTTTTTGGTTATTCCTATAGAATGAGAACAGATCTTTTAGTAAATAATTTTGTATATAAATCAATAAAAGATAAAAAATTGACTCTTTATGAACCTCACTTTAGAAGAAATTATATACACATTAATGATGTAGTAGAAGCAATAGTATATTCAATATCTAATTTTGCTCACCTAAAATCAAATGTTTATAATTTAGGATTGTCATCAGCTAACCTTACTAAGCTTATGCTTGTTAAAAAGATTAAAAAAAAATTAAAGTATTTAAAAGTAAAAATTATAAAAAATAAAAAGGATCCTGACCAAAGAGATTATTTTGTAAGTAATAAAAAAATAGAAAAAAAAGGTTTTAAAGCAAAAACAAGTCTAGAACAAGGAATTGACGAGCTAATTAAGGTTTTTAATAATAGTAGTGAAAAAGTTATTAATAATTATTAGACAATTTTTCATTTATTTTTTTCACTTGTTTATAAAAATTTTTTCCAACGTATTCAAAATATAGATTACTCTTTTTAGCAGCCAATTTATCTGTTTTTTTATCACCTAACATAAAACTTTGCTTTTTATTTACTTTCCAACGACCTAATATTTTTTTAATCATCAAATTGCCAGGTTTTCTATATGCTGTCTTTTTTCTATAAGTCTTAATTAAAGCTTTAGGATGATAAGGACAAAATTGAATCTCATTTATATAGATACTTTTTTTTTTGAGATATTTGATTAATTGAATGTTTAATTTTCGCAAATCTTTAATTTTAAATTTCCCTTTTGCGATGCCTGCTTGATTTGTAACAATAAATATAAAATATTTATTTTTACATAAATACTTTAGTCCTTTAATTACATAAGGCCTAAATCTAAATTCAGAAAATTTATACGTATACCCTGAATCATAATTTATTGTACCATCTCTATCTAAAAATATGGCTTTACTCTTAATTTTTTTTTTCATTCAACTTTTTATATACTTAATTTTTAATGTAATATATGTATAAGATTCATATAATATGTTCCTAAAATTAAAAGCCATAATTTTATTATTATTCATTTTTCTACATGCTAATATAGCAATATCTCAAGAACAAAGTTTTGATGAATGGATAATCTCGTATAAAAAATTTGCAATAAAAGAAGGTGTATCACTAAATACAGTAGAGAGAGCTTTTACTAATGTAAGATTTATTGAAAAAGTTATTAAATATGACAGAGCTCAACCAGAATTTATTGAAGACACAAATACATACGTAAACAAAAGGGCTACAAATCAAAGAGCTCAAAAAGCAAAAAAATTACTTAAAAACAACATCGATCTTTTTAAAAAGGTAGAGGACAATTTTAATGTTGAAAAAGAAGTTTTATTAGCTTTATGGGGAATTGAGACAAATTTCGGAAGACATGTTGGAAAAATGGATATAATTTCCTCATTAGCCACCTTAAGTTACGACAAAAGACGAAGAGATTTTTTTTCAATGCAACTATTAACTTTGTTAAAACTAATTGATGAGAAATTGATTAATCAAGACACCCTATACGGCTCATGGGCTGGAGCTTATGGCAACTTTCAATTTATGCCAACAACAATATCTAGATATGCAATAGATTTTGATAATAATAACAAGATCGAATTAAAAACTTCATTGGAAGATTCATTAGCTTCAGCTGCAAACTATATTAACAAAATAGGATGGAAAAAATCAACTCATTGCTATGTTAATATAACTGTGCCAAACAATATTAACAAAAAATATATTAATTATTCAGCAAAAAAAATTAAAAATAAATTATCTATAAAGCAATGGAAAAAAAAAGGTATAAAAATTATTAACGAACAAAATATCAACAACAACACTAAAGCTGCATTAATTATACCTGATGGTGATTTTAATCCACCTGCTTTTTTAGTATTTTCTAATTATGAAAAAATTCTAAAATGGAATAGATCTTTAAGATTTGGGATAAGTGTTTGTACCTTAGCTGAGATGATTAAGTCATGAATATCATTAAAAAGTTTGTAATTTTAGTTTTGTTTATAACACTCTACTCTTGTGCTGTTACTATCGAAAAAAAATCAGATGAAGAAGAAAAATTATATTTTACCTCCAAAGGTTTTGCTTTAATTTATGATAAAAAACTTTTCGAAGAAGGCCTTGTTAATAAAAAAATTAATAATGAGAAAATATCATCAATACATAGTTTTTTAAAACCTGGAACACCGATTCAAATTATTAATTTAAGTAACTCCAAAAGTGTAAACCTTAATGTTTCAAAAAAAGCTAATTATCCGGCTATATTTAATATAGTTATTAGTAAAAAAATCGCAAAATTATTGGAGCTGGACTCAAACAACCCTTATGTTGAAATTATTGAGGTTAAAAAAAATAAAACTTTTGTATCAAAAAAAACTACTACATTTGACGAGGAGAAAAATGTTGCTGAAAAAGCTCCTGTCGAAGAAATAGTAATGGATGATTTATCAAAACAAGCAACCACATCCACAAAAAATAATGATATTCAGAAAAATTATATTATAGTGATTTCTGATTTTTTTTACCTTACTTCTGCTGAAAATTTAAAAAATAACCTAATCAGCAAGACTAAATATTCAAATTTTAAAGTTAAAAAAATTGCTGCCAACAAATATAGGCTTTCAGTTGGCCCATTTAAGGATTTTAGCTCTTTAAAATCTACCTATATTAGTTTAAATAATTTAGGTTTTGAGGATTTAAATATTTATACGGATTAACAATGAAAAATTCAGCAATTTTATTTTTTTTATCTCTTTTTTTAATTTTTGTACCAAAAGTTTATGCAAAACTTGATGTAGATGCTAATTATGTAATTTTACAAGATCATCTTTCAGGTGAAATTTTGTATGAAAAAGATGCCGATAATAAAATTTACCCAGCATCAATGACTAAAATTATGACTACTTTAGTAGTCTTTGATTTACTAAAAAAGCAAGAAACAACTTTAGACGAAATGATTACTATCCCCGAAGAAGCTTGGAGAATGTCACAAAGTGGATATTCATCTATGTTTATTATGCTAAATGACCAAGTAAGTGTTGAGGATTTGTTAAGAGGAATAATTGTCGTCTCTGGAAATGATGCTTGTGTGGCACTTGCTACAGGACTAGCAGGTTCTGAAGCTGATTTTGTAGAAATGATGAATGAAAAAGCTGAAGAATTAGAATTAGAAAATACAAACTTTAATAATTCATCCGGAATCAATGATGTAAACAATTATTCTTCAGTGCGTGATATTTTAAAAATATCAAGGCATTTAATTAAAGCCCATCCAGATTTATATGCTTACTTCAAGGAAACAACTTTTACATGGGATCGAACTGGTGGAGATCCAATCACACAGGGTAACAGAAATCCTTTGTTGTACAAAAATATGGGAGTTGATGGTATTAAGACAGGTTTTCTTACTGTAGAAAAATATTCTTTAGCGGCCTCAATGAAAGTAGGAAATAGGAGAATAAATTCTGTAGGAAGTGGATTCAAAACAAAAAATTCTAGATCAAGAGAGTCTGCAAAAATGTTAACATGGGCTCTAAGAAGTTTTGATACAGTAAAAATTGCTAAAAAAGAAGAGATTTTCAACGAGCTCAATGTTTGGCTTGGTAAAAAGGATAAAGTTAAGGTTCACTTAGATCAAGATGTTTTTATAACAGTTCCAAAAAGAAAGAAGAAAAATATTAAAGCTGTTATTGAATACGATGGACCAATAGAAGCTCCAATAAAAAAAGGTGATAAAATTGGCCAATTAAATATTTATGTCTCAGGAGAGCTAAAAAAGGAACTCAGTGTTTTTTCTTCTGAAGATGTTAAAAGAGCTAATATTTTTTCAAGATTATATAAATCTTTTAGTTTCCTGGTTTGGGGAGATGTATAAAAAAAAAGCATTTTTTATAACATTTGAAGGTATAGAGGGTTCTGGTAAATCCTACTTAAGTAAAAGATTCTATAAAAAAATTAAAAGAATGGGTTTTAAAACTATTTATACTAGAGAGCCCGGCGGCACTCTAAGAGCAGAAAGAATTAGGAATATTATTCTTAAGGATTATTTTAATAATAAATCTAAAGAAAAATTTGATAAATATACTGATACTTTACTTTATCTTGCTGCCAGAAACGAACATATAAAAAATAAGATTGGTCCAGCAATGTCAGAAAAAAAAATTGTTATATGTGATAGATTTACCGATTCTACCACAGCCTATCAAGTATATGGAAAAAAGGTTAATTATAAATTTATAGAAAATATTCATAAACAAATTTTGGGTAATTTAAAACCAAACCTAACTTTTGTTTTAAGGGTTAAAATATCTAAGGCATTAAAGAGAATGAATAAAAGAAAAAGTAAAAATAGATATGATAAACTGAGCAAGTCTTTTTATACAAGAGCCCAAAATGCTTTTATTAAAATAGCCAAAAAAAATACTAAAAGATATTTTATGATAGATAATTCAAAAGATTCAAATAATGTTGAAAATATTATATTAAACAAGTTTATAATGAGTTACCAGAATGCCAACAGAAGTTCTTAAACCCGTAAATCAACTTTCACTTTATGGATATTCCAATTTATTTCACAATATTAATAATATTTTTCAAAATGGTGCTAATTCAAAGAGTATATTGATTAGTGGATCAAAAGGTCTGGGAAAGTTTACGTTTGCTTATCATTTAGCTAACTATTTATTATCAAAAAATGAAGAGCACAGTTATTCTATAAATAATTTTAAAATTAATGAAGAAAATAAAACTTACAAGCTTATGCAAGAAGGTATACATCCTAATTTTTTTCTTCTTAAGAATGCAAAATCTGAAAAAATGATTAAAATTGATCAAGTAAGAGATTTAATAACATTTACGAGCAAATCTACATACTCCAAAGGTATGAAAATAGTCATAATTGATAATTTAGAATATTTTAATTTAAATGCCCTGAGCGCACTTTTAAAAATTATTGAAGAGCCTCCTCAAAATACTTATTTCTTTTTAATCAACAATAGTGAGTCAAAACTATTAAAAACAATTAAATCTAGATGTCTAGAGTTTAAAGTTTTTTTTTCTTATGAGAAAAAAAAAGAGGTATTTAATAATTTAATAGATAATTATGAATTAAAAAATAATTCTCAACAAATTGATAACTTTTGTTCTTTCGACACTCCTGGAAATTTATTGAAGTATTTTTTAATGTTGTCATCTAATAATATAGAATTAGATAATGATAACTTAAAACTTATTATTTTTTACATGGATAAATATAGTGTAGACAAAAATCCTGAAACTTTATCTATTCTATCTCTCTTTATACAAAAGTTTTATAGTGATATAGTATTATACAATGGAAAAAATTCATTAAATAATTTTATTAACTATTCTCTGATTATAAATTATTTGCATGATCTTAATAAATTTACCCTAGATCAGAAAAATGTTTTTGCTTCTATAAAAGATATTTTAGTAAATGATTATAAATCCTAGAGTTGTTGTAATCCAGAAGTTATATAGTTACTTTTTAAATAAAGATTCTGAAATTATTTTCCCTAAACATAGATATAAAAAATTTATAAAAGATGTTGTAAATGGAACAATAGAAAGACAGCAGTTAATTGAAAATTTGATTGACAATAAATTAAAAGATGATGTTAATAAAAACAAGACTGACTTAATAGTTAAATTGATGATGATGGCGGCTACATATGAATTTATGTTTATGCATAAAATACCCATAAAAGTAGTGATCACTGAATATTTAAAGGTCTGCGACTCCTTTGTCGATCAGTCAAGAAAAAGTTTTTTAAATGCTGTATTAGACAAATTATCAAAAGTAAGTCGGATTGATTATAAGTGAATACCTTAATATATTAACAATTGTTATAAATATTATTGTTGCCTTTTGCTCTTTTTTTTGGCATTTTGCGTTTTTTTAATTAATTTTAGTTTAATTTATGTTTAGTGTAATTAACTTAATCATATTTTCTGGTTTTTTAGCAATCATCTATGGTTACTTTACTGGAAAGCAAATTTTAGCAGCTAGTCCTGGTAATTCTAAAATGCAAGAAATTGCCGAAGCTATACAGGTAGGAGCTAGAGCATATTTGAATCGTCAGTATAAGACCATCTCTATAGTTGGATTTATTATTCTTATTATAATTACATATGCATTAGGTTTTTGGGTTGGATTAGGTTATTTTATTGGTGCCTTTTTATCTGGAGTTGCTGGATATGTTGGAATGCTTATATCTGTGCAGGCTAATGTCAGGACTGCCGAAGCTTCAAGAAAAGGATTATCTTCAGGACTTAATATAGGATTTAAATCTGGCGCAGTAACAGGAATGTTAGTAGCCGGTTTAGCTTTATTATCCATAGCAATTTATTATTACATATTAATCGAATTAAATGTTGAAAGTAGAGAGGTGGTAAATGCTTTGGTGGGTCTAGGATTTGGAGCATCTCTAATTTCTATTTTTGCTAGATTAGGTGGCGGTATTTTCACTAAGGGAGCAGATGTTGGAGCAGATTTGGTTGGTAAAGTAGAAGCGGGCATACCGGAGGATGATCCACGAAATCCAGCTGTTATAGCAGATAATGTAGGTGATAATGTTGGTGATTGTGCTGGAATGGCAGCTGATCTTTTCGAAACCTATGCGGTTACAATTGTTGCTACTATGGTTTTATCTTCAATTTTTTTCGTAAACAACGCTGACATGATGATTTACCCTTTATCTATCGGGGGTGCTTGCATAATAACTTCAATATTAGGAACCTTTTTTGTTCGACTAGGTAAAAGCAAGAATATAATGGGAGCTCTTTACAAGGGATTTATTGCTACAGCAGTGTTTTCAATAATAATTTTATACTTTGTTACAGATAAAGTGATTGGTTTAGATAATGTTTATTCATCAAGTAATGCGCAATTTAATGGGTTTGGCCTTTATATGTGTGGAATTATTGGTTTGATTATAACTGGATTAATAATTTGGGTTACAGAATATTATACAGGCACAAAATTTAGACCAGTAATTAGTGTAGCTAAGTCCTCAATAACTGGTCATGGAACAAACGTAATTCAAGGTCTAGCAGTTTCTTTGGAAGCTACAGCGTTACCTGCTTTAATAATTGTTTCTGGAATTTTATTAACAAATCACATAGCTGGATTGTATGGAATAGCAATTTCAGTAACAACCATGTTAGCTTTGGCAGGTATGGTAGTTGCTTTAGATGCTTATGGACCAGTAACTGATAATGCTGGAGGAATTGCTGAAATGTCAAATCTTCCAAAAAGTGTAAGAAAAACTACAGATGCTTTGGATGCTGTTGGAAATACAACGAAAGCTGTTACTAAAGGTTATGCTATAGGATCTGCTGGACTTGGCGCTTTAGTATTGTTTGCTGCTTACACAGAAGATATTAAATTTTTCTCAAAAGTCAGCGGATCTACTTTAGAAAATATTTCTGTAAGTTTTGATTTATCAAATCCGTTTGTAGTGGTTGGTCTTTTATTTGGTGGTATGCTTCCTTATTTATTTGGATCTATGTCAATGCAAGCTGTCGGTAGAGCAGGTGGTGCTGTAGTTCTTGAAGTAAGAAGACAATTTAAAAGTATCCCAGGTATTATGAAGCGAAAAAGAAAGCCTGATTATGGCAGGTTAGTTGACTTACTAACTCGTGCTGCTATTAAAGAAATGATAGTTCCATCTTTATTACCAGTTTTATCTCCAATATTTTTGTATTTTGTTATTCTATTAATTGGGGGTATGGAGGCTGCTCTTTCATCAGTAGGTGCAATGTTGCTGGGTGTAATTATTACAGGTTTATTCGTAGCAATATCAATGACTGCAGGAGGTGGAGCTTGGGATAATGCAAAAAAATATATCGAGGATGGTAAATTTGGAGGTAAAGGTTCTGAAGCTCACAAAGCTGCTGTTACTGGTGATACTGTTGGTGACCCTTACAAAGATACTGCTGGCCCAGCTGTTAATCCAATGATTAAGATTACTAATATTGTCGCGTTACTACTCCTTGCTGTAATAGCGCACTAATCTTTTCTTTTGATTGCCATTTTTTGTCTAATACTCGATAAAAAGCTATAAATAAAATTTTCTTTCCTTATTTCATTAATTGTTTCATCTTTAGCAAAATTTATTCGTTTCATATCAGATTTATTATAAAATTCTTTTCTAGTTAAAATACCAAATTTACTAAATTCAAGGACTAGCACATTGTTTTTAACTAAATAATTTCTTCCTAATTTAAGTAATTTTCCTCTAGTTTGAGTTCTTTCAATGTAAATCCATAAATTATCATTAGTCATCCCTTTTGTATTGGGTTGGCCTAAAACTTTTATAGCATCATTTTTGTTTGTTTCATTAACAACTATTAACTTTTCTCTTTTTTCAAGATATGCTAAACCGTGTGTTTTAACCAACTCAGTTCTTTGACAGTTTGTTAAAACTAAAGTTAATATTATAAATAAAATTGTTTTTTTTTTCATATGTTCACAAATTTTAAAAACAAATCATACGAAAGTGAATTATATAATAAAATTGTTTCATTATCACGAAATAAATTTTTTTATACCAAATTTAATTTAGAGGACAGTTTTAGCAACAGAATCGTTCTTATTTTTATACATACAGCTTTTTTACTAATAAAGCTTAAAAAAAATTACCCTCATAATAAAAATTTTAACCAAAACTTTTTTGATATTATATTCACTAAAATTGAAATAAATATTAGAGAGATTGGTTTTGGTGATGTTAAAGTAAACAAAGATATGAAACTTTTGGTTAAAAAGTTTTATGAAATATTGTTTAAATGCGAGTCATACGGGAATTTAAGCTACGAAAATAAGGAGATTTTTTTTAATACTTATTTAGATAAAAATAAGACAAATAAAAGCTTAGATATTGATGGTTTAGGTCATTATTTTACTCAATATAAAGCTTTTTGTTTTGATTTGAGGCCAGATAGTGTATTAAAAGGTGAATTAAATTTTAATTATAAACAAATAGATAAATAAAATGGCTGTACCAAAAAGGAAAACTTCAAAGTCTCGTAGGAATAAAAGGAGATCTCACCATAGAATTAAAGGTGCTAATATTATAGAGGATAAAAAATCCGGAGAATTTAGACTTTCACACCACATTGATTTGAAAACAGGCATGTATAACGGCAGACAGGTTTTAGAACCTAAGAAATAATTTTAATATATTTTATGTCCGAGCAAGTAAAAATTGCAATTGATGCTATGGGTGGGGAAAATTCACCAGGTAAAATTTTAGAGGGTATTAATATATCTCTTAAATCTAATAAAGATAACTTTTTTTATCTATTTGGAGATAAAAATCTTTTAGAAAATGAACTATCCAAATACGCTAAAATAAAAAACTATTGTGAAATTATTCATGCTGAAAACAAAATACTAGACGATGAATCTCCACTTACGGCAGCTAAAAAAGGTAATAATTCAAGTATGTGGAAAACTGTTGAATCGCAAAAAAATAAAATTTCAGATATATCTTTGTCGGCTGGAAATACAGGGGCACTTTTAGTTGTTTCTAGACTTATTTTAAATTGTATTGAAGGAATTGATAAACCTGCACTTGCTGGTCTTTGGCCAAATAATAATAATATGAGCATAGTTTTAGATTTAGGAGCTAATATTGAATATAATGAAAAAAATTTAACAGATTTTTGCAGCATGGGCTCAGCTTTATATAAATCTTTATTTAATAATCCAAAACCAAAAGTTGCTATATTAAATGTTGGACTAGAAGAAAATAAAGGTAATGATATTTTAAAAAGAACTTATTCTTTACTTAAAAAAAAAGGTATTAAAAATTTTGATTTTCGAGGTTTCATTGAAGGTACGCAAATGATGAGTGGCGATATTGATGTTATAGTTACTGATGGCTTTACAGGGAATATTGCCCTAAAAACTGCTGAAGGAACGGCTAACTTTATTACAAAAAACCTTAAAAATTCTCTTAACAAAATTTCAATACTATTCTCATATAATTCCTTAAAAAAATTTAAACAGAAACTTGATCCAAGAAAGTATAATGGTGCAATCTTATTGGGTTTACAAGGCCCAGTTGTGAAAAGCCACGGATCAACTGACTCTCTGGGATTCGCTCATTCAATTGAATTATGTCATAAAATTGTTGCAGCTAATCTAATAAAAAAGATAAAAGCAGATTTAATTAGTATTGACCATTGAATAATCCAATAATACTTTTTGTTAAATGCTAAAAAAAAGTTTAACGAGAAAAAAACTTAGAGATAAAATATTTCATGATGTAGGATTTTCTAAAAATTTTTCATCATCTTTAATTGATAATTTTTTTGAATCTTTGACAAAGGAAATTATTAAAGAGAAAAAAGTTAAAATTACATCTTTCGGTACTTTTAAAATTCTTAATAAAAAGGAAAGAATTGGGAGAAACCCTAAAACAAAGATTGAAGCTAAAATTAGTGCGAGAAAAGTTGTTAAATTTATACCTTCATCAATTATTAAAGAAAAATTAAATAGAAAATGAATGTTATAAAAAAAAGCAATGAAGCTTATAAGACCATAGGCGAGGTTACCAAAGATCTTGGTTTATTTGATAAGAAAAATGGCTCCTTGCAAACCCATACTATTAGGTACTGGGAAACTCAATTTAAGCAAATAAAACCTACTATTAGAGCTGGTAAAAGAAGGTACTACTCTAACAAAGATGTAGAGATTATTAAAAAAATTAAATTTCTATTAAAAGATAAAGGTTTAACGATAAATGGTGTAAAAAAGATAATGAGCAATCAAAATAATCTGTCTATTGACGGTAATGAAAATTTAGGTCTATATACGGACAATCAAGAAAAAACAAAAAAAGTAAAACAAAGAATTAAAAAAATTGTAAATATTATTAAAGAAATTAGAAAGTTAACAAATGGCTAAAAAAACATCTATAAAAGTTCGCCTTGTACCTGAAAAAAAACCAGATAGTGCATTTTTTTATTATGTTAAAAAACCTTCGTCTGGTGAAAAAGCTAAAATAAAATTGAAAGTTAAAAAGTATAATCCTGAAACTAGAAAACACGAATTCTTTATAGAAAAAAAACTACCACCCCATAGTAAATAACTACTTTTTTTTAAAATTTCTTCTTTGAAAATCAACATAACTCCATATCATTGATTTCCAAATTTTCTTGGTAATTCTTGGATCAATTTTATGTTGAATTGATTTACTTCGTATTTTTTTAAGAATTTTATCAATTCTTTGGTGATCAATAATTTCATGTTTATATTTTTTGAGAGTTAGCATTTTTTTAACAATAAATGTTCTTTTTTTAATAAGTTTAAACAACTTCTGGTCTATCTTATCAATTTTATTTCTCTCACTTTTTAATCTAATTCTATTCATACAAGCGACAATTTAATAATTTTATATTTACTAAATAGATATGTATATTAATTTAATGACCGAGGATAACAAAGATATTTATATATCCAGATGGCTGTTGTTAATAACTTTATTAATTGTTTTAATGATAGTTGTCGGTGGATTAACAAGATTAACAGATTCTGGATTATCAATTACTAAATGGGAGTTATTTACAGGCTTTTTACCGCCTTTAAACAACACTGACTGGGATAATTATTTTAATTTATATAAAGAAATTCCTGAATTTAAACTTCAAAATTATTCTATGACATTAAATGAATTCAAAGTAATATTTTGGTGGGAGTGGGCCCATAGGTTTTTAGGAAGATTAATTGGAATCTCTTTTTTAATACCTTTAATTTATTTTACATTTAAATTAGGTTTTAAAAGTTTAAAAAGTCTTTATTTCATATTCTTTCTTATATGTTTCCAAGGATTCATCGGATGGTATATGGTGTCTAGTGGTTTAATTGATAGAGTGGATGTTAGCCACTACAGATTAGCTTTACATTTATTAATTGCTTTTTTTATTCTTTCTTTAATATTGTGGGACTATTTTAAGTTAAAAAAAATTGATTTATCTCACAAGAAACTAAAATTTTATCTACCTTTTATTTTTTTGCTATTAATTTTTTGTCAAATAACAATAGGAGCATTTGTTTCTGGAATGGATGCTGGGACAATATATAATTCATGGCCACTAATGGGATCCACATATTTTCCAGACGATAATGATTTTACTAATGTGTTCAAATCAACAGCATTCAGTGATCCATCTTTAGTTCAATTTTTTCACAGAAATTTAGCTTATCTAATCTTAATTTATTATTTATTCTTGGCTTTTAAAATTTATAAAAACAATTTTTCAAGATTATTTTACACAGTAAATATTATTGGTTTAATAGTATTTATTCAAATTTTATTGGGAATTCTTACTTTACTATATGGTGCACAGATTTATTTAGCATCTATGCACCAAATAACTTCAATTTTTTTAGTTAGTTCAAGTGTTTATTTTTTGTACCTAAATTCAAATACTAACTAACAGCTTTAAGGTTTGCTGAACCAGAAGCTTTTAGAGCTTGGTCTAAGTCTGCAATAATATCATCTGGATGTTCAATACCTATGGATAATCTAACATAACCAGGTGTTACTCCAGCTGCTAACAGTTCTTCAGATGTTAACTGACTGTGAGTAGTAGTAGCGGGATGAATAGCTAAACTTCTTGCATCGCCAATATTTGCAACATGGTAAAACATCTTTAAAGCTTCGATAAACTTTTTTCCTGCCTCAACACCACCTTTAACCTCTACGCCAACCAATCCTCCATTGCCGCCTTTAAAGTATCTTTTTGCTCTATCTCCAATTTCACCTTTGTGTATATTTGGATAAATAACTCTATCAACATTTTTATGTTTTGATAAAAAATCAACAACTTTTTGAGCATTTGAGCAATGTTGTTTCATTCTTAAAGGAGCTGTTTCTAGTCCTTGAATTATTCCAAAAGCATTGTCAGGTGCTAATGCTGAACCTAAATCCCTCAACAAAACTACCCTAGCACGCACTGCGTAAGCAACGTTTGCTCCAGTTAGCTCAGGCACAACTTTTCCCCAAACGGCACCACCATAACTTGGGTCTGGTTCATTAAATAGCGGCTGTCTTTTTGGGTCTGCAGTCCAATCAAAATTACCACCGTCAACCAAACATCCACCAATTACAGTACCATGACCACCGATGAATTTAGTCAAAGAGTGAATTACAACAGCAGCTCCATGCTCAATCGGTCTACATATAACGGGAGCAGCTGTATTATCCATAATTAAAGGAATATTATGTTTTCTTCCTATATCAGCAACTTCTTTAATTGGAAAAACACGTAAATATGGATTTGGTAAAGTTTCAGCATAAATACATCTTGTTTTTTCATCAATTTGTTTTTCAAAGTTTTTTGGGTCAGATGGATCTGCGTATCTAACTTCTATACCTAGTTTTTTTAATGTATGTGTAAATAAATTAACTGTTCCACCATAAAGATCTGTAGAACTAATAAAATTATCTCCTGCTTGGCAACAATTTGTTATTGCAAAAGTTGAAGCAGCTTGACCAGAACCTACCGTAACGCACGCAAGACCACCTTCTAAAGCAGCTACTCTTTTTTCCAACACGTCATTCGTTGGATTCATAATTCTTGTATAAATATTTCCAAATTCTTTTAGAGCAAAAAGATTTGCTGCAGTGTCTGTATTTTTGAATTGATATGAAGTAGTTCTATAAATAGGGACCGCAACTGCAGTTGTCGCAGGATCACTTCTATATTCACCACCATGTAAAGCTATTGTTTCAGGATTTTTAATTTGTTTACTCATTTTTAACCTCTTTTGTTATTTAGATGCAGTATTTTCTTATTAAAAACCACTATTGTAAAGCCTTTTTAAGCTAATAAATTTGACTTTATAGCCAAATACAAGTACTTATGCGCGAATTAGAATGACAAATTTTGTTAAAAAAAGTGAAGTAAAAAATAATTGGATAATAATTGATGCTGAAAATGCTGTTGTAGGCAGGTTGGCTGCTTATATCTCTATTATTTTAAGAGGTAAAAATAAAAATCAGTATACACCTCACATGGATAATGGAGATTTTGTCGTTGTAACTAATGTTGAAAAAATGAAGTTTACAGGTAAAAAATTTAGTGACAAAAAATATTATAGACACACTGGTCACCCTGGAGGAATTAAAGTTACTAATCCAAAAACTTTGCATAAATCGAAGCCCGAAGAAATTCTAAAATTAGCAGTCAAAAGAATGTTGCCACATGGTCCATTAGCCAAAAAACAACTATCAAAGTTAAAAATGTACAAAGGAAAAGATCACCCCCATGATACCCAAAGTCCAACTATTGTAGATTTTGGAAAATTAAATTTAAAAAATAAAATTTTGTTGAATTAATATGGAAACTACTTTAAACGCCGAGCCTGTTAAAAAAAATATTAAAATTGATTTCAAAGATTCGAAATATGCGACAGGGCGAAGAAAAAGATCTATAGCAAAAGTTTGGGTAAAAAAAGGTTCTGGAAATATATATATAAATGGTAAAAAAATGATTGAGTATTTCAAAAAACCCAATTTACAAATTGTTGTATCAAGACCCTTTAATGTAATTAAAAGAGAAAATGAATTTGATGTTAGATGTTTTGTAAAAGGTGGTGGTTTATCTGGTCAAGCTGGAGCTATTACACATGGAATAGCTAGAGCTCTAGTAGCCTTTGATAGTGCTTTGAAACCTGCTTTAAAAAAAGAGAAGCTAACAACCAGAGATTCTAGAACCGTAGAACGTAAAAAATATGGTCATCGGAAAGCTAGGAGAAGCTTTCAGTTTTCTAAAAGATAGACCAGTATTAAAATATCTCTTATCAATAATAACTGTTATAACTAGAAACAATGAAAGATTCTATAAAAGTTGGGGTAATTGGAGCCACTGGATATGTGGGAATTGAATTAATTAAAATTTTATCTAAGCATCCCAAAGTTAAAGTTTTATATCTGTGTGCACAAAAATCGATTGGAAAAAGTATTAGTAATTTTGATAAAAATATTAAGAAGAAAAGTTTACCAAGAATTTCTAAAATTAATAAAATAGACTGGAAAAAAATTGATGTCGTATTTTCAGCACTACCTAATGGTGAAGCCCAAAAGATCTCAAAAATAATTCCTGAAAATGTAAAATTAATTGATTTGTCTGCCGACTTTAGGCTAAATAACCACAAAACATACAAAGAATGGTATGGAATAGATCATAAAGCAAAAAATTTAATAAAGCATTCTATTTATTCTTTAACAGAATTTTCAAAAAACAAGATAAAAAAATATAGAATTATTTCTTGCCCCGGATGTTACCCTACATCAATTCAATTACCATTAATCCCTTTAATTAAAAATAAAATGATTAATATTAAGAATATTATCATCGATTCTAAATCTGGTTATTCCGGTGCAGGTAAAAATGCAGAAAGAAAATTTTCTTTTACAAACATCTATAATACAATTTCAGCATATGGCGTTGGTCTTCATAGACATATGCCTGAGATCGATCAGGAGCTTTCTAAAATTAGCAAAAAGAAAGTTAGAATCTTTTTTACACCACATATTTTACCCATGTTTAGAGGTATTTTATCTACAATGCATTTAGAAATTTCAGGAAATAATAGTGCAAAAAAAATTTATTCATATTTAAAAAAATATCATAAAAAAAACTTTTTTATAAAAATAGCTAAATTTAACTCTTCACTAAGTACAGGGGATGTAATTAATACAAATTTTTGTAAAATTTCTGTTTGCAAAGATAGAGTTAATAATAAAATTATAATTATATCTGTAATCGACAATCTTATTAAAGGAGCGTCAGGTCAGGCAGTTCAAAATATGAATATTGCTTTTAATTTAAATGAGAAAATTGGTTTATCATGAGAATATTATTATATTTTATTTTTATATTTTTTATATCTAGTTGTGTCTCACAAAACAAAGTTTATTGGTGTGGAGATCATCCTTGTATTAATAAAAAGGAAAAAGAGGCTTACTTTAATAAAACAATGATAGTTGAAGTTAGAACATTTGACAAAAAAAATAAAAGTAAAAACTCACAAATTGAAAAACTAATGAAACAAGCTAAAATTGATGAAAAGGAGAGAATAGCTAATGAAAAAATAATCGCTAAACAAAAACGTATTGATGAAAAAAGAAAGGCTAAATTAGAAAAAGAATTAATAAAAGAGCAAAAGCTATTAGAAAAAAAAAAATTAAAGGAACAAAAACGATTACAAAAAAAAAATGCTAAAAAAGAAAAAAAATTGATCAAAAAGCAAAATATAGAGAAAAAGAAACCTATTAAAAACGATACCTCTATTTCTCAAAAAATTGAACCAACTAACAATAAACTAAAGGAATTTGATGAGTTAGTAGAAAACATTATGAAAAAAGATTCTCTTAGACCTTACCCTGATATAAATGATATACCGAATTAATTACAATGAAAAATAAAGTTATAATAGCAATGGTAGGGTTTGGTAACATCGGAAGTTATTTTTATAAAACTCTATTAAAAAATAAAAAATTAATCGCACTTAAAACTGGCAAAATTCCTATTATAAAATATATATCAGCCAAAAATTTAAAGAAAAATAGAAAAACTAAAATTCCTAAATCTAAATGGGTAAAAAATTCGCTATCACTGGTTTACTTGAAAGATGTAGATATAATAATTGAACTAATTGGGGGCTCTGAAGGAATGGCAAAAAAACTTGTTTTTTCAGCACTTAAAAACAAAAAGCATGTTATTACAGCTAATAAATCTTTAATAGCAAAATATGGCGATGAATTATCTAAAATTGCAGAAAAAAACAAAGTCAATTTAGAATATGAGGCCTCAGTAGCAGGTGGTGTTCCGATAATTAGATCAATAAAGCAAGGTTTGATTGCAAACAAAATTAGTAAAATTTATGGAATTTTAAATGGTACAACAAATTTTATTTTATCTACGATGGAAAAAAGTGGAAAACCATTTAACGATGTTTTATCTAAAGCTAAAAAACTTGGTTTTGCAGAGAGTAACCCCGTTTCAGATTTAAATGGAAATGATGCTGCTGATAAAATTAAAATTTTATCTTCTTTAGCTTTTAATAAAAAAATATCTAATGAGAAAATTTTAGTAGAAGGCATTCAAAATATAAATCTAGTTGATATTATACATGCGAAAAGCTTAGGTTATAAAATTAAGCTACTTGGAATATCAGAAATAAGAAAAAATAAGTTAGTACAAAGAGTTCATCCATGCCTTGTAGTTAAAAATTCATATATTGGAAATATTGACGGTGTGTTAAATGCTATTATAGTGGACGGATTCCCTGTTGGTAGATCGATTTTGCAGGGAGAAGGAGCAGGTCCTGGACCGACTACATCAGCAATTATCTCAGATCTTTGTTCAATATTACGCGAAAATATAAATTATCCATTTGGAGTTTCATCATTACTTAGAAAAAGAATACAAAATTTTGATATTTCTAATCATATATGTTCTTCTTACCTTAGAATTGAAGTAAAAGATATTCCTGGAGTTTTATCATCAATTACTAAAAACTTTGCAAAAAATCATATATCTATCAAAAATCTTATTCAGCTACCCGACAAAAAAAATAAAAAAGCTGACATTATTATAATTACTCATGAAAATTTAGAGAAAAATTTTAATAAATTATTATTAAATCTTTCTAAAAATAATTTTGTTACACAGCGTCCTACTTTTATAAGAATCGAAAAAGTTTAAATGACTATTGATAGAAAATTTATTGATTCATTTATTTTGACAACATCTCGTGCTGCTTATGGAGCCTCTTTATTTAAAGGCAAAAATGATAAAATTGCTGCGGATCAAGCTGCTGTTGATGAAATGAGAAACATGCTCAACAAAATTAATATGAAAGGAAAAATTGTTATCGGTGAGGGTGAAATGGATGAAGCCCCAATGCTCTACATTAATGAATCTGTTGGCACTAATGAGGGTTTATCTCTGGATATTGCCGTTGATCCTTTAGAGGGAACAAATTTTGCTGCAAAAAATCTACCTAATGCATTGTCAGTTTTGGCTGTAGCAGAAAAGGGAAATTTGCTAAAAGCTCCTGATATATACATGGAAAAAATAGCAATAGGTCCAAAACTTCCTAAAAATCTAATAGATTTAGATTTTGATATTAAAAAAAATATTGAGTTATTGTCGGATGCGAAGAACACTACCCCAAATAAATTATCTGCCTGCATTTTAAAACGTCCTAGACATGATAAAATTATTAATTCATTAAATGAAATGGGTGTTTCAATCAATTTTATATCTGATGGAGATGTCTCTGGCGTAATATCAGTAGCTGATTCAACAAAAGGAAACGATATTTATATTGGAATAGGAGGTGGCCCAGAAGGTGTTTTAGCAGCCGCTGCTTTAGATTGTCTTGGCTGTCAAATGCAAACTAGATTATATTTTCAAGATGAGGATGAAAAAAAAAGAGCAAAATCTTTAGGTATAGAAAATTTAGATAGGAAATATAACATTAATGATATGGTAAAAGATGATGTTATTTTTTGCGCCACAGGTGTTACTAGTGGGGATTTAGTAAACGGAATTAAAGATTTAAATGATATGTTCGAGTCAGAAACTTTAGTTTTGCATAAATCTAGTAATACTAATAAAAAAATAAGAAAAAAAATAAAAAAATGATTATAGATTCACATTGTCATTTAGATTACCCAGATTTATTTAACCAATTAGACGATGTGGTAAAAAGAGCCAACGCAAACAATATTAAATATTTGTTATCTATATCAACAACTTTAGAAAGTTTTGAAAAAATAAAATTAATAGTAGAAAAATACAATAATATTTATGGTACATTTGGTATTCATCCACATGAAACATCAAAGTATACTGGCTTAGATAGTAATTTTATTTCCGATACAATAAAAAATAATAAAAAAATAATTGGAATAGGTGAAACTGGTTTAGACTTTTATTATAATCATAGTGATAAATCTGTTCAAAAAAAAATATTCTGCGAGCACATTGATGCTGCTGCTAACCTAAAAATTCCTTTAATCGTTCATACCCGTGACGCCGAGAAGGAGACGTACGAAATATTAAAATCTGAGAATAAAAATTTTAATTTAAAGGTTTTAATACACTGTTTTACTGGTACAAATGATTTTGCTAAAAAACTTTTAGATATTGGCTGCTATATCTCTCTTAGTGGAATTATCACATTTAAGAAAGCTACCGATCTAATTAAAACCGTTGAGAATATTCCGATTGACAAGCTTTTAGTTGAAACTGACTCACCATACTTATCTCCTGTGCCTTACAGAGGGAAAACTAATGAACCTTCATATTTAAAATATACAGTAAAAAAATTAGCCGAGATCAAAAAAATATCAATTGATGAAGTTATGAACAAAACATCAAATAATTTTCTTAGTATTTTTAATTTATAATGAAAACACATTTGATAATACTAGGTTGTGGAAATTCACTAGGAGTTCCCGATATTCGCGGTAAATGGGGCAAAAGTCAAAAAAACAATAAGAAAAATCATCGTACTAGATGTTCTGCAATAATTAAAAAGGGCTCAAACCATATATTAATTGACACTTCTCCTGATATTAAAATTCAATTTTTAAACAATAACATTAAGAAACTAGACGCTGTTCTTTATACACATGAACATGCCGATCAAACTAACGGTTTATTTGAATTAAGACCCTTTTTTTGGAATAATAAAAAGAGAATAAATATTTACGGCAACTCTAATACAATGAGTTTGTTAAAAAAGAGATTTAAATTCTGCTTTAAGAAAGAATCTTATTATCCAGCTATTGTTAAAGCTAATATAGTTAAGAGTAAATTTTCAATAGGCAGCTCTAATAAAAAAATTTTTTTTAAAACCTTCCCAGTACAACATGGTCGAGTTAAGGCTGTAGCTTACGTATTTGAAAAAACCGCTTATCTAAGTGATTGTAATGATATTTCGATAATTAAAAATACTGACTTAAAGAATTTGAACTATTTAATAATTGATTGTTTGAAAATTAAGGATAATTATGCACATTTTAAACTAAGCGAGACTTTGTACATTCATAAACATTTGAAACCTAAACAAACAATACTAACAAACCTACATTCTGACTTAGATTATAATTTTTTAAAGCAAAAGCTTCCAAAAAACATAATTCCAGCTTATGATGGGCTCAAATTGAATTTATGAAAAAAATTTCTATTTTATTGCCATATAAAGAAAATTTTTCTCCAAGATATGCTGGTGCAGTATCGATTTTAGTTAATGATACAGTCTTATCAAGCAAATACAAAAGAAATACAACAGTATATGGGTCTACTGATTTTAAAGAAAAATTTTACGGAAACTATAAAAATATTAATTTTAAAAAGTATTTTTTTGAAAGTTCTAATATTAAGTACGCAGAAAACTTTTTAAGATTAGATGTTAAAGATAAGTCAAATCTAATTGAAATCCACAACAGGCCAGCAGTATTTAATTATTTAGCTAGTAAGGTTAATAAAGGCAAAAAACTTATTTTATATTTTCACAATGATCCACTTTCATTGAGAGGATCAATTACTAAAAACCAGCGAGAAAATATATTGTATAATGCTAGCGCTATTGTTTTTGTTAGTGAATGGACAAAAAAAAGGTTTTTTAAAAATCTAGATTATTCTCCTAATCATGAAAAAGTTTATGTAGTTTATCCGAGTGTTAATAAGCAAAAATTTTATACCAAAAAAGATAAAATAATTTTATTTGTCGGTAAGTTAAATAGATCTAAAGGCTATGATTTGTTTTGTTCATCAGTAATTAGAATTTTAGAAAAATACCCTAAATGGAAAGCTTATGTAATTGGAGATGAACCACGAGAAAAAATTGATTATACACATGAAAGATTATTCAAGTTAGGTTTCGTTGATCACAAAAATGTATTAAAGTATTATAACAAAGCTAGTATTGCTGTAGGGTGTTCTAAATGGCAAGAACCACTGGGTCGAATCGGACTGGAAGCAAGTAGTCGTGGCTGCGCAACTATAGTTAGTAATAGAGGCGGTCTACCAGAAACTATATCACATGGAATTATATTGAACGATTTGAATGAGGAGTCTCTTTTTGCAGCACTGGAGAAATTAGTTACTGATCATTCATATCGTAAGAAAATTTGTGAATTATCTTATAAAAACTTTAATAAAAACTTAACTACAGCAGTTAAGCAAATCGATGAAATCAGAGATAAGATTTTTAGAGAAAAACCTATCAATAAAGTTAATGGAGTTAATAAAAGAAAACTTCGTATTATGCATATTACAAATTTTGCTGATAGACATAATGGGCGTTTATATTTTGTATCAATAGGTCAAAAACTTTCACGTGGATTTGTAAAATCTGGTCATAGTGTATTAAACTTTAGTGATAGGGACATGATGAGAATTGGACGTGGTGTTTTTGATATTTTTGGAAAAAAAAGTTTAAACAAAAAAATTATCTCTACAGTAAAAAATTATAACCCAGATTTACTGCTTATAGGTCACGCTGACTTAATTTATTCATCAACTTTAGAAGAGTTAAAAGATTTTAATAAAAATCTGAAAATTGCACAATGGTTTGAAGATCCATTAATCAAAAGTGGCCCTGACTTTAACGATAATGCTAGAAAAGTTTTAGATAAATTAGATTTTATAGACAATACCTTTGTAACAACAAGTCCTGATGTTTTGGAGTTTGATGTTAATGGTTCGAATTTCCATTACATGCCTATTCCAGTTGATGATTCAGTAGAAAGATTAAAGGTGTTTGAATTACAAAATCCTATTTATGATGTCTTTTTCGCAATGAGTCATGGTGTTAATAGAGGTGTTTTAAAAAGAGGTAAAACAGATGGCAGAGAGGAATTTTTAGAACAGTTAATAAAAAATAACCCTACAATTAAATTCGATGTATATGGATTAAATGGAAGACAACCTATTTGGGCAGAGAGTTTTTTTAATGTAATCTCACAATCTAAAATGGCTTTAAATTTGAGCAGGGGAGTTCCTAAAAAATATTATTCAAGTAACAGAATTGCATCGATATTAGGGAATGGTTTGTTAACATTTATAGATGAAAAAACTAAATTTAATCATTTTTTTAGTAATAAAGAACTTGTTTTTTATAAAAGTTTAGATGACTTATCTGAAAAAATGCAAAAATTATCTTTAGATGATCATGAAAGGAAAAGAATTGCAAAAAATGGATGGGCTAAATATCATAAATTTTTTAACTCACAAATAGTTACAGAATATATGATAAACAAAGTGTTTGATTTTAATGATAAGAAAAAAACTTTGTGGGATAATTAAAACTGAATTATAACAGTTCTTCTATAACTTTTTTAAATTTATTTGATGAGGGGTTAGTAATCGACGAAAATGTGTTCGCTATTTTACCTTCTCTATTTACTATAATTTTATGAAAATTCCATTTTGGAACAGCGCTTTTTCCATAATTTTTTTTTGCCCATTTGTAAAAAGGGTGTGCATTTTCACCTTTAACTGAAACTTTTTCTGTCATTGGAAAAGTGATGCCAAATTTAGCTTCACAAAAATTTTTAATTTCTTCATTATTTCCTGGCTCTTGATTACCAAAATCATTTGATGGAACACCAATTATTACTATTCCTTTTTGTTGGTACTGATCCCATATTTTTTGCATATCTTCATATTGACTGGTGAACCCACATTGACTAGCAACATTCACGACGACTATTACCTTATTTTTATAATCTAATAGACTTAAATTGCTTCCATCTAAATCTTTAAAACTAAAATCATATGCAAGTTTATCATAATTAGCACTAAGGTTAGTTTGAAAAAAAGATATAATCATAATCAAAGTTATTGTTTTAATTTTATTTAACATTATCTTAACATTTAATGTTTTTTATGGCTTGCTATCAATAGTAATAAATAGCCCACCACAGCAGACAAAAAGGAACCAACTAAAACACCAATCTTTACACCATCCATATAATTTACATTGTCTGTAAATGCTAAATTTCCAACAAAAAGACTCATTGTGAATCCGATCCCTGTTAATATACCTACACCGTAAAGTTTTACCCAATTAGAATTAGAAGGCATTTCAGCTAATTTCAATTTAATAGATATAAAAGAAAATACAAAAACACCTATTTGTTTACCCAAGAATAGGCCGGCTATTATACCTAAGGGGATGGGGGACATTAATGTATTAAATGAAAAACCATCTAATACAACACCTGCATTTGCTAAAGCAAATAAAGGCATTATTCCAAATGCAACATAAGGTGATAAAAAATGTTCCAGTTTAAGTAATAATGAAAAATCTTTCTCATTTTTTCTATGCGGTATAACAGTCGCTAGAAGCACTCCTGAGATAGTGGCATGAATACCTGACCCATGTGTAAAGTACCATAAAAATAAACCTATAATTAAATAAGGTACAAATTTTTTAATTCCAAATTTATTTAAAACGATAAGTAAAATAAATGAAATTAACATTAAAAGTAAAAATATAAACTGGAGATCTGATGAGTAAAATAAAGCTATAATAACTATTGCACCAAGATCATCTATTATAGCAAGTGCGGTTAAAAAAACTTTCAAAGATATAGGAACTCTTGAACCTAATAATGATAAAACTCCTATAGAAAAGGCTATATCAGTTGCAGATGGAATAGCCCAACCTCTTAAAGTGTCCACGGCATTTATATTAATAACAATATAAATTAAAGCTGGAACAAACATTCCGCCAACAGCAGCTATTATTGGTAGTAGTGCCTGTTTAGGTTTTGATAATTCACCTTGAATAAACTCCCTTTTAATTTCCAAAGTAACTACAAAGAAAAATATTGCCATCAAAACATCATTGATCCAATGTAAAATACTTAAATCTAATCCAAAATTATCTGTACCAATTAGAAAATGTGTATTTAAAATATCAAAGTAAATAGAACTTAAATTTGTATTACTTATTATTAATGCTAATATTGCAGCTATTAACAAAACTAGTCCACTAGCTGCTTCAAGTTTAAAAAACCATTTGAAAGGTGCTGTAATATAACTAATCATTTTATATTTCTATTATATCATTTACTGAAATTTGCCCATTCGTCAATATCTCGCAGCGAAGACCACCTTTTTGTAGAAATTCCTTAACAAAATTATTTTGTTTTAATTTATCTTGTAAATATTTGCAGGGTCTACAAAGATCGTGAGCTTTAACTTTCACCATTCCAATTTTAAACTCTCTGCCAAGCAATTCATTTAATCTTATATCCTTAGAAATTATATTACGTCTGAACTCTACTGGAGCAATATTTGTTTTGTTCTTATTATTAAAATATTTAATATTCTCGATTTCTATAATTGTAATTTGACAATTTTTATCATTATTCTCTCTAAATTTCCTGTCGCTAACTACACCTTTTCCTTTTAAAACATCAACTTTATCAACATTTTTTATTTTGCCTCCCTTAGTATTAGATGTTCCAATTTCGACTACTATGCCCATTACGTATATAAAACATAGTTAAATGATATTTGATAGGGTAAAATGATTAAAATTTTTTACCATTAACTTCATTGAAAGTTGTGTTTAATTGTCTTATAAAATCTCGAACTCGGGGCGTAGCGCAGTCTGGTAGCGCATCTGGTTTGGGACCAGAGGGTCGCAGGTTCAAATCCTGCCGCCCCGACCAAAAAAAATGAAAAAAGCAAAAATATATAAACCTTCTAAAACTGCAATGCAATCTGGCCTAAGAAATACTAAAAGCTGGTTACTAGAGTTTGATACTTTAGACACAGGTATAAACCCTTTAATGGGTTGGGAAACATCCAAAGATACTATGTCAGAGGTTAAAATAGAATTTGAAAGCAAAGAACAGGCAGTAAATTTTGCTAAAAAAAATAATATTAATTTTTATATTGTTGAACCACAAAAACGTAAAATTATTAAAAAAACATACGCTTCAAATTTTATGAAAGATAATTAGATGTTAAAAAGTTTTTTTCTAACAAAAAAATGGGCTTTATGGGCTTGGGGTGGATTCGCTTTTATTATTGGATCCCTGTTGGCCCAAACATGGATAGATGTAAAAATAAATGAGTGGTACAAAAATTTTTATGACTTGTTGCAAAAAGCTACGGAAAGGGATGTGTCTGAATTTTATGATGGTTTATTGTTGTTTATGAAATTAGCGATTCCTTACGTTATAATTTATACAATTACAAACTACTTTACACGACTTTATGCTTTTAGATGGAGAGAGGCTATGACATTTGCATATATGCCTTTTTGGAAAAAAGTTGATGCAAAAGTTGAAGGCGCTTCGCAAAGAATTCAGGAAGATTGTATGAACTTTGCAAAAATTGTCGAAAGCATAGGGTTACAAGTTGTTAGAGCAATAATGCTACTCATAGCTTTTATTCCTATACTTTGGGGCCTATCTTCGAACGTTGTAATTCCATGGTTAAAAGATATTAATGGATCTCTAGTATGGATTTCTTTGACTGCAAGTTTAGGCGGAGTGATTATTAGTTGGTTAGTAGGATATAAACTTCCTGGCCTCGAATATAACAACCAAGTTGTTGAAGCAGCTTTTAGAAAAGAATTAGTTTACGGTGAAGACGATAGAGTAGAGTATGCTAAGCCTCCAACCATATTGGAACTTTTTGCAGGAATAAAATTTAACTATCACAGACTTTTTTTACATTATGGTTATTTTGATTTGTGGCTAATAATGTACAACCAGTCTATGATAATAGTTCCTTATATATTAATGGGGCCAGGACTATTTACTGGAGCTATGACATTAGGAATTCTTATCCAAACCTCTAGTGCTTTTAGGGAAGTTCAAGGTAGTTTTTCATTGTTTATGCAAAATTGGACCAGGATAACAGAATTAAGATCTATTTATAAAAGATTAAGCGAATTTGAAAAATCTATTGGATACAAAACCTCAAAAGATGAAATAAAAACATCTATAAGTTCTTAACTATTCGGGTAAATTTTTAAAGTTATCGCTTAAAAAAGATTTATAATTTAACCAAGTGTTTAAAGAAGTTTTATATATTTTTTTTCTAGCTTGAGTATGACTAGCAGTTTTAATTGCTCTTTTATTATTATAAAAACTTAAACATCTTTTGTCCCACTTAAGATTACAGAAATTGATAAGTTGAGGAATTTGATGATTAGGATTTTTAACAACATTTTCATATTTAACATTATAAATATAGTTTGGAAATAATTTATTCCAATATTTCATCATATCGAAATAGAGTTTATAATATTCACACATCTCATTTAAATTATAAGCAAAATTAAGATTGGGATTAACAAAGTAATTTTTAAAAATAGAAAGACAAATGTCTCTTGGATTTCTAGAGCAGTGAATAATTTTACAATTTGGCATAATCATTTTCAATAAACCTATATATTTAAAATTTATTGGAAGTTTATCTGTAACTTTTTTAGAATTATTGGATATTTTTTTTAAACAAGAAATGTAACTATTTGCTAAATTGTTTAAATTATTATCTCTTGGACTGAAATTAGTAAAATTTCCAATATATTTTTTAACTAAATTAGGTAAATAATTTAATTCATCACCTCCATAAACATCCGGATGGCTCGAGATGACTTGTTCTATTAGAGTTGTGCCAGATCTGGGCATGCCAACAATAAAGATTGGCATTTGACTTTTATTAAATTTAATGTCTTTAAATTTAAACATTTCTTTGTTAAAAATTTTTTTAATGGTATCAAATTCCTCTTTTTCATCATGTAAAAAGAAAAGAATACTTTTTCGTCTTAGGTCATTTCCGATTTTATAATAATGAAAAGCCTTGTTATAATTTTTGCAATCATCATAAGCTTTTCCTAATGCAAAACAAATTTGTGATTGACCAGCGTTATCCATTTTGGAATTGCTATAAATTTTCTTTAGTAAATTAAAATGTTTATCCTTAGCATTATACTTAGTGATCTGACTTAAACTTCTATGGGCAGAAAATAAATAGTTATTTAGGTTTATAGCTTTAGTTAAATAAATTTTAGCTAAATCAAATTTTCCAATATTAATATGGAGTATACCAAGATTATAATAAGAGGGAAAAAATTGTGCATTATGCTTGATTGCCTTCTTAAAACTTTTTATTGCTTCATTAAATTTATTTAGATCTAAATATAGATTTCCAAGATTATTGTGATGTTCAGAAATTTTTTCATCTAAATTTATTGATTTAATAAAATAACTTTCTGCAAGATCATAATCATTAATTGATTTGTATAAATTACCTAAGTTATTATAAATGGAGGGATTCTTAGGATCTATTTTTAAACCACTATTATAATATTCAATTGCTTCCTCGGTTTTTCTATTTTCAGCTAAAATAAGACCGAGCAAGTTATATAAGTATACTTGCTTTGGATTTTGTTTTATAAGATCTTTGCATAGCTTTTCAGCATCTACTAAGTTTCTTGATTTATACAATGCCAGGACTGTCTGGATTTTTTCTTGAAGTTTTATCATTATTAATACAATTTAAACTTACCAACATGTTATATTGATCGTTGAAACAATTTTTAATATATAATAAATAAAAGGATAATTTAATAGGTCCCATCGTCTAACGGTTAGGACAGATGGTTTTCAATCATCTAATCGGGGTTCGATTCCCCGTGGGACCGCCAAAATACTATTATTTTACTATGAAATTTTTAAGGGTAGGGGATATAAACAATGAAAAGCCAGCAGTTTTAGATGATAAAGGTCAAGCTAGAGATTTATCGTCTATAATTCTAGATTTAGATCCCTCTACCATTAATAAAAATACAATAAAAAAGATAGAAGAAAAGAAGATCAACAATCTCCCATTAGTAAAAAACCCATTTAGAATAGGTCCATGCATATCAAAACCGCAAAAATTTATTGGGGTAGGTTTAAACTATAGTGATCACGCTGCTGAAACTGGTATGGCTACACCAAAGGAACCAATTATTTTTATGAAGGCTACCAGTTGTTTATCTGGACCTAATGATGATGTTAAAATACCAAAAAAATCTAAAAAAACTGATTGGGAAGTTGAGTTGGGTATTATTATAGGTGAAAAAGCTCAGTATATAAGCGAAGCAGTATCCCAGAAGCATATATTTGGCTATTGCATTGTAAACGATGTTAGTGAGAGAGAATTTCAAATTGATAGAGGAGGTACATGGGACAAAGGTAAAAGTTGTGATACTTTTGGTCCAGTTGGGCCATATCTTGTCACCAAAGATGAAATCAAAGATATTAAAAATTTAAATTTAGAATTAAAATTAAATGGTAATGTTATGCAAAAAGGAAACACTAATAAAATGATTTTTGATGTTAACTACTTAGTCTCATACATAAGTAATTTTATGACTTTATTGCCTGGGGATATAATAACAACTGGGACTCCGCCAGGAGTGGGTATGGCACGTAAACCTCAAATTTTTCTTAAAGCTGGCGATGAAATGAATCTATCCATTGATTTTTTAGGATCACAAAAACAAAAAGTTTCAAATTTGTCTTAATGTACTATGTATACTTATTAGGAAGTATTAAAAAAAATAAAGTAAAAACTTATGTAGGCTATACAAATAACTTAAAAAAAAGACTCTTTTTACATAATACAAGCAAAGGTGCTAAATCTACCAGAGGAAGAAAATGGAAAATTCTTTATAAAGAAAAATTTTTTTTAAAAAGTAAAGCTTTGTCGAGAGAGTATTATTTAAAAAAAGATAAAAAATTTAGAAATAAATTAAAATCTAAAATTTAATATTTTTTAAAGCGTTATTTTTAAATAAATTTGCTTCTTGAATGTATCTTCGTACCATTTGGGTAGTTTTATGACCAGTCATAGCCATTATACTTCTTTCCTCCGCACCCTGTTCAGCTGTTGTTGTAGCAAAACCTGATCTAAGACTATGTCCTGAGTACTTTTTAGCATCTAGTCCAGCGAGTGCTGTGTATTTTTTAATTGTAAGAGCTACATTTTTATCGGAATTGTCGAATATCTTTCCTGAATTAATTTTTGATTTATTAAGCCATTCTTTTAATGCAAGCACAGGACAGTATTCAGTATTAGGAAAGTAGGGTATGCCCTTAGTCATTCCTTCTCCTGACTGGTCTGTTTTTGATCTTTTAACAAATATTTTTACTCCTTCAGGAACTAACTCTACATCTTCATAATCTATTGAAACTAATTCAGATCTTCTAAAACCTCCTGCAAAACCTAAAAGTATTAATGCTTTGTTTTTTATTTTACTTGACTCATTTTTTTCTTTATTAATTGCATTAATTATTAACTTTAACTCATTGATTAATATAGGTTTTTTTGCTTTCTGATGGCTCCCTAATATTCTTTTTATACCCATTAAGTTTTCTGTAATCATTGGATGTTTTATATCTATATAATGTCCTGAAAGTTTATGAATAACACTTATAGAAGCCAACCTCCTTTTCAGTGTGCTAAACTTGCTCGATTTTGAAAGGTGAGTTAAGTAAAGTGTAATTACTTTAGGTTCAGACGGCATTGGTTTAAAACCGTTCTTAATGCAGAAACCAGCAAAATCTTTATAGTCAGCCTTATATGCTCTTAGTGTGTTTAAAGCCTTAGAGCTTTTTAAGTTCTGTAACGTTTCTAATTCCAAACTTTTTACATCTGTTACTATTTCATTCATAATGTTCCGATAACCATTAATTATCGGAAGTTATAATAGAGTTATTTGAAGATGTCAAGTAATGATTTATAATTACTATAAACATGTTTGCTAATAGAAAACGAATAATATTAGACAGAGGTCCAAGTTGGCCTGATTATAGGGCTGCAGAACCGTTTGTAATACGATATTACCCATTTTTTAGAACCAGACCTAAGTGGTTTCCCTTCAATATATTCATCCATAAGCTTCTAAAGAGCGATTTAGGTGACTTACACGACCATTATTGGTCATATATTACTATAATACTTAAAGGAGGCTATTGGGAGACGACTGAAAAGGGTACTTTTTGGAGAAAACCTGGTTATATTGGCTTTCGAAGGTACAACAATCGACATAGTCTTAAGATGCCTGAAGGGAAATGCGCCTGGACTTTGTTATTTGTTGGACCTAAAAGATCAGCAAAAATGACCTCTAAATACGCAAATAAGCCTTGATTTAAGCTATTTTATTAATATTTTGACCCCTATTTTTTGAAATCGCATTATACAGCTTCCAGTTGTACCATTTACCAGCAATTTGTTAAATGCACCCCTTCTATGGCCGTTTAATCGCTATATTCCTATACTGCAACCCTTTTAAATGATGAATTTTTTTATCCTATTTTTTTATATTTTTCACTTAAATTTCCCTTTATTTTAGCCACTTTTTTAATCATATGATTATACTTTTTATCTAGTGAGTTTAGTAATTCAAAAAATGGCGATTTTATTAGCTTATTTAATGATATTAGCTTTAATGTGGCTTTATTATAATATAGTTTAAGTTATGTAATTATGTCGTTGATTTTATTATATATTTTATAATACTTAAAGTAATACATTAATATATAATTACTTATTTGACCAGGACCGATGCCCTCTCCCTTAGTGAGATGTAAATACCTGAACAGACAATAATCGCTAAGCCAATCCAAGTCCAATAATGCGGGAAGTCACCAAAGAAATAATAGCCAAGAATTACATTAGTTACTATTTCAAAGTATCCAAAAGGAGCTAGTTTAGAAGCATCAGCATATTTTAAAGATAGTATTAAAAATAAATGACCTAAGCATGCAAAAATACCCATCAATGCAAGTAATGACCATTGGTTAAAAGTAGGATCTACCCAAACAATAGGTACTAAGAATGAGCCAATGACAGCCCCTACTACACCAGTTAATAATAAAGTTAATAAAGGACTATCAGAAGTGTGAAGCTGACGAGTTATAACAAGATATATTCCATAAAAAAAACCAGTACCGAGAGCGGCAATACTTGCTGAATTAAACTCTATAAAACCTGGTCTAATTACAATTAAACTTCCTATAAAGCCAACTATTACAGCTGACCATCTTCTAATTCCAACTTTCTCACCTAAAATAATTGGAGACAAAGCTGTAGTAATCAATGGTGCAACAAATGCTAAAGTCAAAGCTTTAGCCATGGAAATTACAGAAATAGAATAAAAGAACAAAACATTTGCAGAAAATAAAGTTAGGCCTCTAAACAATTGTAGTTTGGGTTGAGAAGTCCATGTTAAGTTTTTTTTAAAAAAGAAAAACATAATAGGTAAAGTAAAAAAAACAGTAAAAAAATATCTTGCCCAAGTAATTTGAAAAAAAGAAATATCAGAACTTAAATATTTAGCAATAGTATCCATAAAAGGAAGTATTGCCCAAGCTAATAAATTATAAAAAATTGCTTTCACTAATAGTTAAAGTATTTCAAAGAAATAAATACTACAACTATTAAAGTAAAAAATGACATGAATGTGGATAAAGCAACAGTGCTAGCAACACTGTCAGATATTTTTTTAGGTGAGTAGATTTTACTTATGAGATAAGTTAGTATTGCAGATGGCATTGATGCTTGTATAAACATGACACCAGCTTCAACTCCTGAAAGATTAAAAAATCTAACAAAACAAAAACCTACAATTGGTCCAATAATAACTCTTGTAATTGAATAGATTAATGTCTCTTTAAAAGAAAAAACTTTAAGTTTAGACAAAGCTACTCCTAAAGACATTAAAACTAAAAAGATTGTAGAATACCCAATCAAAAAAGTAGCATTTTCCAGAAATTTCGGCGACGGAATCTCAAAATAAACAAATATTAGTGACACTAGTAATGCATATACAGGAGTGCATTTTAATAATGGTTTAATTGAAAATTTTTTACTTGATAGCAATATATTAACACTAAAATGAAACACTAATATCATTGCTGTTGCTGCCGTAGCTATGGCAAGACCCATTTTACCATACGCAAATAAACAAAGTGGCATACCCATGTTGCCTGTATTAGGCAAAATTAGTGGTGGTAATAATCTATAAATATCCTTATTTAATATTTTTAATATTATTATTCCTATTACTGAAAAAATTAATACATATAATGTTATGTAATAAGAAAACCTTAAAAAAAGTTCTATTGTTATATTTGTGCTAGTTAGAGAGTAAAAAATAATTGCTGGGAGACCAAAATTTCCAGCAAAAGTAGTAATAAATTTTGTATCAAATTTAGGGTCTTTTTTGCCATACCAGTAACCTATTCCTATAATTAAGAAAACAGGGAAAAGTACATCAAAAAGTTTAATTATAAGATCCATAAAATGCTATAAAGATATATCTTCTATAGTAAATTCAACCTTTTTTTTTCCTTTCCATTCATTAAGACTCATTTTACCAGCAATATTTATCATTCTTTTATTTTTTTTATCTAATAAAGCCTCTAAAGGTGTGTCTTTAGCGTTGGGAGCAAAAGAATTAAACACTGAGCCATCCTTTCCAGATAAAAGCGATTTTATGTGTGAATTACCAACTACATTTGAATTAATAACCTTTAAATTTTCTATTAAAAACTTAGGTTCATTGTTTCCTGAACCAAATGGTGCTAAATAATTAACCTCGTTAAAAAAGTCTTCATTTAAAGCACTGGGGGCTATTATAGCATCTAAATATAAGCTTTGGCTGTCTTGTAAATTAACTTTAGATTTTTCAAAATTTTTAATTAAAAAATCCCTTAGTATAGAAATGTTTTTTTGTTTAATAGTAAAACCTCCCGCCATTTTATGGCCGCCACCCTTTTCGAGGATACCCATCTGTACAGCCTTAATTATATTTGTACCTATATCAAAACCAAAGATTGATCTTGCAGATCCCTTTCCTACCTGACCATCTGTAGATATCAAAATAGTAGGTTTTCCGTATTTATCTTTAATTCTAGAAGCTGCTATACCTATAATGCCTTCATGCCAATTTTCACCCGATATTACTAAAACTGGATAATTGTGAAATTTCTTAGCTTCGTTTTTAATTTTTTCTAACAACAATGACTCTATGCTTTTTCTTTCACTATTTGATTTATCTAAATCAATTGCAATTTGATAAACTTTTTGAGGATCTTCTGAAATAAGAAGTTCTGCTCCATGAGTGGACTTACCAACACGACCACCGGCGTTTATTCTAGGTCCAATAACAAATCCTAAATGATGTGTATTTGGTGATGACTCTATATTACATAAATCATACAATGTTTTTAAACCTAGATTAGATCTTTTTTTTATAACTTTTAATCCCTGTTTAACAATAGCACGATTGAGTCCAACTAATGGCACTACATCACAAACTGTTCCGAGAGAAACAAGATCTAATAGGTCTAAAATATTAGGTTCTTTAACTTGGTTAGAAAAAAACCATTTTTCATCTCTTAGTTTCTTATTAAGAGCTACTAAAAACATAAAACATACTCCAGCAGCACACAAATATTTTAATTCTGATGACTCATCAAATCTGTTCGGATTTATTATCGCATACGCTTTGGGGAGCTTTGTATCAGACTGGTGATGATCTAAAATTATTACATCAATATTTTGATCTTGAGCATTATTTACAGGATCAAAAGATAAAGTTCCACAATCAACAGTTAAAATAATTTTACATCCTTTTTTAATAAGATTATTAAAGCCATCTACACTGGGTCCATATCCTTCTTTTTTCCTGTTTGGTATATAGGAAACAACTTTTTGATTTATAGAATTGAAATAACGAACTAATAGTGCAGTCGATGTTGCACCATCAACATCATAATCACCAAAGACACCAATTACTTCATTTTTTAATAAACAAGAATAAACTCTATTAACTGCAGTTTTCATATCTTTTAAACTAAATGGATTTGGTAAAAGATTTTTAATTGTAGGATTAAGAAATAAATCAATATTTTGAATATTTTTTTTTCTAATTGATAGTAATTTTGAAACTATTTGACTTAATGAATAAGTTTCAGAATAATTTTTTATATCTTCTTCATTATATTTTTTTAATATCCAATTTTTTCCACTTACAGAAATATTATTCATTAAGTAATTTTTTTAAATAATATATTTAATTCTTTAATTTTGATCTCATCGGAAAATATTTCCTTTCCATCAACAAACGATATATTTCTTTCATTTTTTTCTAAATTAAGAGCATTAAGTACTTTTGAAGTAGCCTCTGGAATAATTGGATTCAACAAAATTGAAATTTTAGCAATCTGCACCAAGCTTAAATGTAATATATTATTCATTTTTTGAGCATCAGACTTTTTAAGTTTCCAAGGCTCTTCATCATTTATATATTTATTAGTTAAAAAACTTATATTAATTACAGATTTTAAATAAGAATTTAAGTTTTGATTATCCATGTTTTCTCTTAAATCCTTAGTAAGAGTTTCTGTTTCATTAACTAGCTTTTTGTCTGCTTCAGAAACAATATGATTTTTCTTTACCGTATTGTTGCAGTTGTTTTTAATAAATGAAAATATTCGTTGGCATAAATTTCCATAATTATTTGCTAGGTCACTATTTATGCAATTTTCTAAGCTCTTTAATGAAATGTTACCATCGCTTCCATGGGAAACCTCTTTCATTAAATAATAACGAAGTTCGTCTATACCATAATTATCTATTATCTCTATTGGATTAAGTATATTTCCTCTAGATTTTGACATTTTTTCATCTCCAGACAGTATCCAGCCATGGCCGAATACTCTATTTGGAGGCTTTATTTTAGCTGCTAGTAAAAAAGCAGGCCAATATATTGCATGAAATCGCAATATATCTTTACCTATTACATGTACTGAGGCTGGCCAAAAATCTTTGAATAAACTATTCGATACATCAGGGTAGTTAAGTGCGCTTAGATAGTTTGTCAAAGCATCTAACCAGACGTAAATAACATGTTTCTGATTATTGGGAACTTTTATACCCCAGGTAAATGAGGTCCTGCTTACAGATAAATCCTTAAGACCTTTTTTAACAAAATTAACCACTTCATTTTTTCTCGAAAGAGGAAGTATAAATTTATCATTTTCTTCATAAAACTTTAATAACTTATCTTGCCATGATGATAGTTTGAAAAAAAAAGATTCTTCTTCGACCCACTCTACTGGGGAACCTGAAAATGTTGAAAATTTTTTACCGTTTTTTTCATTTATTTCATCATCATTATAGTAAGCCTCATCAGAAACAGAGTACCAACCTTTATATTTAGACAAATAAATATCTCCAGAGTTAATTAGTTTATTCCATAAATCATTAACAGAGTTATGATGCCTCTTTTCCGTAGTTCTAATAAAGTCATCATTTGATAAATTTAATTTTTTTGTTAGATTTTCAAATACTTTAGAAATTTTATCACAAAAAATTAAGGGTTCTAAATTCGCCTTCTCGGCAGCTTTTTGGATTTTTAAACCATGTTCATCTGTTCCTGTAAGAAAAAAAACTTTACAATTATCGTTTCGTTTAAATCGAGCAAAAACATCTGCTACAATACTTGAATAAGCGTGCCCCATATGTGGTGACCCAGATGGGTAATAAATAGGAGTGGTTATATAGAAATTATCTCTTTTCATTTTATAACAGTTTAGCTTTTTTGTCTCTTGAACTTAAAATTGGTTTTTTAATTGGCCATTTAATTTTAATTTTTGGATCATTCCATTTTAAAGAAAACTGCTTATCTGCATCTAAATACGATCCTTTATAAGAAAGTTTATAATGAAATAAACACTCTTTTGAAAGACATAGATGCCCATTAGCGTAATTTGGTGGAATAAGTATTTGCACACCATTATCGTGACTTAATACCCATGATTGCCACTTTAAATAATTTTTAGAATTTTTAATACAGTTAACAACTACTAATAGAAATTTACCGTAAGGGCAACTTACTAGTTTCCATGTCTTTGAGTCGCCATGAAGACCTCTTAAAACATTTTTTTTTGATAAAGAAAATTTATCATGCTTAAATTTAATATTTTTAAAAGATCCAGTTCTCCAAGAAGTCCAGTAATAACCTCTATGGTCTTTAAATTTTATAATTTTTTTTTTCTTAATATTAAATTTCATAACTAATAGAGTTTAATATAGAGCAGATTTTAATAATTTTATTTTTAGGTAATGTAGGATAGTTGCCTATGTAATACCCATAAAAATGAATATGATCAACTTCCTTAAATAAATTTAGATTAATTTTCTTAACATATTTTTTTAAGTAAGGTTGTCTTAACTGATTGCCTCCACCTGCATTCCCTCTTCTGAATTCAATTCTATTTCTTTTTAAAATTCTTTCCAATTTGTCTCGATTTTTTAAACTTCTTTTTTTAAGAATTAGAGGAAACGCATAATTACAATTACCTTTGGTTTTAAAATCTGTTCTGTACTTATCTGGATTAAGATTTCTTAAAAAGATATTAAAATTATATATTCTTTTTTTATTATTAGAGTCTAGTCTCTTTAATTGATTTAGACCTATTACTGCGCCAATTTCATTGTTTCTAAAGTTGTATGCCGGATGTAAGAAAATGAATTTAGGTGATAAATTCTTATATTTTTTTATTATTTTATTTTCGACTTTCTTATCATTAATTTCTCTAGCCATACCATGAGATCTAAGCATACGTACTAAATCATGTATTTTTTTATCATTAGTGCATACCATTCCACCTTCAATAGTAGACATGTGATGGGCGTAGTAAAATGAAAAATTGGATATTTTACCAAACGTTCCTAATTTTTTATTATTAAAAGTAGCACCATGAGACTCACAAACATCTTCTATCAATAAGATTTTTTTTCTTTTAAGAAAAGAAATAAGTTTTGATGTTAATCCATTAAATCCTTGAACATGAGTTAAAAAAACAGCTTTGGTATTTTTATTAATTTTTTCTTTTATAGCTTTTTCAGACATACATAAAGTTTTAGGATCGATATCAACAAAAATAGGTTTTAAGTTATTTTGAATAACTGAATTGATATCTGATACCCAAGTCAAAGTGGGTAAAATTATGTTGCCACTACCGTAAATAATTTTTACAGCAGTCATTGAGAGAAGATTTGCCGAAGATCCCGAGTTGACAAATATGCTATATTTGACACCAAGCCATTTAGACCACTTTTTTTCAAATTCTAAAACATATTTTGATTGTGTTAATACTCTTTTTTTTCTTTTAACTAATTTAACAACTGCATTCATATCACTGTTTGAGAAGTTGTCTTGCATTAATGGATGAGAAAATTTCATATTAATTATAATTATTAAGTATTATTTTACTTCCTGCGTTTGTAAAGTTAAAAGGTATATGTACTAAATTTTTAAAGTACTGAATAAATTTTTTTTGCTTTGATACTGGAACGTAAAATACAAAAAAACCTCCTCCTCCAGCTCCTAATAATTTACCACCCAAAGCACCTTTAGAAATAGCATCTTTGTAAATATTATCAATTTTAGAATTAGATATAAAAGTACTTAATCTTTTTTTCTCAAGCCACGATTCATGTAAAAGCTCTCCAAAAGTATTAACGTCACCTTTTTTCAAAGCAATCTCAGCTTCATTTGCAAAATTTAATATATTTAAGATATTTATTTTTTTATTTTTTTTAAGTTTATTAACATATGTATTGGCTATGTGATGAGCGGTTCGTGGAATACCTGTGTAGAGAAGTATTAGATTATCATTTAATTGTTTTATAGTTTTTTTATGTATTGGGAGATTCATTACTTTAAAGTCACCATTAGTTTTAAAAATTATTTTATTGAACCCACCATAGACAGCGGCTATCTGATCTTGTGACCCAACAGTTTCTTTCAAAGTTGTTTGTTCAAAATCAATACTTTTAACTGCTAATTTCTTTTTATTTATAAAAATTTTTTTATAATTATTTAAAACATTCATTAAACCAACAACAAATACTGAACTTGAGCCCATGCCGCTTCGTGCTGGAAGATCTCCATCATAGTGGATTTCAAGACCTTTTTTTATTTTGTAGTGTTTAAGCATTTCACGAACAGCATTATGTTTTATTTGACTAATTTTCTTTACAGCTTCTGTTTTCGACCAAATAACTCTATATTTATGTTTAAAAAAAGGAGGTAGCTCTCTGCAAGAAATATAAATGTATTTGTCTATAGCGGCAGACAAAACTACACCACCATTTTCACGGTACCAGGCAGGATAATCCGATCCTCCGCCGAAAAATGATATTCTATAAGGTGTTTTTGAAATTATCATTTTAATATTATTGTAGTTTGTAGCATTTTTTTTCAACAACTAAAATGAGGTAAAAATGATGTTGTGTTTAATTTACAAAAAATATATTAAAGTGGCCATATAAAGTCTTTGGAGAGGTGGCTGAGCGGTTGAAAGCACTAGTCTTGAAAACTAGCAATGGGGCAACTCATTCGTGGGTTCGAATCCCACCCTCTCCGCCAAAGTTTATATTTTAAAATTTTTTAATTTAATGGAAATTTTGTTAGCAGAAACTAGCTTATTTTTTATTTTTTTAAAATACCAGTCATATAAAGTTTCATCATCAACAGCCATCAAATCATCAAGTAATTTAAGTTCATCATATGAAAAGACATTAATATATTTTTTTGCAAACTCCCCTAACAATAGATCCATTTCTTTTGTTCCTCTGTGTGTAGACCTAAATATTATTCTTTTTTTTAGGGATTCAATGTTTTTCATGTTTTATAAAAATTAATATATATTATTAAATTATGAATCAAATCAAAATAGAAGAGTTCATTAACCAAAGTATAAGTATATTAAATGGTGTTGGGAATAAAACAAAAAAACTTTTAAAAAAAAAGGGAATGGAAAAAATTTCAGATTTACTATGGACTTTTCCTCAAGATTTTACAGATCGCACAAATTTGCAGGATCTTAACAACCTTGAAATAGGTAAGATAACTACAATCAAAGTTAAAGTTGATAAGTACAATTTTCCTAGAATTAGAAATTTACCCAGCAAAGTAAAATGCAAAGATAGTAAAGGAAAAATTGATATAGTCTTCTTCAACAGTAGAGAGGGTTATATTAGAAAAATACTACCCATTGGTTCAGAAGTAGTTATCAGCGGTAAAGTTTCATATTTTAAAAATAATTATCAAATCACTAACCCAGCTTATGTGGTAAGCCCGGACAAAGAAGATTACGTGAAAAAAATAATACCTAAATATTCATTAACAGAAGGAATTAATGAAAAAACTTACAGAAAAATAATAGAGCAAGTCTTAAACAAGATACCAATTTTAAATGAATGGCATGATGAAAAAACTTTAGAAAATTTAGGAAATGTCAGTTGGAATAAATCAATTTTTAACATTCATCAAAATAAAAAAAATGACATAAATTCTGAATACTACCAAAGATTAGCGTACGATGAGATATTGGCAAATTTAATTGTACTATCTCAGGTTAGAAAAAGAATTAAAAAATTAAAAAAGAAAGGAAAAGTTTTTAATGAAGATTACTCTAACAAATTAATTAAAAGTCTCAAATTTCAATTAACAAACAATCAGATTGAAATAATCAAACAAATTAACAAAGACCTTAAATCTAATATTAAAATGTTCCGCCTACTACAAGGAGATGTAGGGAGTGGAAAAACAATAGTATCTTTTATTTCTGCAGTTAATGTTATTAAATCAAACTATCAAGTAGCCTTAATGGCACCTACTGAAATTTTAGCTAAACAACATTATAATTTAGCTAAGCAAGTACTACCTGATATTGAAATTCAGTTCTTAAGCGGAAAATCAGAAATTAAATTAAGAAAGGAAATCGAAAAAGATTTGCTTAGCGGTAAAATTAAATTTTTAATTGGGACTCATGCATTATTCCAAAAAAAAATAGAATTCAAAAACTTAGGATTGGTTATAATCGATGAACAGCATAAATTTGGAGTTAAACAAAGAATAAATCTATCAAGCAAAGGAGGAAAAGATTGCGATGTGCTCTTAATGTCAGCAACACCTATACCTCGTAGTTTAATTCTTTCGATTTATGGTGATATGGATATATCAAAACTTATAGAAAAACCACTTAACAGAAAAGATGTGCTAACTATTAGCAAGCCAGAAGATAAAATTAATGAAATTTTAGAATATATGAAAAAAAAAATTTCATTAGGTAACCAAGCTTTTTGGGTGTGCCCATTAATTGATGAGTCAAAAAAGTTAGATTATTCAGCGGCCGTTAAAAAATTTGAATATTTAAAAAAAAAATTTGTTGGTAAGGTTGGATTAATTCATGGAAATATGAAAAAGGAAGAAAAAGATGCTGTTTTAAAAGAATTTTTAAATAAGACTATAAGCATATTAGTATCAACCACAGTTATAGAAGTAGGAATAGATTTTCCCAATGCTAATATTATAGTAATAGAAAATTCAAATAAGTTTGGATTATCTCAACTCCATCAATTACGAGGCAGGGTTGGGAGAGGAATTAATCAAGGAACTTGTATTTTATTATATAAAAACAATCTAAGTGAAAATGCTAAAAAAAGAATAAAGATTTTAAAATCATCAAATGATGGTTTTTTTATTGCCGAAGAAGATATGAAATTAAGAGGTTATGGTGATGTTCTAGGTTATCAACAAAGTGGTATAAAGTATTTTAAAATTGCTGACCCAATACATCACGAAAATTTATTTAAGATAGCAGAATTAAATATAAAAAATATAGAGAAAAATGAAAATAATTTTAAGAAATATGATTTACTTTTAAAATTATTCGATAAAGCAGATATTATAAATCAAATAAATTTTGAAAATTCTATTTAGGGTTTGATGTGCCTGCAGAAACAATAAATTTAGAAGCTTCTTCAAATGTTAAATCTAAGAAAATTACTTCATCTTTTGGAAACATGAGTAAAAAACCACTTGTTGGATTAGGTGTTGTGGGTACGAAAACATTTATGAGTTTTTTTCCTGTTTTATCAGATATTTCACCTTGATTTTCTTTTGTAGCGAAACCAACGGCCCATGATCCTTTACGTGGATATTCAACAAGTACAACATTTTTTTTTTCTTTATCAGTACTTGTAAAACTTTCGGTCATTTGACCTATAGCAGAATAAATTGTTCTAAGAATTGGGATTCTCTTAAGCACATTGTTAAAAAGATCTAATAATCTTTTACCTAAAAATGATAATGACAACCAACCTATTAATGTAATCAAAATTAGAGAAATTAATATTTCAAGACCAGGAATATTATAGGGCAAATAATGGTTAGGATTAATTTCTTTAGGTAGTATTTTAGACGATATTGATACAAAAAAAATTGTCAAATATAAAGTTATGCCTATCGGGATAAGTACAACTATGCCTGCAATAAAATAGTTTCTTATTCTTGCAAAAATACTTCTTTTTTTTTCTTTTTTTACCATTAATATAAATAATATATGAAATCTAATAATAACATAAATAGAAGAGAATTTCTTGGTTATTTTGGATGTTGTGCTTGCGGATTGATGATCCCTTCATGCACAAATGCTCCCATAACAGATAGAAGGCAATTAAAACTAATACCCGAAAGTACTTTAAATAGACAGGCAGCTCAATTATATGAAAGAGTGAAAGCTAAAACTAAATTAAGTGATGACAAGAAGCAACTTGAAGAAATTAAAGAGATTGGCTCAAAGATAGAAGAATCTGTATCTTCTTACTTTGATTCGGCTGGAAAAAAAGATCCTACCTATAACTTTCAGTGGGAATATATTTTGGTAGATAACGATAAAATAAAAAATGCATGGTGTATGCCAGGAGGTAAAATTGCAGTTTACACTGGAATTTTAGATATAACAAAAAATAAAGACGGACTTGCTGCTGTCATGGGACATGAGATTGCTCATGCTGTTGCAAAACATTCTGTAGAGAGAGCAAGCAGAGCATTGATATTAAACGTCGGAACAGCCGCTGTAGATATTTTCACTGGTGGAGCTATTTCAAATACACAAAGAACTACAGGTGTAGATGTTGCCGGTATGTTAAGAACTTTTGGAATAGATAATCCTTTTGGTAGAAAACAAGAAAGCGAAGCAGATTATTTAGGTTTAATTTTTTCTTCATTAGCAGGTTACGATATAAGAGAGTCAGTAAAAATATGGGAGAGAATGAAAGAATCTTACAAAGGTCAAGAACCACCTGAATGGATGAGCACCCACCCATCAAGCGATCGAAGAATTTTATCATTAAAAAAATGGATACCTGAAATAATAATTAAATATCCACCAATTAAAAAAATTGGGTGAGTTAATACAAATAGAAATAAATAATTAAAATAAAGTGGTGAGCCGTGTTGGATTCGAACCAACGACACCTTCCTTAAAAGGGAAGTGCTCTACCAGCTGAGCTAACGGCCCCAGAAAAACATTTCTATATTTTTTTAATCATTTTGCAATCGTAATATTTGCCCAATTGTTAAAAAAACTAAATTATATTGATATATTTGTTATAAAATTGATCAAAAGTATTATTTTTGATTGCTTCTCTGATTTTATTCATCAAATCCTGATAAAAAATTATGTTATTTAATGTAAGAAGCATTGAGGCTAGTATCTCATTTGAATTAATAAGGTGATTGATATAACTCTTAGAATATAAGTTGCTGTTTCTTAATTGGATGTATTTATTTATAGGACTATCATCTTTTTTATACTTTGAGTTTCTTAAATTAAGCCTTCCCTCCCATGTGAAAGCCAGTCCGGTTCTGCCCGATCTTGTTGGCATAACACAATCAAACATATCAATGCCTCTTTTCACTGCACCTAAAATATCTGATGGTGTGCCAACACCCATGAGATATCTAGGTTTATTTTTTGGCATTTTAAATGTTATATTTTCTAAAACATTAAACATTTGAGATTGAGATTCACCAACAGCTAAACCACCTAAAGCGTATCCGTCAAATCCAATTTTTTCTAACCCTTCTAAACTTTCTAAACGTAGATCTTTGTAAATTCCACCTTGTACTATTCCAAATAAAGCTTTCTTGGGATTTAAACCAAATTCAATTTTTGATCTTTCAGCCCAATGGTTTGAAAGTTTTAGTGATTCGCTTAACTTATTTTTATCCTTAGTAAGTTTAGGACACTCATCTAAAACCATAACAATATCAGAATTTAAATCTTTTTGAATTCGAATACTTTCTTCTGGACTTAAGATAATTTTTTTTCCATCAAGATGAGAATTAAAAATTGCGCCTTTTTTTTTATCAATCTTAACAAGTTTAGATAAAGACATAATTTGAAAACCTCCAGAGTCAGTTAATATTGGAAGTTTACAGTTCATAAATTTATGTAGACCACCGAAGCGTTTAATAGTTTCAGTGCCCGGTCTTAACATTAAATGATATGTATTAGATAGAATTATTTGTGCTCCAGATGAGATTATATCTTCTATGAATGCTGCCTTAACAGTAGCAAGTGTACCTACAGGCATAAATACTGGTGTATCGATAAACCCTCTATGAGTGTTTATTTTTCCCAAACGAGCGCTCTTGCTTTCCTTTAATAATTCAAAGGAAAATTTTTCGCTAGTCATTAAAAATAATAATTACTTAATTGAAAAACTAATAATTTTATCTGGATTAACTACCTCGCCGTTAGAACCCTCACCCTTTTTAATTAGATCTACAAATTCCATACCAGAAACAACTTTTCCAAATACAGTATACTGCCTATCTAAATGTGGTGCTGACTCCAAACAAATAAAAAATTGACTATTAGCACTATTAGGATCACTTGATCGAGCCATTGAAAGTGTTCCCCTCTCATGAGGAATATCACTAAACTCAGATTTTAAATCTGGATATTCAGAGCCTCCTGTTCCAGCTCTCCTAATGTTATAACTATCAGAATTTGAGTTTCCAAACTGAACATCTCCAGTTTGGGCCATAAACTTATCAATAACTCTATGAAATACCACTCCATCATATTTTTTTTCAGAAGCTAGTTTTTTTATTCTTTCTACAGTTTTTGGTGCAATTTCATTAAAAAGTTCTATGACAACATCACCATATTCTAATTTTAAGATCATTAAATCCTCCTTTGCATAAGATTTGTTATTTAAAATAATTAAAAAAAATAATATAAAAAATTTTTTAATCATATTTTTTCTTTGATCGACTTAATTGTACTCTTTGTAACAAAATTATCAATTTTACCATTTAGTTTAGCTATTTCTTTAACAAATTTTGATGATATAACTTGCTTTTCAACGTCTGACATCAAAAAAACAGTTTCAATGTTTTTGTCTAACTTTCTATTCATCCCAGCTAATTGAAATTCGTATTCAAAGTCAGAAACAGCTCTTAATCCTCTAAAAATTATTGTAGCATTGTTTTTTTTACAAAATGAAGTGGTTAAAGTGTTAAAATACAAAACTTTAATATTACGACTATTTATTCTTAAATCTTTAAATAAAGAATTTTTAATTATTGAAACTCTTTCTTCAGAATTAAATAAATACTCTTTTGAATAATCATTTGATACGGCAATAATTAGTTTTGATACGATTTTAAGTGCCCTTTTAATTACATCAATATGCCCATAAGTAATAGGATCAAATGTTCCAGGATAAATTCCAATTTTTTTATTCATATATTTTTATTGCTGAAACAACTTTTTCTTCTCCTGATAATTTAAAAATCCTAACTCCTTGCGTGTTCCTTCCTGCGCTGCGTATTTCTTGAACTGCACACCTAATCATTCTTCCCTTATCACTTGATAAAATTACCTCATCTCCTTCATTTACTGGGAAAGAAGCAACAACATTTCCATTTCTGGATGATGTGTCAATTCCGATGATTCCTTTACCTCCCCTATTTGTAACTCTATACTCGTAAAAAGAAGTTCTTTTTCCGAATCCATTTTCTGTCACTGATAAAATAAATTTTTGTTTTGCTATAATCTCTGACTTCTTTCCTTTATCAGCAGAACCATTCTTAAGTAAATTTTTTGCATCTTTTGGGCTAATATCTACCGCATCTAGTACTGATAAAGATATGACTTTATCTCCTGATTTAAGTTCTATACCTTTAATACCTTTTGACGATCTTCCCTTAAATATCCTTAACTTTTTGGATTTAAATCTTATACACTGACCTAACTTGGTGCTTAGAATAACATCTTGATCTTCTCTACAGATTTTTACGCCAACAATTTTGTCATCACTATCAAGCTTCATTGCTATTTTTCCAGTGGATTGAATATTTACAAAATCCTCAAGACTGTTTTTTCTTACTTTTCCATTAGACGTAGCAAAAATGACATGGAGATTTTTCCACTCGTTTTCATTTTCAGGTAAAGGCATTATTGAACTTATTGACTGATGGCTCTTAAGAGGTAATAAGTTAAATAAAGTTTTACCTTTAGAATTTGCAGTTCCCTGTGGTATCTTCCAAGCCTTAAGTTTGTAAACTAGTCCCTGTGTTGAAAAAAATAAGATAGGAGTGTGTGAATTTGCAGTTAAATTTTGCACAACATAATCTTCATCTCTTGTTTTAATACCACTTTTACCTTTTCCTCCTCGTTTTTGAACTTTTACAGACGAAAGAGAACCTCTTTTTATATATCCTTTGTGCGTAATAGTGATAACAACAGCTTCTTTTTGAATGGTTTCTTCAATATTATAATTTAAGACTTCATCGGAAAATTTACTTCTTCTCTTAACTCCAAATTTATCTTTAATATTATTTAGTTCATTAATTATTACGTTAAAAAGTTCTTTTTTTGATCCTAAAATTTTCTCATATTCATTAATTTGTGTAGCCAATTTTTTTATTTCATTTTCTATTTCGTTAATTCCAAAAGCTGTTAATTTTTGTAATCTAAGTTCAAGTATGGAAACAACTTGATCAATTGACAAAGAATAATTACCTTTTCCTTTTTCTGATTTTATTAATTTTATTAATTTTGAAGTTTTGTTGATTTTCCATTTTTTACTCATCAACGCTTTTTTAGCTAGATCTACATTTGTCGAGTTTTTAATTATTTTAATAACAGCATCTATATTTTCTACAGCAACAGATATACCTATTAACACATGAGCTTTATTTTTAGCTTTTTTTAAATCAAAATTAATACTTTTGGTTAGTGTCTTTTCTCTAAAACTTACAAAGTAAGATATAAATTCTTTTAGATTGAGAGATTTAGGTTTTCCATCAACTATTGCAAGAGTATTAAAACCAAAAGAACTTTCCAGCGAAGTAAGCTTGTATAGTTGCCTTTTAATAGTTTCAGGCTCAACATTTCTTCTTAAATCTATTGCTACTCTTATACCCTTACTATTTGATTCATCTCTTATATCACTAATACCCTCGATTTTTTTTTCTCTTGCTAGTTCTGCAATTCTTTCGTTTAAAACAGATTTATTAACTTGGTAAGGTATAGATTTTATTACAAGTCTTTCCTTTCCGTTTTTTAAACTCTCCTCTTCAATTTCACCTCTAATTTTAATCGAACCTTTTTTTCCATTATATCCAGTTTTTAAAGCTTCTTTACCAATTATTACTCCTCCTGTAGGAAAATCAGGTCCAGGAATTTTTTTCATTAATTGAGAAATTGTTATATCTCTATTTTTGATAAATGCTGTTGTAGCATCTATAACTTCGCTTAAATTATGTGGGGGTATATTTGTTGCCATTCCAACTGCAATACCTCCTGCTCCATTAACTAATAAATTTGGATACTGTGATGGTAGGACCGTTGGTTCCTTCTCTGTTTCATCATAATTACTAGTAAAATCAATTGTATCTTTCTCAATGTCATTTAATAAATATTGTGAAATTTTACCAAGTTTAGTTTCGGTATATCTCATCGCAGCAGGTGGATCTCCGTCAATAGAACCAAAATTTCCCTGGCCATCAATTAAAGGTAAACTCATAGAAAAATCTTGCGTAAGCCTAACGAGAGCATCGTAAACTGCTTGGTCACCATGTGGATGGTATTTACCAATTACGTCCCCTACAATTCTTGCTGATTTTCTAAATTGTTTGCTCCAATCAAAACCACCTTTATACATCGCATAAATTATTCTTCTATGAACTGGTTTTAAACCATCTCTAACATCTGGAAGAGCTCTACTAATTATCACGCTCATCGCATAAGATAAATAAGATGAGCTCATTTCATCATAAACAAATATTGGCTTATGATTTTTTTTCTCTAAATTAATTTCTGATCGCTCCATATAATTTAAAAAGGAATTTCATCATCCAAATCGGTAGATGCGGCTGCTTCATCACTAGGAAGAGCACTCTTTTCTATATTAGAGTCTTTGAAATTTTCTATTTGATTATTTTTGCTACTTAAAATTTTAAAAGCTGAATTAAATCCTTGAAGAACAATTTCAGTAGAATATCTATCCATTCCAGATTTTTCGTCTTTCCACTTTCTTGTGGTTAATTGACCCTCTATATAAACTTGGGTACCTTTTTTTACATACTGCTGGACTACATTAACTAACCCTTCATTAAAAATAACAACTCTGTGCCATTCGGTCTTTTCTTTTTTTTCACCAGTATTTTTATCTTTCCACGTATTGCTGGTTGCAATGCTTAGCCTTGCTACATTTTTACCATTCACCATTTGTTTGATTTCGGGGTCGTTACCTAATCGACCAATTAAAAGAACTTTATTTAGACTTCCAGCCATATTATTTATAGATTTAGTAAAAGATTAAATGTTAATATAGACAAATATACCATATTTCCATCCTTTTATTAATAGGTTAGATATAGACTTTTAAAAAAATGGGTAAAAAAATCGTTATAAAAGGCGCAAAAGAACACAACTTAAAAAATATTTCATTGGAAGTCCCAAAAGATAAATTTATTGTAATAACTGGACTATCAGGATCGGGAAAATCATCATTAGCATTCGATACCATATATGCAGAAGGTCAAAGAAGATATGTAGAAAGTTTATCTGCCTATGCAAGACAATTTTTGGATAAAATGAAAAAACCTAAAGTTGATCTAATTGAAGGATTGAGTCCAGCCATATCTATTGAACAAAAAAACACATCGAAAAATCCAAGATCTACAGTTGCCACGGTTACTGAAATTTATGATTATATGAGAGTTTTGTTTGCTAGAGCAGGAACGCCGTTCTCACCCTTTACAGGCAAACCAATAAAATCACAGAGTGTAGCTGAAATCGTTGACAAGATAAAAAATTTACCACAAAAAAATACAATTTATTTACTTGCTCCAATTGTTAGGGGAAGAAAAGGCGAATATAAAAAAGAAATAGCTAGTTATAAAAGAAGAGGTTTTCAAAGAATAAAAGTAGATGGTGAATATTATAATATAGATGACTTTCCTGTTTTAAATAAAAAAATTAAGCATGATATTTCAATAGTGGTTGACAGAATAATAATTAATAATGATTTAGGTAACAGATTAGCCGAAGGGGTTGAGTCTGCTTTAAACCTAGCTGATGGTATATTATTTGTAGAGTATGAAAATGAGACTCTACCAAAAAAATACAGAAAAATCGAAAAGATGGTTTTTTCATCAAAGTTTGCATGCCCTGAAAGTGGTTTTACAATTGAAGAGATTGAACCAAGGTTATTTTCATTTAATAGTCCATACGGAGCTTGCGAAGAATGTGAGGGTATAGGTGTAAATTTAAATGTAGATCCAAATTTAGTGATTCCAAACAACAAAAAAACTTTAGCTGATGGTGCTATTGAACCATGGTCTAAATCAACAACTTTGTACTATGCTCAAACATTAAGTTCTTTAGCTAAGCATTATAATTTTTCATTAGATACGGCATGGAAAAAACTTACAAAAGAAATAAAAGATATTATTTTGTATGGATCTGATCAAGATGAGATAAAATTTTCTTACGACGACGGGTATGAAAAATATTCTACTAAAAAAACTTTTGAAGGTGTTATAAACAATTTAGAGAGAAGATATCTTGAGACTGAAAGCGAGTGGAAAAGAGAAGAGATTTCACAATATCAAAGTGAGTCAAACTGTGAAAAATGTAAAGGTATGAGACTAAAAGACGAGGCTTTATGTGTTAAAATAGACAATTCAAACATTAGTGAAGTTACGAAAAAATCAATTCTAGAAGCAAAAAACTGGTTCTCAGGCTTAAGTAAAAAACTTAATGAAAAAGAAAAAAAGATTGCCCAACATATATTAAAAGAAATAAATGAAAGATTAGACTTTCTATTAAATGTAGGATTAGATTATCTTACTTTATCAAGAGAGTCTGGCACATTATCAGGGGGAGAATCACAAAGAATAAGATTGGCTTCTCAAATTGGTTCGGGTTTAACTGGGGTGATTTATGTTTTAGATGAACCTTCTATTGGATTACATCAAAAAGATAATGTTAAATTAATTAACGCTTTAAAGAGACTTAGAGACTTAGGTAATACTGTAATTGTAGTAGAACATGACACTGAAACAATGGAGAATGCAGATCACATTATTGATTTAGGTCCTGAAGCTGGAATTAAAGGAGGTAATATAGTTGCTCAAGGAGAGATTAATACAATAATAAATTGCAAAGACAGCATAACAGGGAATTATTTATCTAAGAAAAAAAATATACTAATTCCTAATAAAAGACGTTCTGCAAAAAATGGTAGATTTTTAGAAATATTAGGGGCCACTGGAAATAATCTCAAAAATGTAAATCTTAAAATACCATTAGGTACATTTACTTGTGTAACAGGAGTATCTGGCAGTGGAAAATCTACTCTTATAGTTAATACTTTATACAACGCTTTAAATTTGATGTTAAATAATAATAAATCAAGAAAAATACCACAGCCTTTTAAAAATTATAAAGGTATAGAAAGCATAGATAAAATTATAGATATTGATCAGTCTCCAATAGGAAGAACACCGAGATCTAACCCAGCAACTTACACTGGCGCATTTGGACCTATAAGAGATTGGTTTACAGGTTTACCTGAATCTAAAGCTAGAGGTTATAAAGTTGGAAGATTTTCTTTTAACGTGAAGGGTGGAAGATGTGAATCTTGTGAAGGAGATGGTGTTATAACATATGAAATGCATTTTCTTCCCGATGTTTATATTGCCTGTGATGTTTGTAAAGGAAGTAGATATAATCGTGAAACTCTTGAGATAAAGTATAAAGAAAAAAATATAGCTGATGTTTTAAATATGACTGTAGATGAAGGTTGTGATTTTTTTATAAATATACCTTCAGTAAGATCCAAATTACTAACATTAAAAAAAGTAGGACTTGGATATATCAAAATTGGTCAACAGGCTACTACATTATCTGGAGGAGAGGCTCAAAGAATTAAGTTGGCAAAAGAATTATCAAAGAGATCTACTGGAAGAACAATGTATATATTAGATGAACCAACTACAGGATTACATACACACGATATTAAAAAATTGTTAGAAATACTTCAAACTTTTGTAGCACAAGGAAATACAGTTGTAGTAATAGAACACAACCTAGATGTAATTAAAACAGCTGACTGGATAGTAGATATGGGACCAGATGGCGGTATAAATGGAGGTCAAATCATTGGGGAAGGAACTCCAGAAAAAATTATTGAGGTAAATAAGAGTTATACAGGTAATTTTTTAAAAAATATTATTAACAATAGCTATAAAAAAACCGCTTAGTTTTTTTGGAAAAGGTGATATAGTAAGTCATGGTTTCAATTCTACAATCTTTGTCAAAAACAATACATTTGTCCATAATTTTAGCCATTATATTATTTTTAGGTCTATTTTTTGGTGGTGGTGAATTTGCTTTTGATCAAATATTTTGGAGTTGGTTATTCAGGTATTTTCATGTTCTTGCAGGTGTAATGTGGATTGGTCTTCTTTGGTACCTTAATTTTGTTCAAATACCAAGCATGCCAAAAATTCCTGATGAGCAAAAACCGGCTATCGGTAAAGTTATTGCACCAGCAGTTCTGTTTTGGTTTAGATGGGCAGCTTTCGCAACTATAATTACTGGTTTAATTGTTGCATATTTAAATGGATATGCTCATGAAGCTATGACCTTAGGTATCGGAAGTGGCGGAGGAAAAAATACTGCAATTGGAATTGGTATGTGGTTAGGACTAATAATGGCTTTTAATGTTTGGTTTATTATTTGGCCAAATCAAAAAAAAGCTCTAGGAATTGTTGAATGCTCGCCTGACGAAAAACCAAAAGCTGCTAAGACTGCCATGCTTACATCTAGAATAAATACTCTTTTATCTTTGCCGATGCTACTAACAATGGTAATGGCACAAAACTTATACTAATTATTATTTTCAATATTGTCTTTAAGAACTGTTTTTTGACTAACTTTTGTATAATTTAGAATAGGAGTTGCTACAAATATTGATGAGTATGTTCCAACAATAACTCCAATTATCATAGCAAAAGAAAATCCTTTTAAAATTTCACCACCAAAAATATATATAGACAACAAAGCTAACAAAGTAGTAACTGAAGTTATCAGTGTTCTAGATAAAGTTTCGTTTGTTGATATATTAGAAATATCTCCAATTAATATTTTTGAATACTTTTTTAAGTTTTCTCTGATTCTATCAAATATTACTACGGTATCATTCATTGAATAACCAACTATAGTTAAAACAGCAGCAACAATTGACAAATTAACTTCGTAGGATAAAAGAGAGAAAATCCCGATGGTAATAATTACATCATGAACAATTGCTGCTATAGCAGCTACACTAAATTGCCATTCAAATCTAATCCATATGTATAACAACATTGCTGCAAGCGACAATGAAATAGCCAGCAAGCCTGCCCTTATCAATTCTGCGCTAACCTTTGGACCTACATTTTCCACACGTCTAAAATTTACTTCTGAACCAAGATCGGAAGATAATTCTTTTTTAATAGATTTTATCATATTTGGATCTTCGTTTTCTGTTTTTTCTATTTTAACTAAATAGTCATTTTTTTTTCCAAAGTTCTTTACAGTAACATCACCTAGGTTCATTTGAAGAAAAGACTGTCTAATTTCAGATATAGATGCAGAGGAATTTTCTGTACGTACTTCAATTAAGGTTCCACCTTTAAAATCTACACCTAAATTTAATCCTTTAAATAAAAATATGAATATAGATAATATAATTAAAATTAGTGATAATAAATTAAATTTTTTATAGTAGTTTGTAAATTTTATATCTTTATTCATTTTGATCTATATTTTAATTTCCTTGTCTTTATTTTTCATAACATAAAAAGATGATAAATGACGTGCAAAGAAATAAGCTGTAAATAATGTTGTTAAAATTCCTATTCCTAAAGTTACTGCAAAACCTTTTACTGGACCTGAACCTAAAAAAAATAATATTATTGCAGAAATTAATGTCGTAATATTCGCATCTAAAACAGCAGTTTGAGCCCTTTTATAACCTATATCAAAAGCATGTATATTAGATTTTTCGGTTTTCATCTCTTCTTTAATTCTTTCAAAAATTAATACATTGGCATCGACAGCCATGCCTACTGTTAAAATTATTCCAGCTATTCCTGGAAGCGTTAATGTAGCTTCTAAAATAGTTAAAATTCCAACAAGTAAAATTAAATTTACAATTAATGAGGTGTTAGCAATAACTCCTAAAAACTTGTATTTGAAAAGCATATAAGCAATGACCATAAAAAACCCTATCATAAGAGAAATCGCTCCAGCTTTAATAGAGTCTTCTCCAAGGTCGGGACCCACAGTTCTTTCTTCAACAATATTTAGTGGGGCTGGTAAAGCTCCTGATCTTAAAAGCAAAGCTAGATCTGTAGCTGTCTGTAATGTAAAATTGCCTGAAATTTGACCATTACCTCCTAAAATAGGTTCTCTTATTTCTGGGGCACTTATAATTTTGTTGTCTAAAATAATAGCTAACTTTCGACCAACATTTTTTGAAGTAGCTCTTCCAAATTTTTTAGAACCTACTCTATCTAAAGAAAAACTTACTACTGTTTCATTGTTTTGATTATTAAAACTGGGTCTGGCATTAACTAAGTTGTCTCCGCTAATAATAACTCTTTTATTAACTTCAAGTTGTCCATTTCCATCTTCAAAAGAAAGAATTTCAGATCCAAAATCACTTTCTTCACTTGATACAAATCTAAAAGTTAAATTCGCTGTTTTACCCAAAAGATTTTTAATTCTATCTGGATCATCTAAACCTGGCAATTCGATCAAAATTCTATTACTTCCCCCTTTTAATTATAGTTGGCTCCTTAGTACCAACTTCGTCAATACGCCTTCTTACAATTTCAAGGGAATGATCTAAGGCAGAATTTTTAATTTCGATAAGGCCAAACTTTGTATAAAAGATTTTAACGAGATTATCTTCTATAGA
>CACFQR010000005.1 GCA_902568465.1 uncultured Pelagibacteraceae bacterium | reverse complement strand
CTGGGAAGAAATAGATACTAATTAGTTTATCTAAAATAAATTATTATGAAAAAAAAATTTCTTCTAGTTATTTTTTTATTTTTAGGAATTGCGCAACAGTCTTTAGCATACAGCTCTGATCCAAAGGCATTTATAGGTGAAATAGTTGATGAAGCTAAAAAAGTACTGGTAGAATCAAACAGCAAAGAATTTAAAACAAAAAAACTTTCTGAAATTGCTTTAAAAGTAGTCGATATTAAGGGTATAGGTTTTTATACTTTAGGCAAGTATAGAAAAAATTTATCTGACGAACAAAAAAATCAATATTCAATATTATTTCAAGAATACTTTTTAAAAAGTTTTACTTCTAGATTGTCTGATTATTCTGACCCAAAAATTGAAGTAATTGATACTGAAATTTTAAATCCAAAATATACAATAGTAAAAAGTATTTTATTGGCAACTGATAAAAAGCCTGAGGTAAAAATTGATTGGAGAGTTTATACTAAAAATCCTGACAAACCCTTGATTAGAGATTTAATAATTGAAGGATTAAGTTTAGCTAGAACCCAGAAAGAAGAGTTTGCTTCTGTAATTGAAAGTAATAATGGTGATGTTTCTAAATTGTTTATTACCCTAAAAGAATTTGTAAATAAATAGCATATCAAAAAAATTAACTTGTGGAAGAAAAAGTTAGAATTTTAAAAAAGTTAGAGAATGACAATACTAGGCCAGTATTGTTTAAAGAATCTTTTGGTGGAAGTGAAAATCAAATGAGATTTTTATTGAAGTATCTGCCCGATGAAAGTTTTAAAGACATTAATCTTATTTTAAATAATAGTGATTACGATTTAATAGAAAAAGATAAAATTAATGTCCTGTGGGTTCAACATTTTGTTAATCAAAAAGAAATTAAAAATTTAAGCTCAGAAGATTATATTAATAAACTAGATTTTATTGTTTTTAATTCTAATTGGAATTTTGAAAAATTTTTTTACCAATTTAAAATTCCTGAACACAAATCACTAGTTATAAGAAATGCAATAGAAAAAATTGAATTCCAAGAAAAACCTAAAAATAAAATTAGCTTAATTTATCACACAACTCCTTGGCGTGGACTTGAGCTTCTACTTGACGTTTTTAAAAATATAAATGATGTGAACGTTGAACTTAATATTTGTTCTTCAACTAAAATTTATGGAAAAAAATTCGATGATATAGCAAAAAAAGATTATGAAGTAATTTTTGAAAAATGCAAAAAAACAAAGAATATTAATTATTTTGGATTTATAAATAATGAAGAAATAATAAAACTTTTAAAAAAAATGCATATTTATTCTTTTCCCAGTATATGGCCTGAAACAAGTTGTATTTCCGCAATTGAAGCAATGGCCTCAGGTTGCCAGATAGTATCTACAAATCTTGGTGCGTTATATGAAACTTGCTCACCATTTGGAACTTTAGTTGGCTTTGACAGAAACTTCGATAATTTAAAAAAAAAGTATAGCAAAATACTTTTAAAAAGTATTAAAAATTATTGGACCGAAGAAAACCAAAAAAAATTAAAGTTACAGAGTGATACGATAAACGCAACATACTCCTGGGATGTAAGATCTGTTGAATGGAAAGATTTTTTTGAATATGCCAGAAATTCAAAAAAATAATTTCTAGGAAAGTTTTCTAATTAAATCTCCAAATTTTCCATTTTTAAATAATTCATCCAGCTCTTTATCTTTTAAAACACTTAAAAAATTTTTTCTAATAATAAATATTTCTGTCAAATTTTTTCCCCATTTTTTTAAAAATTTTTCTGTATATATCTTATTTCTTAATTCTGTTTCTTCTTGTGTCTCATTACCATCCCATGTTGATTTTCCATGAAAGTGAAGTAAATAGGAATCTAGTATAAAATTTACTTCGTAACCCTCTTTCGCACATCTAATCCTATAATCTATGTCCTCTCCTCCTCCTTTTCCAAACGATGTATCAAAATATCCAATTTTATTTAGAATTTTATAAGGAATTTTAAAACAGAAAAAAGGCATTAGAGGAGTTTGAAATTTTTGACCAGGTCTAAATTTTTTTTTATGTTTATCAACTATTTCATTCAACAAATTGTAATTTTCATTAAAATCTTCATATTTCATGGTAGCTTTTAATATCAAATTATTACAATCAGATTGATACCCGAACAGCTGATTATTTACTGGTATAGATATAAATTCAGAAATTTTATCTATAGGATTAAACCAGTTTTTGGTAAAAATTATATCATTGTTTAAGAATACAAGATTTTTTTTATTCTCTATTGCAATTTTTAAACTTTGATTAACATTTTCAGCAAAACTAAGAGGTGAATTATTTTTAATGATTTTAATTTTTTTATAATGAGAAAAGTTATTAACATTTTTTTTTTCGTTATCGATTAAAAAAAATTCATCATCATTATCAAGATCTGTATTTTGAAAAAAAGATTTTAGTGCAAATTTAGTGTAAAAATTTGAGCTTTCCATCGTTACCATTGCAAAAATATTATTCATAAAAAAATTATTTTTTTAATGACTCTTTTATATCTAGTGGTGGGCCCGCCAGGATTCGAACCTGGGACCAATACATTATGAGTGTACTGCTCTAACCAGCTGAGCTACAGGCCCTATTAATAACCATGTTTACAATGGTTTTAAATCCGTTTCAAGTTTCAACCACATATAAAATTAATATTATTATTTTTGAATATCTTTTCTATATATGCCAGTTAAATCATCTTTAACAGAATTTGCTGCTTCATGTCGTAAATTAGAATTTAACATTTTTCTTGATAATTCCTCGTTGCCTAAAACTTTATAAATTTTCCCTAATAAGTCATATATTTCATCATTTTGTTCAAACTCTAACGCAATTAACAAAGTATCTATTGCGAGGTAATAAATTTTGTTTAGATAAAAAACTTTGGCTCTTAAATATAGATAGCTAGCATTTTTATTATATTCTGCTCCAAGTTTTGAGAGTTCAAACTGTGCTTCTTCGACTTTGTTATTAAAAACAAGTTTCTCAATTTTTGATAGCGTAGAATCTTTCATGAGTTTATTTTATTATTTAATTTATTTTGTATTTCTTCTATATATTGTTTCCACCATATCTTACATTCATTCTTTTTCTTTTTTATTTTTTCTTCATCCCAAGAATTTATAATTTCTCTTGCTTCTTTCCATATATCAATTTTTACAAATGGATTTTTTGGTATTAAACGATCATAATATTTATAAGTGTTTTGAACGATAGGAATACATCCGCATTCTAATGCTTCATATAATCTATATGTTTCAGGATGTATAAAGCCATTTGGGCACGGTAGAAAAATTGTAGATGATAAAATTACATTCATTTCATCTGCTTCTATAATTTTTACATTAAATTGTTTTGTTTTATAGCAAAAAGAAGGCTTAATATCAGAAAGCTGAAATAATAAATCATGTCTGCTGGCTTTATGTATGTTTCCTAAAAATGACCACTTATATTTTCTATCATTGTCAGGATTTTTAAGTTCAACACCAGATTTGTATCCAATAGGTAAACAGCTTATTTTTTCTTTATTAAAATATTTATTATTACAAAAAGTTCTCCATATGAAATTGCATTTATCATAAATAGGACTCAAATCTTTTTGGCCACTCTCATCTCCCAAATGAATTAAAAATATTTTAGAGCAAATAAGATTCAGCTTTGTGTAAAGATCAATTTTTTTATCTATGCTAGAGTCTATTATAATTAGACGGTCACCACTGTTTAATTCTTTATAACTCTCAATAATTTTGTAGTTTAATTTGCTAAGAATACGATAAATCCACTTATCGGAATTCTTTCTATGATAAAGACCCCAGTTGTAATCTATGACTCTTTCATCGTTAGGCTCTTTTGTTTTTGGTGTAACTTGATTGTGCGTATTCCAAAATAATTTAATCATTTAAGATTAAAACTTTACTTCTGTAAAAAGCTCTTTAAATGCTTCGATCGGCTTGGATGTTTTAATTTTCTTAAGGCTTTAGCTTCAATTTGTCTTATTCTTTCCCTAGTCACAGAAAACTGTAATCCAACTTCTTCTAAAGTATGGTCTGTATTCATACCTATACCAAAACGCATTCTAAGAACTCTTTCTTCTCTTGGTGTTAAAGTAGCTAATATTTTAGTAGTAGACTCTCCCAAGTTTGACATTATCGATGCATCCAAAGGCTGCAGAGCATTTTGATCCTCTATAAAATCTCCTAAGCTGCTATCCTCTTCATCTCCAACAGGTGTCTCTAGGGAAACAGGCTCTTTAGAAATTTTTAAAACTTTTCTTACTCTATCCAGTGGCATTGCTAATTTTTTTGACAGCTCTTCAGGTGTTGGTTCTCTTCCAAGCTCACTGAGAATTTGTCTAGAAGTTCTAACAATCTTATTTATTGTTTCAATCATATGTACAGGTATTCTAATTGTTCTTGCCTGGTCAGCTATGGATCTTGTTATTGCTTGCCTTATCCACCAAGTTGCATAAGTCGAAAATTTATATCCTCTTTGATATTCAAACTTATCAACTGCCTTCATAAGTCCAATGTTACCCTCCTGGATTAAATCTAAAAATTGCAAACCCCTATTTGTATATTTTTTAGCAATAGATATAACTAGTCTTAAATTAGCTTCTACCATTTCTTTTTTTGCTATTCTTGATTCTCTTTCTCCTTTTTGAATTCTGCTTACTAAGTTCTTAAATTCATATAATGGTAGTCCAATTTTTTTACTAAATTCAACCAATCTTTCTCTGACCTCAGTAAATTCTTTTTTATTTTTTTTAAAAAAGTTTCTCCATGTGGCATTTTCATTTAGGAAAGATTGGAAATTTGGATTAATTTCATTTCCTAAATAATATTTTAAAAATTCTTCTCTAGATATTTTATTATTCATTGCCAATCTCATTAGATGACCATCCAAAGATACAATTTTTCTATTTTCTTCATAATGTGTTCTAACTAATTTTTCTAAAATTGAAGGATTAAGTTGTAAGGTTTTTACTTTTTCAACTATTTCATTTTGTATTTTTTTAAAACCTGTTTCTTTAGTTCTTGAGAATATCTTTCCACTTAAAGCACAATCTAGTTTTTCATTTTGATATTTGATTAATTTATTGTATCTTTTACAAAGAGCATTTATAGTTGAAATAACTTGTGGTTTAATTTCTTCTTCCATTGCTGCAAGTGACGGATTAAATTCATCTTCGTCAGAAAATCCCGCTTCAGTTTTATCTTCATCTTTTTTTTCTGATTTTTCTTCTTTATCAACTTTTTCTAATTTTTTATTAGACTCTTTACTATCTTTTAATTTAATTTTTGATGTTTCTGCTGGTGTTTCTTCAGACTCAAAATCCATATAGGTTGAATCTATATCTATAATTTCTCTAACAAGTAGTTCATTTTTTTCTAATTTTTCTTGCCATTCGAAAACCTGTTTGGCTGTTAATGGGCTTTGAAGTAATGCTAATGTCATTACACTTTTTCCAGCCTCAATTCTTTTTGCTATTGCAATCTCTCCTTCTCTTGAAAGAAGTTCTACTCCTCCCATCTCCCTTAGATACATTCTTATTGGATCGTCACTTTTGTCTTGATCAAGATTTTTTGTACCTTCTGCTGATGTACTTTGTTTTTTCTTAAGAATTCGATAATCAGATTTATTCTCTACTAGACAAACCTTATTATCAAAAATAATTAAAAATGCCTTTTCTATATTTTCTTGGCTATAATGTCTTTTTCCAAGTGACTTTGCTAATTCTTCATGCGTTATAAAACCTCTATGAAGACCTTTATCTAATAGTCTATTAAAAGATTTGGTTATTAATTTTTTTGATGTATTTTTCATCTTATTTATCTCAGACAGAGGATTTATATATAATAATTAAATACATAAAATCTATAGCTTATTTAACCTCCTTTTAATTGATTTCTAAGAGATAGCAGCTCGGAATATAGCTTTTCGTCTAAACTTAGAGACACTTTACTCTCTAAAAATTCAATTTTTTTTCTAAGTTTAATCTTTTTTATTTCTCCCATTATTTCATTAAATAACGAAAGAATTTCATCTTCATTTTTCTTACTATAAATCACCTTAATTGGAGCGTTATCATTTATTTGATCAACTGTATTTTTATATTTTTTTTCCAAATCTTGAATTTGCATCTTTTTTTGATCAAAGAATTTCTCTGACAATAAATATTCGATTAACTTTTGTTTTAATTCATTTAAAGAATTCTTGGAAAAAACAATTTCTGAAATTAATTCTATATTCTTCCTAAAAAGATCTAAATTATTTATTGCTAAAAATAATAAAGAAAATTCTTTTAATTCCAATTCTTCAAATTGATTTCTTTGTTTATATACTTCTTTGGTTTCTTTGAGTGGGTTTAGTTGTTTTTTAAATTTGTTAAATTTATTTTTTTTAAAATTAATACTTGGAGTTAATTCATTAATTCTCGTCATGAAATTATCCAGAAAATACTTTCCTAATGTTTTGTCTTGTATGCTAGAGCATAATGATTTAATTTTTTTTTCAAATAATGATAATGACTGTGGATTGCTATTATCTACTTCGCTAAAATACGAATCCCAAATAAAATTAGGTATTTCAATTTTATTTTCAGAAAATTTTAAAAAAGAATCTTTTCCTTTTTCACTAATATACGAGTCTGGATCTAAATTTTCAGGTAGTGTTAAAAAACTAATTTTACAATCATCTTTCATTAAAGGAAATAATCTTTCAGCTGCCCTTAGTGCTGCTTTACGTCCACTGCTATCACCGTCTAAGCATACAACTGGATTTTTAAAAAATTTCCAAATTAATTCAATTTGTCTTTCGGTCATGGCTGTCCCAAGGTTTGCAACAACATTTTTAATTCCAGATCTGTGTAGACTCACAACATCCATATAACCCTCTACGATAAAGACTTCCTCTTTATCTCTACATTCTTTTGCTGAATTAATATTATATAAATTATTTCCTTTTTTATAAAATTCTGTTTCTGGTGAATTAATATATTTGGCAAGCGCAGTTTTAGATAAAGCTCTTCCTCCTAAAGCAATAATTGAACCATTTAAACTTTTCACAGGAAAAATAATTCTATTTCTAAATCTGTCTACATATTTATTTCTTTTTTCATCTAAGTAAAAAATTCCTGATAGCTTAATTTGTTCCTCACTAAACTCTTTACTGAGTCTTTCATAAAAATTATTTTGCTGTGGTGAGTAGCCGATTTTAAAATAATCAAATTCTTTTTTTGAAGTATTTCTTTTATCTAAATAATTAATTACTTCAGAGTATTTTTCAGATATTAACTCCGCGTAACAAAATTCAGAGTATTTTTCCAATATTATTTTATAGATATTCCATCTTTTTTCTTTTTCTTCATCATGTTTGGTAAATCTGTAAGGAGGTAATCCTGCTTCAGCTGCTAAAGCTCTAACCGCTTCTCCAAATTTATAATTTTTAGTCTTCATTAAAAAATCAAAAATATTTCCATGCTCACTAGAACTAAAACAGTGGTAAAAACCTTTTTCATCGTTAACTGTAAATGATGGTGTTTTTTCATTTGAAAATGGAGAAAGCCCAACAAATTCTTTTCCTCTTTTTTTTAATTTTACAGACTTGCCCACAACGTGAGATACTTTTAATCTTAATTTAATTTCCTCTAAATATTCTTTTGGATATTTCATTGATTAAGTAAACCTTTAATTATTATATTTGCTTTTGAAAAATCAATCGAATCAGAATATTTTTGTTTTAAGGATCCCATAATTTTACCCATATCTTTAATGCTTGAAGCTCCTAAAGATTCTATAGTTTCTTTACATATTTTTTTTGTTTCTTCCTCGGATAGTTGCTTCGGTAAAAAAGTATCTATTATTTTAATTTCCTCTTCTTCTGCCTTTAACAATTCTTCTCTTCCTCCTTTTTTATATAATTCAGCAGAATCTTGTCTTTGTTTCTTCATTTTTTGTAGAACCTTTATAATCTCCTGGTCTTTTGATTCTTCTTTTTTTTCTCCACTTCTATTGGCAATATCTTTTTCCTTAACGGCAGCCATAATTAGCCTGAGGGTAGAAACTAAAGTTTTGTCTTTGTTTTTTAATGCAGCATTAAACTGCAGGTTTATTTTATCTCGTAATGACATGATTTCTAAAAATATTAATTTACTTTACTAGCCAAACTTCTTCAAAAGAAAAAAATTCCATCTTGACGAGATAAAAGCTTTTTCATATGTTGCGCAAAATCATGTTTTATAGTAAAAGCCTTTAACTCATGAGTTGTATTTGTTAGTAAAAACAAATTTAACGCATCAAACAAAAGATAATCTCAAAAAGATTAATCCCACAGGAATTTTAGTTTTAGAAAATGGCAGTTTTTTTAAAGGCCTCGGATTTGGTTATGAAAGTACAACGACTGGAGAAATTTGTTTTAACACATCGATTACAGGTTATCAGGAAATAATATCAGACCCTTCATATGCTGGCCAAATAATTAATTTTACATTCCCACATATTGGAAATGTTGGAACAAATAATGATGATCACGAATCTGATAGAATCTGGACTAGAGGAGTAATTTTTAATTCCGAAATTACAAACCCTTCTAACTATAGAGCTTTAAAGCATTTGGACAGTTGGTTAAAAAAAAATAAAATTGTGGGCATTACTGGCCTTGATACTAGAAGTTTAACAAACTTTATAAGAGACAAAGGGGCTCCAAAAGGAAGCATTTCATATTCTAGAATGGGGAAATTTAATATAAATAAATTAAAAAATTTATCAAATAAATGGAGCGGTTTAAAAAATTTAGATTTAGCAGAAAAAGTCACAACTAAAAAAAATTATAAATGGTCTGGATTTAAAACTTGGAAAAAAGAAAGTAGATTTTTAAAAAATAAAATTAAATTGTTTAAAATTGTAGCAATTGATTATGGAATTAAAAAGAATATTTTAAGATATTTTTCTGATTTTAAATGTGAAATCGATATAGTTTCCTGCAAAACTAGTGCAGAAAAAATATTAAAAATGAAGCCAGATGGAGTGTTTTTATCTAATGGGCCAGGTGACCCAGCGGCTACAGGAAAATATGCAATTGGAATTATTAAAACTTTAATTAAAAATGAAATTCCTATTTTTGGAATTTGTCTTGGTCATCAAATACTTGCTTTGGCACTTGGAGCGAAAACAAAAAAAATGAAACTTGGGCACAGAGGGGCTAATCATCCTGTCAAAAACTTAATTAGCAGCAATGTAGAAATTACATCACAAAATCATGGTTTCGAAATTGTTAAAGAAAATTTACCAAAAAATATTGAAGTTACTCATAAGTCATTATTTGATGGTTGTATTGAGGGAATAAGATTAAAAAATAAACCAGTTTTTTCAGTTCAATATCATCCCGAGTCTAATCCTGGACCACAAGATAGTGTCTACTTATTTCAAGAATTTATTAACAATATAAAAAAAAATGCCAAAAAGAAAAGATCTTAAAAAAATTTTAGTGATAGGTGCAGGTCCCATAATTATTGGTCAAGCATGTGAATTTGATTACTCAGGCACTCAAGCTTGCAAAGCATTAAAAGATGAAGGTTATAAAGTAGTTTTAATAAATTCAAACCCCGCAACTATAATGACAGACCCTGGTATAGCAGATAAAACTTACATCGAACCAATCACAAAAGCAGTTTTAGAAAAAATTTTAATAAAAGAAAAACCTGATGCTATTTTACCAACCATGGGGGGTCAAACTGCATTAAATTTAGCAATGGAAGCTGAAAAAAGTGGACTTTTAAAAAAATATAAAATCGAATTAATAGGGGCAAATTCTAAAGCAATTTCAAATGCTGAAGATAGAAAAAAATTCAGAAAAAATATGTTTGATATTGGTTTGGATCTTCCAAAATCAGAAATAGTTAAAAACTTAAAACAAGCAAAAAAAAGTATAAAAAAAATAGGTTTACCTGCAATTATTAGGCCAGCTTTCACTCTTGGAGGTCTTGGAAGTGGAATTGCTAAAAGTAAAAAAGAATTTTTTAAAATTATAAAAGAAGGTTTAGAAGCTTCACCTGTAACTCAAGTTTTGGTCGAAGAATGTCTTGAGGGTTGGAAGGAATTTGAGATGGAAGTTGTAAGAGATAAAAAAGATAACTGCATAATTATATGTTCAATAGAAAACGTAGATCCCATGGGAATTCATACTGGGGACTCAATTACAATTGCTCCCGCCTTAACACTAACTGATAAAGAATATCAAGTAATGAGAAATGCTTCGATAGCATGTCTTAGAAAAATCGGAGTCGAAACTGGTGGTTCAAATGTTCAGTTTGCCATAAATCCTAAAAACGGAAGGATGGTAATTATAGAAATGAATCCTAGAGTATCTAGATCATCTGCTCTTGCCTCGAAGGCTACTGGTTTTCCAATAGCAAAGATTGCAACAAAATTAGCAATAGGTTATACGCTTGATGAATTAAAAAATGAAATTACAAAAGTTACTCCAGCATCTTTTGAACCAACAATTGATTATGTAGTTACTAAAATTCCAAGATTTACTTTTGAAAAATTCTCCACTACTCCAGCAATATTGGGTACTTCGATGAAATCTGTTGGTGAGGCTATGGCAATCGGAAGAAACTTTAAAGAATCTTTACAAAAAGCTTTGGTGTCTCTTGAAGTTGGTTTTTCTGGATTAGATAGAATTTTTTCTTTAAATAAAAAAGAAATAGAAAAAAAATTAAAAATTAATATTCCAAATAAAATTTTGCTTGTTGCTGAAGCAATGCGTAAAAAAATAAAAATTAGTAAAATTCAAAAATTATCAAATATAGATCCTTGGTTTTTGGAACAAATTAAAGAAATTGTTGATACAGAAGATATTGTGTTAAAAAAGGGCCTACCTAAAAACTTTAACGAATTTAATAAAATTAAGTCTATAGGATTTTCCGACAAAAAATTATCGCAGTTATCTGGATTAAAAGAAAAAATTATTAGAAAAAAAAGATTAGCTTTAAATATTTTTCCAGTCTTTAAAAAAGTAGATACCTGCGCAGCTGAATTTAAATCTTTTACTCCTTACATGTACTCAACTTATCAAAGAAATTTCATGATTAAAACAGAATGTGAATCAGACCCATCATCTAAGAAGAAAGTAATTATTTTAGGTGGAGGACCTAATAGAATTGGTCAAGGTATAGAATTCGATTACTGCTGCTGCCAGGCAAGTTTTTCTTTAAAAGAATCTGGATATGAAACAATAATGATAAATTGTAACCCCGAAACAGTTTCTACTGATTATGATACTAGTGATAGACTATACTTTGAGCCGTTAATTGAAGAGTATGTATACAACATAATATTAAAAGAAAAATCTAAAGGTAACTTATTAGGAATAATAGCTCAGTTTGGTGGTCAAACTCCTATTAGATTAGCAAAATTTCTTCACGAAAACTCTTTACCTATTTTAGGTACTCAATACTCTTCAATAGACCTTGCTGAAGACAGAGACAGGTTTAGAAGTCTATTAATTAAATTAAAATTAAGACAGGCAAAAAGTGGAATTGCAAAATCCTACAATGAGGCAATTAAAATTGCTAATAAAATTGGTTTACCTTTAGTTGTTAGACCTTCATATGTGTTAGGTGGCAGAGCAATGGAAATAGTTCATGAAAAAAATCAATTAAAAAATTTTGTTGAAGAAGCTTTTAAAGCAGCAGAAAATAACCCCATATTAATTGACAAATTTATTAATAACGCAATGGAAGTTGATGTAGATGCTATTTCAGATGGGAAAGAAGTATTTGTTGCTGGTATAATGCAGCACATTGAAGAAGCTGGTATTCATTCAGGTGACTCCGCTTGCTGTTTACCTCCAGTTGCTATTAAAAAAGAATTAATAGCAGAAATTAAAAATCAAACTAAAAAGTTAGCATTAGCACTAAAAGTTAAAGGTTTTATGAATGTACAATACGCAATTAAGAACGATGAGATATATATAATTGAAGTAAATCCAAGAGCAAGTAGAACTGTTCCATTTGTTTCAAAAGCAAAAGGAATTCCTTTAGCAAAAATTGCTTCGAGAGTTATGACAGGCGAAAAATTATCAAATTTTAATTTGACAAATAAAAACAAAAATATGTTCGCAGTAAAGGAAGCTGTTTTTCCATTTAATAAATTTCCAAATGTAGATGTGTTACTTGGCCCAGAAATGAAATCTACTGGAGAGGTAATGGGCATCGATAAAGATTTTGGTCTTGCCTATGCAAAAAGTCAAATTTCTTCTGGAAACTCTTTGCCAACAAAAGGATTAGCATTTATTTCTTTAAAAGATAAACATAAAAATGAAGGTATAGATTTAGCAAAAAAATTAGTTAAATTAAATTTTACTCTTTGCGGCACAGAGGGTACTGCTAATGCAATTCAAAAAAATGGAATTAAATGTAAAAAAATTAATAAGGTTAGTGGAGGATCTCCACATATTATAGATGTATTGAATGCAAAAAAAATTGCAATAGTAATCAATACTGGAGGAGGAAAAAGAGCTTACCGTATTTTAGATTCAACATCGTTGAGAAGAGCTACTTTAATTAACAAAGTTCCTTATTGTACTAACATGTCTACCGCTTATGCATGTTTGGAGGGTATAAAATCCCTTAAATCTAAAAAAATGAATGTAAAAGCTATTCAAGAAATTTAGGATTTAACTTTCCAGTCAGTTTCGAATGAAACATAATTAATCTGCAAGCATCTTCTCTCTTTTTTGATTTCCTTTTTCTCCATACCATGCCAAGTATTTGGTCCACTTGTAAAAAAATAGCCGTAATTATTTTTATAAGGAACTGTTTTAACCTTGTTTAGTTTTTCATCATAAAAGTCTGTTCCTAGATTTTCACTTTCGTTAAATGGATTGGCAAATAAAAGACAAGAAATCAATTTTTCTCTGATGTCGCAGTGGGGTTTTAACCAAAATCCTTGCCGATCACATATTACTTCAACTCTTACATAAGAATTTGAAAGATCTTTTTTTATAAGTTCACTTATATAACCGTAAGTATCTTTAGATCTAAGTTCTTCTATTAATGAATTCAAATTTGGAAAATTTTTTGAATTTTCTTCACTAATAAAGCATCTAAACTTTAATGCTTTTCCTCCATCAGATATTCCTTTTCTAAATTTACCCTCTCCCCCGTCAACTGCTCTGGTTCCATCATAATTTATATTCATTTTGGTAAGGTCTGTAATTTCAGTTTTACAAATTTCTTTAATAGCACCTTCCGTTAATGGCTCATTTAATTCCCAATGACTAAAAGGTGTGTTGTAGTGCTTAGATCTTTTTTTTAAAGAATTTAAAAATTCCATTAATTTAATTTTCTATTTTATTTTTTAACTCAATAGCTATTCTTTGTGCTTCATTGTGTTTATTATATGTCCAGTTTTCAACTTGTTCTCCTAAATCTCTGGTAATACCCATTTGTTTAAATAATTCAAAAAATCTCTTAAATCTATAATTATTTTTTTTTGTTTCCATGTGGGCAACAAATATAGGTTTCCCAGAAGTTGCGGCCTCTGAAATCATAGATGTAGAATCGCAGGTAACTATTACATAATTTGCTAGAGCATACGCAGATAAATATGCCTTCTTATCAATTTTATTAACAACATAACCGCATAATCCCATTTCTTTTATTGCTAGATTGATAATTTTTTTAGGAGTTCGCATAGATGGAATTATTATTACTTTGTAACCATCCGAAACAAAAATAGACTTTATTTGATTAAATATATTAATTATTTGATCTGAACTAAAACTATAATATTTGTTTGGTCCTCCCAAGATTAATGAAACCACTTTTTCACTTTTAATTTTATCAACTAAATATTGTCTGGCTTTACTTATTTCTTGTTCGGTTATGTAATGAATGGCGCCTTTGGATTGATAAATATTATCTCCTTTTAAATTATCATGCTCAGGAGCTACTATTGCGTCAAAATTTTTATAACTTACTTTTGGATCCTGAATATGAATAGTAAATATTTTTGAATTCTTTCTCTTTAGAAAAATTGATGGAACTACACTTTTTCTACCACAAGAAATTATCAAATCTGGAATTTCATTATCATCTATATAAATTTTATCTTTTAAGATTATATTGGAAATTGGAGTAAATTTTGGTGGCACTAAATTCCAAGGAAAGCTCAATCTTACAATTTTATGACTGTATTCAGTATTTAAAGCTTTGGCCATGCCTTCTACTTGGCTAATCATTCCATGCATACCCTCAGTTAAAAGTAAGGCTTTAAGCTTTGTCATATATGCTTTTATATATTCCTAAATTTTATTTATCCACAGGATAATAAATATGTTTTATTTAAAATGATAAACCTTTATACATCGTTCATGGAAATATGCGTATTGAAGAAGATATCAAGCTGGATTATGCCGATGTTTTATTTCGGCCAAAGCGCAGTACGCTATCCAGCCGTAAAGACGTAGAATTACAACGTACCTACAAATTTAAATACAGCGATCATCAATGGACGGGCGTTCCTATTATGGCAGCTAACATGGATGGTGTTGGAGAAATAGAGGTTGCTAAAAATTTAGCTTCATTCGAAATAATGACATGTTTAACAAAACAGCATGATCTTAAAACAATTAAACGTAATTCATCTGTAAAAGGAATTCACAAGCATTTAATTTTAAGCACTGGAACAAGTAATGAAGATTACAAACGACTTAATGAAATAATGAAAGAATGTAGCTTTTTTGAATTTATATGTATCGATATTGCTAATGGTTACTCTGATCATTTTAGTAAATTTGTAAGTTCAGTAAGGGAAAAATATCCTACCAAAACTATAATTGCAGGAAATGTAGTTACGGCAGATATGACACAAGAATTAGTTATGAATGGAGCTGATATTGTTAAAGTTGGTATTGGCCCAGGAAGTGTTTGTACAACTCGAATTCAAACAGGAGTTGGTTACCCTCAGCTTAGTGCTGTTATAGAGTGTGCTGATGCAGCTCATGGATTAGGTGCTCATATAATTGCTGATGGTGGATGCACGTGCCCAGGAGATGTTGCAAAAGCATTTGGTGGTGGCGCTGATTTTGTTATGTTGGGAGGAATGTTTGCTGGTCATGAAGAAGGTGGTGGAAAAAAGGTAAAAAAAAATGGATCCCAATTTATTGAGTTTTATGGATCAAGTTCAGATACAGCGCTTGAAAAACATTATGGAGGACTTTCGAGTTATAGAAGTAGTGAAGGAAAAAAAGTTCAATTAAAATATCGTGGTAAAATAAAAGATACCGTACAAAATATATTGGGTGGTTTAAGGAGTAGTTGTACATATGTTGGGGCCCCCTCTCTCAAACAACTTAGTAAGTGCACAACTTTTGTAAGAGTTAACCAACAATATAATGATACTTTTGAGTAAAATTAAAAAACTTTAAATTTAATTAAAAGTACCCATATTAGTTAAAATATGAATAGTAATTCAAAAAAACATTCTAAAGTCTTAATTATAGGATCTGGTCCTGCTGGATATACTGCTGCAGTTTATGCAGCTAGAGCAATGTTAAAGCCTATGCTTGTTCATGGTATGGAGCCTGGCGGGCAATTATCGACAACTACTGATGTAGAAAATTATCCTGGATTTTCAAAAGTTATACAAGGACCTTGGTTAATGGATCAAATGAGAGATCAAGCAAAAGCTGTTGGAACAGAAATGATCGAGGATCATATTGCATCGGTAAACTTAAAATCTAAACCGTTTGAAGCTGTTGGAGATGGTGGACAAAAATATACTGCGGACTCAATTATTATTTCTACAGGAGCTCAAGCCAGATGGCTTAATATAGAATCCGAACAAAAATTTAGAGGTTTTGGAGTTTCTGCATGCGCAACTTGTGACGGTTTCTTCTTTAAAGATAAAACTGTTGCAGTAGTTGGAGGAGGTAATGCGGCTGTTGAGGAAGCAATGTTTTTAACTAAATTTGCTTCGAAAGTTAAACTAATACATAGAAGAAATGCTTTGAGAGCTGAGAAAATGCTTCAAGAAAAATTAATGGCTAACAAAAAAATTGAAATTATTTGGGATAGCGTTGTTGAAGAAGTTATTGGAGATAATGAACCAAAAAATGTTAAAGGATTAAAAATTAAAAACATAAAAACAAATAAGGTAGAAGAATTAAAAATAGATGGTTTGTTTATTGCTATCGGACATGATCCGGCTACCTCTCTTTTTAAAGGTCAGCTAAATATGGATAAAGAGGGATATATAGTTACCAAACCAGACTCTACTGTGACCAATGTACCTGGTGTTTTTGCAGCAGGAGATGTTAAAGATAAAATATTTAGACAGGCAGTTACTGCAGCCGGAATGGGATGCATGGCTGCACTTGAAGCTGAAAAACATTTGTCATCAAAATGAGCAATAAAGTTTTACTAACAGGAATAAGCGGATGGATTGCAAAACATACTGCAATAGAATTATTAAATTCTGGCTACGAGGTTTTAGGAACAGTAAGGAACAATAATTTAATTGAGGAAACAAAAGAAACTATAAGTAAATATGCTCCAATAGATAAATTGTCATTTGTCGAGTTGGATCTTCTCAAAGATGATGGATGGAATGAGGCAGCAAAAGGATGTAAATATATATTTCACATTGCTTCCCCATTTCCCATGAAAGTTTCAAAAAATAGAGAAAGTTTATTACCCACTGCTGTTGATGGGACATTAAGAGTATTAAACGCTGGTGTAAATGCTGGCGTGGATCAAATAATTAAAACTTCCTCAATCGTTGCAATGTTTAGAAAACCTAACAGAAGCAATCCCTATACATTTGGAGAAAATGATTGGACTGATGAAAACTGGATAGAGGGTGTGAGTGACTACTTTTTGTCAAAAACAAAAGCAGAAAGAACTGCTTGGGAGTTTATGGAGAGCAAAGGATTAAAAAATAAATTAACTACAATTAATCCTGGTGGAGTATTTGGTGATGCTTTAGATAAAAAAGGTGGTACATCAATAGAATATGTTAGACAATTTATGTCAGGTAAATTTCCAGGAGCACCAAAATTTGCAGTTTTAATTTCTGATGTCAAAGATATAGCAAAAGCACATGTTGCCTGTATAGGAAATAAAAAAGTCGGTGGAAGAAGATTAATTGTTGGAAAAGAAGTAAAAAAACTAGTTGAGTTATCTCAATTGATGGCCGAAGCGATGCCTGAGTATGCAAAAAAACTTCCCAAAAAAGAACTACCAAATTTTATGGTTAAATTAATAAGTTATTTAGATTCAAGCGCTAAAACAATGATACCGGATCTAGGAATTTTAATGCAAACTGATACAACTTATGCAGAAAAATTATTAGGTTTTAAATTTAAACCTGCAAAAGGTTGTATTGCAGAGAATGCTAAATCAGTAGTTAGACTGGGATTAGTTTAATATATTGGTGAAAAAAAGAAATTTACCATCAAAAATTTGTCCTATTTGCAAAAGATCTTTTCTTTGGCGAAAAAAATGGAAACTTAATTGGGATAAAGTTAAGTACTGTTCTAAGAGATGTGCTGGATAATTTGGGGTATATAGTTTTTAAAATTAAAAAAACCTTTAGTACAATACTTCCAAGAAAATTGATCAATTTTTCTGTAAAGAAATTGAATGTTTCGTAGTTTATTTGAAACAACAAAATCTAAATTTTCTCCAACTGATGGGTATAAAGCATAAATATTTTCATTAATTTTTTTAATATCTTTAATTTTTATTACTTCACAATCTGTTGAAAATTTCTTTAATCTGTCTAATTGATCTTGAAATAATGACTCTTTAAATTTAATTATATTATCACTTAGTAAAATTTTCCTATCTTCGTTGCTATTAACTATTAAAATTTTTTTAAATTTTTTATCTCTAAAGTCTGAAAATTCAAAAGATAAATTATTATCAAATATTAGTAATATTTTACCATCGTCAATTTTTGGATTTATAAAATCTTTTTTAGAAATAGTATATGTTTTATTATTTTTTATAGGAACTGCACTTTCGTTTAGTCTAATTTTTTCGTAGCGATTATTGGTAAATTTTTTAATATTCCACTCAGAAGCTACATAATGCTTGCCCGGAGTTTGAATTCCAGCCACCCATCTCCAGCCTAATGTATTTGATGCTGAGTCTCCATCATACAAATGTTTTAAAAAAAATTCGGCTCCTAACTCCCAAGGCAACTCTAAGGTAAATATCCAAATACTAGCAAACCACATTCGTGTATGATTGTGAAGATAATTGGTTTCTTTTAATTCATTAACCCAATCATTAAAACATTGAATATTAGTTTCTCCTTTGATCGCATTTAAGTAATTCTCATTTGTTTTATATTCCTCATTGAGAACCTTTAGTTTTATTAAGTAATCATTCCAAACCATAGGTCTTAGTTCGAGCCACCCTCTCCAATATATTCTCCACAACACTTCCTGAACAAATTTCTCAGTTTTGTTAAATAAATGCTTTTTAAGTACTTTGTTTATTATTTCTGTTTCACTAATAATCCCATGAGAAACATAGGGAGAAAGACATGAAGTATTTTTTCTATTTTGAATACCAAAATCGAAGTTTCTTGATTTTGTATAATCTAAAATATTGTTTTCTATAAAATCATCTAATTTTTTTAAAGTATTTTTTCTAGATATTGGAAAATTCATAAAAATTGGTATTTAAACTTAGGCTAACTTAAACTTTCACAGAAAGATTTTATTCTTTCTAAAGCCTTTTTAAGATTATCCATAGATGTGGCATAAGAAATTCTAAAATATCCTTCTAGACCAAATGCTGATCCTTGGACTACGGCTACTAAAGCTTCCTCAAGTAATTTCTCTACAAAGTCTTTGTCTGTTTTTAGTTTTGTCTTTTTTCCTAATAATTTTTTGCAGCTTGGAAATACATAAAAGGCTCCGCTTGGTTTCAAACAGCTAATACCTTTAATATTATTTAAGCTATTAACTACAAAGTCTCTTCTTTCTTTAAAAGCATTTGATCTTTCTTGGATAAAATCTTGAGTACCATTCAAGGCTTCGACTGCAGCGGCCTGGCTAATAGATGAAGGGTTTGAAGTTGATTGAGATTGGATTTTGCTAATTGCCTTTATAATTTCTTTTGGTCCACCCGCATAACCAATTCTCCAACCTGTCATTGCATAAGATTTACTTACCCCATTCATCGTAAGTGTTCTGTTTTTTAATTTTGAGACTTGCGCAATCGTAAAAAAATTAAAATTATCATAAGTAATGTGTTCGTAAATATCATCACTTAAAATATGAATATTTTTATTTTTAATTAAAACTTCAGATAATGCTTCTATCTCTTCTTTCGTGTATGCAACTCCAGTAGGATTTGATGGAGAATTGAGTATTAACCATTTTGTTTTTTTTGTAATAGCTTTTTTTAAATTTTTTGGTGTTAGTTTAAAACCATCGTTCTCATTACACTTAACGATTTTTGGATTTCCCCCAGCTAACAAAACCATATCTGGATAAGACACCCAAAAAGGGGCTGGTATAATTACCTCGTCACCTTTATTTAGGGTGGCCATAAATGCATTATAAATTACTTGTTTTCCCCCAGTTCCAACTGTGATTTCCTCTGCAGAATATTCAAGATTATTTTCTCTTTTAAATTTTTCGACTATTGCTTTTTTTAAAGCCGGAGTTCCATCTACAGCTGTATATTTCGTTTCTCCTCTATTAATTGCTTCGATGGCAGCTTTTTTAATATTATCAGGAGTGTCAAAATCTGGCTCTCCCGCCCCTAGCCCTATTACATCTTTGCCTGCGGCCTTTAATTCCCTAGCTTTTTGGCTCACCGCTATTGTAGGTGATGGTTTAATTCTTTTTAAAGAGTTGGAAACTATGCTCATTAATTTTATTATATATAAAAATTATTAGTTACTATGCAAAATACATATCAAGAAAAGTCCTCAGATCCAATTGATAAAGACTTTTTATTTGGAAAAAAGTTAGAAGGTGGAATTAAACTATCTACTGTTTCTGATTTTAAACCTGCGGGTGATCAGCCAGAAGCCATAAAAAAGTTAATTTCTGGAATAAAAGCCAAAAAAAATGATCAAGTTTTATTAGGAGTGACTGGCTCTGGCAAAACATTTTCTATGGCAAAAATAATTGAAGCATTAAATAGGCCAGCTTTAATTCTTGCACCAAATAAAACTTTGGCTGCGCAATTATATGGTGAGATGAAAACTTTCTTTCCTAATAATGCAGTAGAGTATTTTGTCTCTTACTATGATTATTACACTCCTGAAGCATATGTGCCAAGATCTGATACTTACATTGAAAAAGAGGCATCAATAAATGAGCAGATAGATAGAATGCGACATTCAGCAACCAGATCTTTGCTTGAAAGAGACGATGTAATTATTGTTGCAAGCGTCTCTTGTATTTACGGTCTAGGATCAGTTGAATCTTATAGTAAAATGACTTTGGGTATTAAAAAAAATCACGAACATAATCGTGAGCAAATTATAAAAACTTTAGTGAACCTTCAGTACAAAAGAAATGATCAAAATTTTCATCGTGGTACATTTAGAGTAAGAGGTGATAATTTAGAAATTTTTCCATCACATTTAGAAGATAGAGCTTGGAGAATTTCGTTATTCGGAAACAAAGTTGAAAAAATTGTAGAATTTGATCCTCTTACTGGAAGTAAAACTAATGATTTAAATTTAATTAAGTTATACGCAAATAGTCACTACATAACTCCTAGACCTACTATCGAACAAGCAATTGTAGAAATAAAAAAAGAATTAGAAATTACATTAAAAAAACATAAATCAGAAAATAGGCTTTTAGAAGCTCAAAGATTGGAGGAAAGAACAAGATTTGATTTAGAAATGATAGAAGCTACAGGTACTTGTGCTGGAATTGAAAATTATTCAAGGTTTTTAACAGGAAGAAAACCGGGAGAACCTCCGCCCACTCTTTTTGAATATTTTCCAGATAATACTTTAATCTTTGTTGATGAAAGCCATGTAACTGTTCCACAATTAAACGGAATGTACAAAGGTGATTATACAAGAAAAAAAACTTTGTCAGAATATGGTTTTAGACTTCCTTCTTGCATGGATAACCGTCCTCTAAAATTTCAAGAATGGGATACTATGAGAACCCAAACTATTTTTGTTTCAGCTACTCCAGGTCCTTGGGAGCTTGAACAAACATCTGGAAATTTTGTTGATCAAGTAATAAGACCAACGGGATTGTGTGATCCAGAGGTTCAAATTAGACCAGCAAAAAATCAAGTTGATGATCTTTTGGCAGAATGTAAACAAGTTGCTAAAAAAAATTTTAGATCATTGGTAACAACATTAACAAAAAAAATGGCAGAAGATTTAACGGAATATCTTCATGAAAATGGTGTCAAGGTTAGATACATGCACTCTGACATAGATACCTTGGAAAGAATTGAAATTATGAGAGATTTAAGAATGGGAGTTTTTGATGTTCTTGTAGGAATTAACTTATTAAGAGAAGGATTAGATATTCCTGAATGCGCCCTAGTAGCAATTTTAGATGCTGACAAAGAAGGGTTTCTAAGATCAGAAAGATCTTTAATTCAAACAATAGGACGAGCAGCAAGAAATGTTGAAGGGAAAGCTGTTTTATATGCTGATAAAAAAACTAAAAGTATTGAAAAAGCAATTGAAGAAACTGATAGGAGAAGACAATTACAATTGTCATATAACAAAAAAAATAATATTAGCGCAACTTCAATTAAAAAAGAAATAACAGATATTTTAGAAAGTATATATGAGAGAGATTATACAAAAATTAATGCTGATACATCTATTGGTCATAATTTAAAAAAACATTTAAAATCTCTTAAGAAAAAAATGAAAGAAGCTGCTGAAAATCTTGAATTTGAAGAAGCTGCTAAAATTAGAGATGAAATAAGAAAATTAGAAGCTAGCGAATTAGAGATTGGAATTAATCCAAAAATAAGACAATCTAAACTACAAAACAAAATTTACCCTGAGGGAAGATCAACGCAGGGAAAGCCAGGCACTAAACCGAGAAAAAAACGTTAAATTAATGAAAAAAAAATATAGAAAATAATAAAGTTGTTTCTCCCTGTATAAGTATTTGTAAAACTGACCCAAGAACCGGATATTGTTATGGATGCGCTAGAACAAATGAAGAAAAAATAATATGGAAAAACGAAAACACAGAGTTTTCTTGGAAAAAAGAAAATTTAAATTTATTAATTCAAAGAATGTCAGGGTGGCAATTAGAAACCTTTAAAGAATCATACTCTAATAAGATAAAAACTGGTTCCTCGTTATACAAACAAAGCTTAAAAAAAATTGATGATGAAAAGTAAAAATATACTAATTACTGGCGCAGCAACAAGGGTGGGTAGAGCCATAGCATTACATTTTGCTGAAAAAGGTTGGAATATCGCCCTACATTATTTTAGATCATATTCGAAAGCTAAAAAATTAAAAAAAATAATTGAGCAAAAGTGGGTGAAAGTTGCTTTGATAAAATGTGATTTAAAAAATCCAAAACAAACAGAAAAAATTATATCTTTAGCAAGAAAAAAACTTGGTACCATTGATTGTCTTGTAAACAACGCTGCCTTATTTGAAAAAGATGATATTACAAATTTTACAACTAAAAGTTGGAATGATCATCTAAACATTAATCTTCTTGCTCCAACTATTCTAACTAAACAGTTTGCCAAGCAAGTTTCAAAAAAAAATACGTCTAATATAATTAATATTATTGATCAAAGAATATTTAAACTTACTCCTTTTTTTATGTCATATACTATTAGTAAAACTGGCTTGCAGACTTTAACCAAAACTATGGCTATGCGACTGGGACCACATATAAAGGTTAATGCTATTGCTCCTGGTCCTACTATAAAAAGTAAAAGACAAACTGAAAGGCATTTTAGAAATCAAGTAAAATCTACTCTTCTTAAAAAAACTGTTCGATTAGAAGATATTTGTAATGCCATTGAATTTCTGATCAATAATAATTCTGTTACCGGTCAAATTATAACTGTTGATAGTGGGCAAAATTTATCGTGGAATAAGAAAAATGAAAAAGAATAATTTTAAAATTTTACAACTAAAACCTAGAAAAGAAAAAAGTTCTACTAGAAGAACTGTTTTTATTAAAGATTTTATTATTGAAGAAATAATAGGTATTCACAAACACGAAAAAATAAAAAAGCAAAAAATAAAATTTAATATAGTTTTAGATGTTAGTCAAAATTCTCTTCCTGATGAAAATGATATAAAAAGTATAGTGGATTATGAAAAAATTACAAATAAATTGAAAAATTTGAGTAGTAGTAAAAAATATAACTTTTTAGAAAGTTTGGCTGAAGATTCTTTTAAAGAAATATTTGAGGATAAGAGAATAAACTCCGTAACAATTAAAATTGAAAAACCAGAGGCTATTAAAAATGCTAAATCAGTTGGAGTAGAAGTTTTTAAAACAAGAAGTGATTATGAGAGATCTTGATTTTGGCAAAGAATTAATTAGAAAAAAAATTCCATTAATTTCTAATAGTCCTGGAGTATACAGAATGCTTGATAAAAAAAATCAAGTGCTATACGTCGGCAAAGCTAAAAATCTTCCTAATAGATTAAAAAACTATACTTTAGATAAAAATCAACCAATAAGAACCGAAAGAATGTTGGCATTAACTAACGGTTTAGAAATAGTAACGACAAGTAGTGAGGCGGAAGCTTTACTTTTAGAAGCTAATTTAATTAAAAAATTTAAACCTAAATTTAATGTTCTTCTTAGGGATGACAAATCCTTTCCCTATATTTTTATTGAGAAAGATTCTGACTGGCCCCAATTAACAAAACATAGGGGGAAAAAAAATAAAAATGGTTATTATTTTGGTCCATTCGCCTCTGTAGGTTCTGCAAATTGGACTATAAAAATACTACAAAAAGTTTTTTTATTAAGAGTATGTAATGACGCTGTTTTTAAAAATAGAGAAAGACCATGTATTTTATATCAAATCAAAAGATGTGCCGCGCCGTGTGTAAATCGTTTAGAAAAAACCGAATACTCTAAGCTTGTATCAGATGCAATATTATTTCTATCTGGAAAATCAAAAAATATACAAAAAAAATTAGCGATTGATATGGAAAAAAGTAGTGAAAAAATGGATTATGAAAAAGCTGCTATTTTAAGAGATAGAATAAAAGCCTTAACACAAATTCAATCTTCTCAAAATATAAGTTCTACAAATCTTGATAATGCAGATGTTATTTCTGTTGTACAAGAAGCTGGCAAAACTTGTGTCCAAGTATTTTTTTACCGATCAAAACAAAATTGGGGTAACCAATCTTATTTTCCTTATCATGACAAATTTCACACAGCGGAAGATGTTTTAACTTCATTCATAGTTCAATTTTATGAAAACAAAACAGTACCTGTTGAAATTTTAATCAATATAAAAATAAAAGATTTAAAACTTGTTAAAGCAGCTTTAGAAAAAAAAGAAAAAAAATTTGTATCTATAAAAGTTCCTAAAAAAGGAAATGGATTTAAGTTATCTAAAATGGCTGAAAAAAATGCAAAGGAAGCATTGACTAGAAAGATTTTTGAATCTGAAACTAATAATAAACTTTTAAATGAAGTTGCTGAGAAATTTAAATTAGATATAGTTCCAAAAACGATAGAAGTGTATGACAATAGCCATATTCAAGGATCCAATTCTGTGGGCGCATTAATTACATTTGGTCCAGAAGGTTTTATTAAAAAACAATATAGAAAATTTAATATTAAAAATAAAAAACTAAGCGATGGAGATGATTATGGAATGATAAAAGAGGTTTTTGAGAGAAGATTTTTAAGAATTATAAAAACTAGGCATCAAATAGATATAATAATTCCTGACTTAGTAATTATTGATGGTGGCAAGGGCCAATATTCGGTTGGTAGAAAAATATTAGATGAATATGGCTTTCATGACATCCCTATAATAGCAATAGCAAAAGGTAAAAACAGAAATAAAGGAAATGAAACTTTCTTTCATAAAAATAATATGATTAAGCTTAATAAAAGAGAGCCTTTATTATTTTTTCTTCAAAGGCTAAGAGATGAAGCTCACAGATTTGCAGTAAGTAGCCATAGAATGAGGAGGAAGAAAAATTTTACGAAATCTTTATTAGACCAAATAAATGGTATTGGAAGAAATAGAAAAAGAGCTTTGTTAAATTACTTTGGATCTGCTAAGGCTGTAGAGTCAGCTAGCTTTGATGATTTAAAAAAGGTAGAAGGGATAGAAACTTCCGTAGCAAAAAAAATACATGATTTTTTTCATGATTAAAAAATGAAACTTAAAATACCAAATATATTAACTATCGGCCGAATTATTTTAACCCCTATATTTATTGGAACTTTCTACTTACCGGGGCCAATGGGAGATTGGATTCCCTTTTTTATATTTTTGTTAGCTAGTTTTACAGATTTTTTAGATGGTTTGTTAGCTAGATTGTATAAAGAAGAATCTAAGCTTGGCGAACTTTTAGATCCCATAGCTGACAAAATTATAGTAGCTAGTGCATTAATTTTATTAGTAATGGATGACACAATAAAAGATTACGAGATAATAGCAGCAATAATTATTCTTATAAGAGAAATTTTAATTTCTGGGCTAAGAGAGTTTTTAGCTAAAGTTCAAGTTAAGATGCCTGTCAACAAATTGGCTAAAATTAAAACCTTTATACAAATGTGTGCCATTGCAATTTTATTAACAGGAGAAAGTGGAAATACCTTAGTTAACTTTGCAGATTTTAATGCGCACTCGATTGGAATAATCTTTTTGTGGCTAGCTGCTTTTCTTACAGTTTATACAGGATACGATTATGTGAGAAAAGGAATCGATCATGCAATTGAGTAAAAATATTAAGCTGCGTTTTTCCTTCTAACCAAAGCTTGATAACTTTCGGATAGATCTTTTATCACGTTGCAGACTGCAAATTTATGATTGTCAATTTGGGAAACTGGTGTTACTTCTGCTGCTGTTCCAGTTAAAAAACAACCAACAAACTTAGATAATTCTTCTGGTTTTATTTTTCTTTCAACAATTTTTATATTTTTTGATTTTGCAATCTCAATAATACATCTTCTTGTAATTCCATTTAAAAAGGAATCTGGAATTGGTGTATGCAGTTCGTTATCTTTATTTTTAAAAAATATATTTGCCCCAGTGGCTTCTGCAACATTGCCCTGGTAATCTAACATCAATGAGTCTGTAAAACCTTTTTTTTCAGCTTCGTGCTTGGATAAAGTACAAATCATATATAATCCGGAAGCTTTTGTGTCCCATGGAATTGTATCTGGCGCTGGTCTTCTCCATTTAGAAATATCTAATTTTATACCTTTAAGTTTTAAATTAGGATCAAAATAAGATCCCCAATCCCACGCAGCTATTGCTACATGAATTTTTGTTTTTTGAGCAGAAATTGCCATCATCTCGCTTCCTCTCCAGGCTACTGGTCTTACATAACCATTTTTAACTTTTTGAATGGCAACTATATCCTTGCAAGAACTATTTAGATCCTCTTGACTGTATGGAATTTTAAAACCCATTCTTGAAGCCGAATGAAATAATCTTTCTGTATGTTCTTCAAGCTTAAATATCTCACCGTCATAAACTCTTTCACCTTCAAACACACAGCTGGCATAATGCAAACCGTGACTTAATACATGTATTTTTACGTCGGACCAGTTTACTGGTTGACCATTAAACCAAATTTTGCCTGATCTTTTATCAAAAGGTACGGGTTCCATAAATAAATTTATTGATCTTAATTGATTTATTTGTTTTGAAAAAGTATCTATCTTAGGTAGATATGTCAATATAACTGACCCAAAACAAATTATGAGAGATTTATTATATTTAAAAGATGATCAGATTAAGGATTTTATTGAACAAATATTTTATGCTTATAGAGAGACCTACTCTGATCCAAAAAAAATACTTAAAAAATACTCTTTTGGCACTGCTCATCATAGGGCCATTCATCTTATTGAAAGACATGAGGGTCTTACTGTTTCAGATTTATTAAGTAGACTAAAAATCACTAAACAAAGTTTAAATAGAGTTTTAAGAGATTTAATAGAAAATAAAACTATTTTACTAAAAAAAGGGGAAATAGACTCTAGGCAAAGACAAATTTATCTTAATGAAAAGGGTAAAAAATTATTTGAAGAAATTTTTTTAGAGCAAAAAAAAAGAATTTATAATGCTCTCAAAAGTTCAGACTCGGATTCGGTACTTAAATTTAAAAATGTATTAAAAAAAATTATAAATGAATAAAAACACTTTTCATATATTGGTGGTTGATGACGATGATAGGATAAGAGAACTAGTAAAAGAGTATCTCGAAGAAAAAAAATTTTTAGTTACCAGTGCTAAAGATGCATTTGATGCCAAAAAAAAATTAGAAATAATCAAATTTGATATAATCATTTTAGATATTATGATGCCTGGAAAAAGTGGTCTAGATCTGACAAAGGAAATTAAAGAAAACAACCCAATACCAATAATACTTTTAACAGCAAAAGGTGAAACACAAAATAGAATTGAAGGATTAGAATTAGGAGCAGATGATTATTTAGGAAAGCCTTTTAACCCGAAAGAACTTTTGTTGAGAATAAAAAATATTCTAAGCAAAGTTCAAAAACCTATCTTGTCAGATGAAATATATATAGGAAATGCTTTGGTAAATTTGAAAAAATCAGATATAAAAATAAATGACAAGTTAATAAAAATTAATCCACAGGAAATAAAGGTTTTAAGTAAAATGCTTGAGTCGCCAGGAAAAGTTTTTTCTAGAGAAGATATTGGTAAAATAATTAATATATCAAAAGAAAGAACTATTGATGTAATGATCACAAGATTAAGACAAAAAATTGAGACAAATCCTAAAAATCCAAAATATTTACAAACTATTAGGGGAGCTGGCTATGTTTTATGGATTGAATAATTTTATAAAAAATATTTTACCAAAAAGACTTTTTTATAGATCCTTAATAATTGTTGCGACTCCAATAATATTGTTACAAATAATAATTACTATAGTTTTTTTCGATAGTCTTTGGATAAAAGCTAACAAGGGAATGACGCGATCCTTGGTTAGTGAAGTTAAAACACTTTATGATGTATATCAAAACGAACAAACTAATAAAGAGGAAATTCTAGATTTATATAATAAGAATTTTGATTTTGTAGTTAGATTAAAAGCGAATGAAATTTTTCCAGAAGAAATTCCTGAAAGATGGTATAGCCCAATGGATAGAAGTTTAAGAAGAGAACTTAAATCTGCTTTTCCAAACTCATATTGGTTTGATACAACTTCATACAAAGATGTCGTATATCTAAAAATAAAATATGAAACAGGACTGTTACAAATTTTTTTTCCTAAAGAAAAAATTGCACCATCCTCTGCTCGTATTTTTGCGTTATGGATTACTTTGCCAGGAATATTATTAATAATGATCGCCATAGTTTTTTTAAAAAATCAAACAAGGCCAATTGTAAACCTTGCTAGAGCTGCTGAAAGATTTGGTAAGGGAGAATTTGTAAAAGAATTTAGACCCTCCGGAGCTAGAGAAATACGGCAAGCGGCTTATGAATTTGATAGAATGAGAAAAAGAATTACAGTGCATTTAAATCAAAGATCAGAAATGCTTTCAGGAATCAGTCATGACTTAAGAACACCTCTTACAAGATTAAAATTACAACTTGCTTTACTAAAACAGCAGGATTTAGCAAAAAAAAATGGGTGATGACATAGAAGAAATGGAAAGAATGTTAAATGAATACTTAGAGTTTGCTAGACATCAAAAAAATGAAGAAACTGAAAAAATTAATTTAAATGAAATAATAAAAGACTTGGTCAATAAATATAAAGAAGATAAAATTGCAGTTTCTCTAGAAGAAAATTTAGAAATAAATGTGCGCCCCAATTCAATAAAAAGGTGTCTGTCAAATTTAATTGATAATGGCTTATCATATGGAGAAAATATAAAAATTATTTCTAACAAAACTAAAAATAATATTTCAATTTTTATTGACGACGATGGACCAGGGATAGCTGAAAACGAATACCAGAACGTAATGAAACCTTTTTATAGAATTGACAAAAGTAGAGGACAAAATAAATCGGGCGTAGGATTAGGTTTGTCAATTGCAAATGATATTATACGCTCTCATGGAGGTATTATCGCTTTGGATAAAAGTCCTCTAAATGGTCTTAGGGTTAAGATTTCTTTGCCTTTGTAATTTTTTTCTTTCTTTTTTTTAATTTAATCAAGTCGTTTTTTAACTTATTGGTTAATTTTTTTTGGACTTCAAACTCCTCCCTGGATACTAAGTTAAGTTTATTAACAAGAATTTCTATTCTAAATTTTAAGGCTTCTTCTGCTTCTTTTGAAAGGTCTTTAGAAGTTAATAAACCTTTTTCAATTAATTCTGTGATATTTTTGAGCAAGTTATTATAATATTTTTCCATATATTTTTAAGTTGGTTTAAGTTATTTTAAATTAAATATTAAATAAATCTTTTTTTTTTAAATGTTTACTCATAATTTTGACCCAGTATTTATAGATTTCGGACTTTTTCAAATTAAATGGTATTCATTAGCGTATATTTTAGGAATAGTTATTGGCTGGTTTTATGCAATAAAAATAATAAAAAAAACTGAAAATAATGAATATCATTTTAAACAGATTAAAAAAGCAGATTTTGATGATTTAGTTATTTATTTATTATTTGGAGTAATAATTGGTGGAAGATTAGGATACGTAATTTTTTATAATATAGAGTATTATAGTCAAAACTTCCTAGAAATTTTTAAACTGTGGCAGGGCGGTATGTCTTTTCATGGTGGATTGATTGGTGTTATTTTTTCTATTTTCTTTTACTCAAAAAAAAAAGGCGAAAATTTTTTTAAGTATTCAGATATAGTTAGTTGCGTCGCACCAATAGGAATTTTCTTTGGAAGAATCGCTAACTTTATAAATGGTGAACTTTATGGAAAAGTCTCCTCCCTACCTTGGGCAATTATTTTCCCAAATGCAGACAGCTCACCAAGACATCCGTCGCAAATTTATGAAGCTGCTCTTGAAGGATTAGTTTTGTTTTTAATAATAAATTATCTAGCATTAAAAAAAAAATTATTATTTAAGCCAGCTTATATTTCGGCAATTTTTTTAATTTTATATTCTATTTTTAGAATATTTTCTGAAAATTTTAGAGAGGCAGACAAACATCTCGGTTACTTTTTTGAATATATTTCTTTAGGAATAATATTAAGTTTAGTTACATTATTAGCTGGTTTTTTTATAATTTTATTAATGAAAAAAAAATGAACAAAATAATTAATATTTTAAAAGAAGAAAAATCAATTCCTTTAGATAAATTTATCAATATAGCGCTATACGATAGAAAATTTGGTTACTATATGAATAGTAACCCTTTTGGAAAACAAGGCGACTATATCACTTCACCTTTAGTCTCTGATTTGTTTGGCGAAATGATTGCTATTTGGTGTATTGCTTTTTGGGAAAATTTAGGAAAACCCAAAAAATTTTTATTAGTGGAGCTTGGCCCGGGGGATGGATCATTATGTAAAGTTCTGTTGAATGTTTTTAAAAATTTCAAAGAATTTTACAATTGCTTAGAAATAAACTTACTAGAAATTAGTGACGTGCTGATAAAAATTCAAAAAAAAAATATAAAAAATAAAAAAGTTAAGTGGATAAAAAAAATAGATAAAATTAAGTTTGGCCCAATAATGTTTTTAGGCAACGAGTTTTTTGACTCTCTTGCTATTAAACAAGTTTTTAAAAAAAATAATGTATTTTTAGAAAAATACATATCATTATCAAAAGATAGAAAAAAATTAGAATTTTTATATAAAAAGGCAGACAAAGATGTGATAAAAAAAATTATACAGCTAAATATAAATTGCAAAAACAGTATTATAGAATACCCAAACGATGCTATTTTATATTTAAACGCAGTGGCAAAAAATATTAAAAAATATGGCGGTGGTCTTTTAGCCTTTGATTATGGATATACCAAAATTAAAGGTGGAGATACCTTGCAATCCATAAAAAAGCATAAATTTGTGGACGTGCTTTCTGAACCGGGCAAATCAGATATTACTTCCCATATAAATTTTGATTTATTTGTAAAAATATTAAAAAAAAATAATTTAATTGCTGAAAGAATTGTCACTCAAAATGAATTCCTTCAAAAATTAGGTATAATTGAAAGGGCAAATATACTTTCAAAAAAAAATGACCTTTAAAGACAAAGCTGAAATGTTTTATAAACTTAAAAGATTATTACACCATGAAGAAATGGGCAAACTATTTAAAGTAATGTTTGCAAAGAAAAAAAATGAAAAATTTTCTTTAGGTTTTAAATAATGTTTTTTTCTTCTAAATTAAAAAAATTTGAAAATTTACGACATTGTTTTTTTTCAAGAAAAGATGGTGTTTCAAAGGGATCCTATAATAGCTTGAACTGTGGGCTAGGTTCTGATGACAAAAGAGAAAACGTGTTGAAAAATCTTGAGCTAGTTAGCAACAGAATAGGCTGTAAAAAAGAATTTTTAATTACTTTAAACCAAAAGCACAGTAATAGAGTCATTTATCTAAACGATAAAAAAAATTTAAAAAATAAATTAATTGGTGACGCTTTGGTAACAAATATAAAAAATATAGGAATTTCTATATTAACAGCTGATTGCGCTCCAATAATTTTTTACGATCCCATTAAAAAAATAATTGGATGTGCGCACGCTGGCTGGAAGGGTGCCTTGAATGGAATAATTGAAAATACAATAAAAAAATTTGAAGAATTGAATTCTAAGAGTAAAGATATCATTGCTGTTATTGGTCCTTGTATTGGCAAAAATAATTATGAAGTAAAAGAAGATTTTATTATTAAATTTATTGAAAAAAATGAAAAAAATAAAAAATTTTTTTATAAAAAGAACGATAAACAATTTACCTTTGATCTAAGAGGCTTTATCAATCAAGAAATATTTAATTTAAACATAAAAAATATTGAAAATATTGAAATGGATACTTTTTCTGAAGATAAGTTGTTTTTTAGTTATAGAAGATCCCGTATTAGCAACGAAAAAGATTACGGTAGGTGTATTTCTGTCATATTAATGACTTAATTAAATGTTTAATTAATTTGAAATGTTAAATTAAAGTTGTATAAACAACTTATTATTCTATGAAAGTTCTTGCTGGCACAAGTAATTTAAGATTATGTAAAGACATAGCAAGACAGCTTAAACTAAAATTAGTTAATTCTCACATAAGAAGATTCGCGGATGGTGAAGTTTATATTGAAATTAATGAAAATATCAGAGGTAACAGCATATTTGTAATTCAATCAACATCAAATCCTGCAAATGACAATTTAATGGAATTACTAATTTGCATTGATGCGCTAAGACGGTCTTCTGCAAAAAATATTACTGCTGTAATTCCTTATTTTGGATATGCTAGACAAGACCGAAAAGTAGTTCCAAGGACTGCTATATCAGCTAAACTTGTTTCTAATCTTATAACCAACGCTGGAGCAAATAGAATTTTAAGTGTTGATTTGCATGCTGGTCAAATACAAGGCTTCTTTGATATTCCTGTAGATAATTTATTTGCTACTCCAATTTTTGCAAGACATGTGAAAAAAATAAAATTAAATAATTTAATTTGTGTTGCTCCTGATGTTGGGGGTGTTGAGAGAACAAGAGCTTTGAGCAGAAGATTAAACTCTACAATAGCTATTATAGACAAAAGACGACCTTCTCCCGGCAAATCTGAGGTTATGAATATTGTTGGTAATGTGAAAAATAAAAACTGTGTAATTGTAGATGACATAATTGATTCTGGCGGTACTATAGTGAATGCAGCGAAAGCACTAAAAGAAAAGGGAGCAAAAGATGTGTATGTTTATATTACACATGCTGTATTAAGCGGTGAGGCAGTCCAAAAAATTGAAAGGTCTAGAATCAAGAAATTAATAACAACAGATACAATTGACAACTCAAAAAAAATTGGAAGAAGTAAAAAAATAGAAATAATTTCTCTAGCTCCTATGATCTCTGAAGCTATGAAGAGAATAGCTAACTCAACCTCGGTTTCTAGCCTTTTTAAATAATTTTGCTTGTTTTTTTTCCAAACATAATATAAAAACACCAAGTTAATTTATGGACATCTTAAAGGCTACAAAAAGAACTACCGCAACTAACGGTCAGATCAACAAATTGAGGTCTGATGGTTTTATACCTGCTATATTGTATGGAGGTAAAAAAGATAATTTATCTATAAGCCTTAAAAAATTGCAAATTCAAGATGTAATGAGAACTGAGTCTTTCATGTCTAAAGTTTTAAATTTAGATATTGATGGAAGCTCAGAAAAAGTTCTGCCTAGAGAAGTTACATATGATCCTGTATCTGATGAGCCTATACATATAGATTTTTTAAGAATCGTTAAAGGTTCAAAACTTACTTTAGAAATACCTGTAAAATTTATTAATCACGATAAGTCACCAGGTTTAAAAAAGGGAGGAGTTTTAAACACCGTAAGACGAAAAGTAGAATTTAAATGCCCCACTGAAAATATACCTAATGAAATTGTTGTAGATTTAGAAAATACAGAAATTGGAACTAGTATAAAAATTTCATCAGTTAAATTGCCAGAAAATGTAATACCCACAATTGCAGACAGAGATTTTGTAATTGCTACAGTAGTATCTCCAACTATTGTGGTTGAACCAGAAAAAACTGAAGAACAAGCAGCTGAAGGTGAGCCTGGAACTGAAGGCGCAGCTGAAGGAGAAACAAAAGCAACTGAAGGTGAAGCTGATAAAGACGATGGAAAAGAAAAAAGTGCTAAACCATCAGACGGTAAAGCTAAACCACAACAAAGCGATAAAGCACAACCCTCTTCTTCTAAAGAAAAAAAGAAATAACAAAGGATTAAATATCACTTATGCTTTTATTTGTTGGTTTAGGAAACCCAGAACCAAACAATTTAAATAATCGTCACAATGTTGGTTTTTTAGTTATAGATTCCATCAACGCTAAATTTAAACTTTCTAAACAAAAACCTAAATTTAAAGGTTTATTAACAACTGGAACGATTGAAGAGCAAAAAATTTTTGCAATAAAACCTCTTACTTTTATGAACAGTTCGGGCGTCTGCATAAAAGAATTAATTGAATATTTTAAAATTGATGTAAAAAATGTTTTTGTTTTTCATGATGATATGGATATTGATATCGGAAAAGTAAAAGCTAAATTTGGCGGAAGTAGCGCTGGCCATAATGGGATAGATTCGATTGATAAAAATATAGGAAAAAATTATTCAAGAATCAGGATAGGAATCGGTAGACCTAAAAACAATACTACAGGCGCTGATCACGTTCTTCATAATTTTTCTAATGAAGAAAAGCAAAACGTCGAGGAAGTAACAGGCAATATCATAAAATCCATATCATTTTTAATCAAAAAAGACTTAGATCTTTTTTCCAGTAAAGTTAATCAAAAATAATATATGAGTTTTAAGTGTGGTATTGTTGGTTTGCCCAATGTTGGCAAATCTACGTTGTTTAATGCTCTTACTACTTCTAAAAAGGCTCAGGCAGAAAATTTTCCTTTTTGTACAATTGATCCAAATGTTGGAATAGTTGCAGTTCCAGATAAAAGGCTTGTTAAAATTTCTGAAATATCTAAATCAACTAAAACCATTAATGCAGCAATTACTTTTGTAGATATTGCTGGATTAGTTAAGGGCGCATCTAAAGGAGAAGGTTTAGGAAATAAGTTTCTTTCCCATGTGCGAGAAGTTGATACTATTATCCATTTAGTTCGGTGCTTTGATTCAGAAAAAATACAAAACGTTAATAAAGACGTAAATCCTGTGAGAGATTTAGAGATTATTGAAACCGAAATTTTATTATCTGACCTAGAATCATTACAAAAAAGATTGGAAAAAGGCAGTAAAAAAAAATTAGAAAAAGATGAATTAATATTTTTAGAAGAGTGTCAAAAATTAATAGGTGATGGAAAAAAACTGGATATATTAAAGGAAAAATACAATAAAAATTTATTAAAAAAGTCAGCTCTTTTATCTCTTAAGCCAAGAATAATTGTATGCAATGTTGACGAAAAAAGTTTGCCAAATGGCAATGAATACTCAGATTCTTGTAAAGAAAAATTTTCAGATGAAAATGTAATTATTGTTTGTGCTGATATTGAAGACCAAATCATGAACCTTCAAGTGGAGGATAGAAAAGATTTCATGCTTGAGTCTGGAATTAAAAGTACTGGTTTGGACAATCTAATTAAAGCTGGTTATAGCACTCTAGGTCTTAGTACTTTTTTTACCTCTGGACCAGAAGAAAGTAGAGCCTGGACTATAGAAAAAAATTCCAAAGCTCCTGACGCAGCAGGCGTAATTCATTCAGATTTTAAGAAGAATTTTATTAGAGCTGAAACAGTATCCCACGAAAATTTTATAAAATATAAAGGTTTTAATGAGTGTAAAAACGCTGGCAAATTGAGGCTTGAGGGTAAAGACTATTTAGTAAATGATGGTGATGTAATGTATTTCAGAGTTGGAAATTAAATTATTTAAAAGTTTTTGGGTCTTCTCCTTCGTATTCTGTAACAACTTTTTCTACTTTATCGAAAGTTTCTTCTTTTGGCTCTTCCTTTGAACCAAACCTTGACCATACTTTTTGTTTACTCATATATACGAGAGTTAGGAGTATGATTAAATAAAGAATTGCTTTGAATCCCATGCGATGTTGAGCCTCCAAATGAGGTTCAGCAGCCCAAACTAAAAATGTAGTTACGTCTTTTGACATTTGTTCTACTGTTGCTTCTGTGCCGTCAGAATAATCTACAATACCTTCCATAAGTGGCGCTGACATTTTAATTTTATTACCTGCCATATATTTATTGTAATATACACCATCATCAAGCTCAAAGCCTTGTGGGGGGTCATCGTATCCTAAAAGAAGTGAATAAATGTAGTCTGCACCACCAGCCCTTGCCTTAGCTAAAACTGACATATCAGGAGGATATGCTCCACCATTTGCTGCTGTTGCAGCTTCCACGTTAGGAAAAGATTTTGCAAATTTATCTGATAACCTCGCTGGTCTCATAAACATTTCCCCATCGCTATTAGGTCCATCTTCTACTTCAAATTGAGACGCGATAGCCTTGGCTTCTTCAACGGAGAACTCAGGACCTCCCTTTTCAGATAAATTTCTATAACTTAAATGTTGTACAGAGTGGCAACCGGCACAAACTTCTTGGTAGACTTGATAACCTCTTTGAAGTGAAGCACGGTCAAATGTTCCAAAAATTCCTTTAAAACTCCAATCTGTATTTAAATAATTTGTATTCGTTCCATGCGAATGTTGTTCGTCAGCAAAGGACAAAGTAGTAATTATTGAAATTAAAATTGTTAAAATTATTCTATTTAAAAGACCCAACATTTTCACCTTCATATTGTCCTGCTGCTTTTTTAAACTTATCAATTAAACCAGGTTTATCTAAAACTGGATCGGAAATGCTCATTGGTAATGGATCTGTTTTTTCATAGCGTCCAAGAACGGGTAGCAATATTAAAAAATGAATAAAATAATACGCAGTTGCTATTCTCGACAAAACTAAATAAATCCCCTCAGGAGGTTTTGCCCCTAGGTATCCTAATAAAATAACAGTAGCCACCAAAACCCAGAAAAACTTTTTATATAGTGGTCTAAATGTTGAAGATCTAACTTTTGATGTATCAAGCCATGGTAACAAAACTAATACAAAAATTGCAGCAAACATAAAGATAACTCCTCCAAGTTTACTAGGTATAGCTCTTAAAATTGCATAAAAAGGTAATAGGTACCACTCAGGAACAATGTGTGTTGGAGTTACTAATGGATTAGCTTCAATATAATTATCTGGGTGTCCTAAAGCATTTGGTGCAAAAAATACAAACCAAAAAAATATAATTATAAAAACTAATAAAGCGGTTATATCTTTCATGACCATATATGGATGAAATGGCATAGTTTCGTTGCTATTTTTCTTAACATCAATTCCTGTTGGGTTGTTATTTCCTGGAACGTGTAGAGCCCAAATATGAAGTATAATTAAACCAAAAATTAAAAATGGAAGTAAATAATGTAAAGCATAAAACCTGGTCAAAGTTGGATTATCGACAGCATATCCGCCCCAAAGCCATGTTGTAATACTTTCTCCAACTAAAGGTATTGCGCTAAATAAATTTGTTATTACGGTTGCTCCCCAGAAACTCATTTGCCCCCAAGGCAAAACATAACCCATGAAAGCTGTAGCCATCATTAGCAAATAAATAATTACTCCGATTATCCAAATAACTTCTCTTGGAGCTTTATATGAACCATAAAACAAACCTCTAAAAATATGAATGTAAACAGCTAAAAAAAACATTGAAGCCCCATTTGCATGCACATATCTAAGCAACCATCCATAATTAACATCTCTCATTATGTGTTCTATGCTTTCAAAAGCATGATCCGTGTGAGCCACGTAATGCATACCAAGTATAACTCCTGTTACAATTTGGGTAATTAAGCAAAATGTTAATATGCCTCCAAATGTCCACCAGTAATTTAAATTTTTAGGCGTTGGATATTCTTTTAAATGATGAGATAAAGATAAAAGAGGTAAACGACTATCAAACCATTTAGCTAATTTTGTTTTGGGAATATATTTGTTTTCACTCATATAAAATTAACCTATTTTGATCGTGTTATTATTTACGAATTCATATTTAGGTATTTCTAAGTTGGTTGGTGCAGGTCCCTTTCTGATTCTTCCTGAAGTATCATAATGTGAGCCATGGCATGGACAAAACCAAGCGTTATAATCTCCTTTGTTGTCTAGTGGAACGCATCCTAAATGAGTACAAACTCCTACCATCACTAACCACTCTGGATTTTTTGCTCTATCTGAATCTTTTTCTGGATCTTTTAGGTCCTTTAAATCTACTGCCCCAGCTTCATCAATCTCTTTTTTAGTTCTTCTTCTAATAAAAATTGGTTTTCCTCTCCATAGTACCGTTATAGTTTTTCCTGGCTCGACGTTACTAATATCAACTTCTGTTGTTGATAATGCCTTTACAGATGAATCTGGGTTCATCTGATCTATTAAAGGCCAAATTGCTGCTCCTATACCTACAGCACCAATTGTGTATGTAGCTGTAAAGAGAAAATCTCTTCTTTTTGGCTTTAATTCCTTACTCATAATATTTGATGCACGTATGTATTATATATTACTAATTAATTATAATTAATATAAATTTGCTAGGGTCAGAATGACACACAAATTAATACACAACTAAAAAATGTTTAATATTGCTTTATATCAACCTGATATTCCTCAAAATACAGCAGCAATTATTCGCTTATGTGCTTGTTTTGGAACAACACTTGAAATAATAGAACCTTGTGGTTTCCAGCTTAATGATAAAAGATTAAAAAAGGTTGCTATGGACTATTTAAATAAAAGTAAAATAAAAACTTATAGTTCATATGAAAATTTTTTGATTAAGAAAAAGGACTCCAGAATTATACTTATGACCACTAAAGCAAAAAAAAAATACACAAATTTTAAATTTAATCAAAAAGATACTTTGCTCTTTGGAAGAGAAAGTGAAGGTGTTCCAAAAATAGTTCATAGCAATTCCTATGAAAGATTAAAAATACCTTTAAAAAAAAATGCAAGATCTCTAAATATTGCTATTGCAGCAGCTATAACTGTTTCAGAAGCTTTAAGACAAAATCAATAAATGAAGATAGATAAAAAAAAAAAATTAGCTAAAGAATGGTTCATAGACTTGCAGGAAGTTATTTGTAAAACTGTTGAGGAAATAGAAAAAGATTATGGTTCAAAAACAAAATTTAAAAAAAACAAATGGAAATATGGTGAGTATAGGACAATTAATGGAAAAGTAGTAGAAAAAGGAGGTGTAGCTTTTTCAAACGTAAAAGGGAAATTATCCAAAGAGTTGGCAAAAAAAATTCCTGGTGCAAAAAACAATTTAAAATTTTGGTCTTCAGGTGTTTCGGTAATTTTACACCCAAAAAGTCCAAAAATTCCAGCTATGCATTTCAATACAAGATTTATTTGTACAAAAAAGAATTGGTTTGGTGGTGGTATGGATGTAACTCCATGTCTAATTGATATTAAAGAAAAAAAATACTTTCATGAGGAATTAAAAAAAATATGCGACTTTCACAATAAAAAGTATTATCCAAAATATAAGAAGCAGTGTGATAATTATTTTTATTTACCGCATAGAAAAGAAGCTCGAGGAATAGGAGGAATCTTTTTTGATTATAAAATGAGTAGTTGGGAAAAAGACTTTTTGTTCGTAAAGGATATAGGTTTGACATTTAATAACCTCGTAAGAAACATCATAAGGAAAAAAATGTTTTTAAAATGGAAAAAAAAAGAAAAGGATCTTCAGCTTATTAAAAGAGGTAGATATGTAGAATTTAATTTATTATATGACAAAGGTACTAAATTTGGTTTAAATAGTGGTGGAAATCCAAAAGCAATTTTAATGTCTATGCCACCAAGTGCAAACTGGGAATAATTTATGGATAAAGAGCCAATAACGATTGAAGGTCTTAAAAAAATAAAGCAAGAATTAGAGAACCTTAAAAAAATTAAAAGACCAAAAATAGTTGAAGCAATAGCTGAAGCGAGGGGTCATGGTGATTTAAAAGAAAATGCAGAATATCATGCAGCAAAGGAAGAGCAGGCAAAAATTGAGGGAAGAATAATTGAAATAAATGATTTAATAGCAAGAGCAAATGTAATTGATGTAACTAAATTAGAAAATAAAAATAATGTAGTTTTTGGCTCAACAGTTTTTCTTATAGATTTGGAAAATAATGAAAAAAAAACTTATAAAATAGTAGGAAAAGATGAGGCAGATATTACAAAAAACTATATCTACTTTAGATCTCCAGTCGGCAAGGCTCTAATTGGAAAAAAAGTTAAAGAGTTAGTCGTAGTGCAAACTCCGGCTGGCGAAAAAAATTTTGAAATAACCGAAATAAAATACATTTAATATTTATTATCTTTATCAAAAGATTTTTCTATTACTTTTTTCTCAATTATAAAATTATTTTCAATCCATTTTTCTTCCAAAAACTTAAGTTTTTGCCCAAGCATTTTGCCTGTTTTATAACCATGACCTATTAAATAATCTCCAGTGATAGGAAATTTTGGAACTTTACAAACATTTAAATATTCAATTAATTCTTCGATATTTGAAACTTTAGTTTTTAAACAAGCTGAAAATAACAAAAAATCTTTAACATTTTCCTTGCTTGTTAGATAAATTAATTTTTTAATATTTTCTTTATGATAAAATCTTTTGTTTTTAAAATTTGGCAACTTTTCAGAAATAGTTTTAAGTCTATTTTTTAAATTATTAGAAGTTTTATATTTATGACAAAAATATTCATAATCATTTGTCTCGTCTAAAATAAGAAGTGCTAAAATTAAATACTTATCGTATTTTTCTTTTAAAGAATCTGCTAAATAATTAATTTTTTTTAATCTTTCGTGATACTTAAATTGTGGAAATATATTTAGAATTATTTCAACTGAATCCTTATTTGAAAAAAGGGTGTAAATATTTTTAAGTCCTAAAATTTTTTTTAATTCATCAAATATTCTCTCTTTAGAAATATTATTCAATCCATTAATATATTGTTTTATTGGCTGGATTGTTTCTTTATCGTGATCTTCTTTACTATATTGAGTATAAAACCTAAAATATCGAAGAATTCTTAAATAGTCTTCTTGAATTCTTTCCTTTGCTTGACCTATAAATTTTATTTTTCCATTTCTTAAATCAGATATTCCATCAAAAGGATCAAAAATACGTCCCTCTATATCTGCATAGATTGCATTGATGGTAAAGTCTCTTCTTAAGGCGTCCTGCTCCCAATTAGAGGTAAACTCTATATTTGCATGTCTTCCATCTGTCGAAATATCTTTTCTTAAAGTTGTAATTTCAAACTTTTTATTATTTAAAATAACGGTTAAAGTTCCATGGCTTATACCTGTATCAATAATTTTAATATTTTCTTTATTTAATTTTTTTTTTATTTCATCGGGCGTAAGCGAGGTTGCTAAATCAATATCATCAATTCTTTCACCTGTAAGAGCCTTTCTAATACAACCTCCTACAAACCTCACTTTGCTTTCCTCTCCAATTTCATTGAGATATGAAAAAATTATTCTGGCTTCTTTTATATTTTCTAAAATTTTAAGACTTTTATCTGAACCAAATTTTTTATATAGAATTTGGTCAGTTTTTAATATGATATCTCTTATTTTTCCCAGCATTTTTTTGGCTGGGGCGCTAGGATTCGAACCTAGGATGGCGGTACCAAAAACCGCTGCCTTACCGCTTGGCTACGCCCCAATTTATGACTGAGATATACCACAAAAGATTTATTTTATATAGTTTTTGATACAAGACACCAATATTTTGGATATTTTAATTTTATTATTCTTCTAGCATAATTAGCATTCTTGATATTAGAAAATATTCCAATACATGCTGATCCAGAGCCTGTAATTCTGGAAAAATAACAACCTTTTGTGGATTTAATTGTATCGATCAGTTCACCTACAATCGGATAGGTTTTAATTACAGTTTTCTCAAGATCATTATTTTCTCTTTTCAAAAACTGAATCAATTTATATTTGTTTTTAGGTATAAAAAGCGACCTTTTTTTAAAATAACTTTTTTTTTTATTTTTTCGATAAATTTTTTTTGTTGAGCAAATTACATTTGGATAAACAATTAATATGTTTAAATTTAATTTTTGTTTAATTCTTATTAATTTGTCATTCTTCCCAGTTAAAATTGTATTTTTTTTATCTAAATTTACAGGAACATCAAAGCCAATGTTTTTTGCCATTTTTTTTATTTCTTTATTATTAAGTTGTAATTTCATTTTTGAATTAAAGTAATTTAACAAGCTTGCAGCATTTGAGGATCCTCCACCTAGTCCGGATCCATGAGGTATATTTTTTTTTACGTTTATTTTAAATTTATGATTATTAAGTAATTTTTGCTCTCTTAAAATTTTTAAAACTTTAACAATAGTATTAGAGTTTTTTTTGATACCTTTATTAAATCTACCAGTAAATATTATATCGTCTTTTATACTTTCAATTTTAGAAATTGATATAATATCGTGTAAGTTACAAAAAGTTATCAAAGATGTTATCCTGTGGTAACCGCTCTTTAATTTCTTCAATACATTTAAAGATAAATTTATTTTACAATAGGATTTTATAATATAATTTTTCACTTAATCATTACAACTTTTTATTGATACCAAAAAGCAATTTTTTATTAATTTTATCTTTTAATTCCTGTTCTGTTTCTTCTAAATTTAAAACATAATCCCAAAAATATCTTGCTTGAATATTTTTATTAAGCATCCACAAAACGTCAGCATAGTGATCATTTATGATTGGGTCTGAAGGCAATAACTCAACAGCTTCCTGCAAATATTTTTCTGCTTGTATATAATTTTTTTTTGCATAGTAGGCCCAGCCAAGTGAATCAGTTATATAGCCATCATTTTGTTTCAAGGAGTTAGCTTTTTTTAGCATTTCTAATCCTTTGTCTAAATTAATACCTTTATCTACCCAGGAATAAGCTAAATAATTTAAGACGTGAGGTTGATCTGGAATTATTTTTAGAGATCCCATTAAATCTTCTTCCGCCTTTTCCCACTTTCCAATTCTTTCATAACTTGTACCTCTTCTATCTAATATTTTAGGAAATAAAGAATGATCTTCGTTAATGTCTTTTAAAGCAAGAGAGTAATACTCAATAGATTTCTTATAATACTCATTCTCTTTATAAAAATTTGCAAAATCGTAATAATGTTCGTAATTAGGTTTTGGTATTAAATTGAAAGCCTCTTCTAGTATTCCAACTGCATATTCAGTTCCTTTTTCACTTTTTAATATCGTAGCAACACTCTTTGATGCGTACCATGAATATACCGTACCAATTTTTTTTAATGATTTATAAATTTTTTTTGATTGTACATCTTGATTTTGAAAGTAATAATTTTCAGCGAGAAGAGCATTATTTGATAAGAAGTTATTATTTAAATAAGTAGAAATTTTTAAGTAAAAATTTGATAGTTGATACTCTTTTTCTCCAGAAAAAATATTCGCAAGTATGTAAAAAAATTCACTAAGAGAATTTTCTGCAGATCTACAATTAAAAAAGTTTTTAACTTTATATCCTTTGTCATTTAATATGAAATATTCGGTCTGTTTAAGAAGTAAATTAGAATTATATTTTTTTCTGCTAGTTTCGATTATTTTTTTTGCCTCTTCCTTTTTATTTTTATAAAGCAGATAATTTGCTAGAAAAAAATTATATCTAGAAAAATTATAACTTTCATTATAGATCAATTCCTCAAAAGATTTTTTTGTATTTTTAGTATCAAGAAAACAGTTTAAAAAAGCACTTTGGGTTTGCCTCAGATGTATATATCTTTCTGGTATTTTGTTTAAAATTTCAAAACTTTCTGCTTTTTTTTTTTGGGAAGCCTTGCTCCATGCAATTAATACATTACCTATAAAATCTTTAAAAAAAGGATTATTTTCAGAAATAGAATTTAATCTTACAAAATGTTTTTCGGCACTTTTATAATCTTTTTTTAAAAAATACTGTAATCCTAATAAAAGATCGACTTCAAAAAATAATTCTTCTTTTTTCCATATTTTTTTTGAAAAAGTAAATGCTTTATCAAATTTTTCAAGCAGGATAAGCGTTCTAATAAATTCAACATTATACCTATGGTGCTCATCTTTTAATAATTGAACTTTTTTTAAATATTGAAAAGCTTCATTATTAGAATCGTTATTAACTGATATCAAACCTAAAAAATAATTAGAAATATTTTCCCCTGTATATAGAAATTTACTATCTTTGGCAAAAACATTAGCTTGATTTAACATCATAACTAATAAAATTATAATATAAGTTTTTTTAATTAAAATTTTCATATGTTATACTTTATAAAATGAAAAAAGATTTAAATCAAAAACTAATTGCTTTAATCGAATATTACAATTTGATGAATGCAAATTATTTATTGAGCAATAGCCCAATAAAGAGAAATATTTATAACTCACAAAACATTTTTACCGGCTCAAAAACAGAAAAACTCGATAAACTTAAAAAAAAAATTCAATCTATTAAAAATTGTGAATTAAAAAAAAGTGCAAAAAACTTGGTTTTTAGTGATGGCAATATTAATTCAAAAATAATGCTTATTGGTGAAGGTCCTGGAGCTAATGAAGATATTGAAGGAAAGCCTTTTGTTGGAAGAGCCGGCAAATTGTTAAATAAAATGTTAGAGTCCATTAAATTAAATAGAGAAAAAGTTTATATTTCCAATGTTGTTAACTATAGGCCCCCAGAAAATAGAAAGCCTACTGAGGAGGAAATGCAAAGATATCTTCCATATTTGATAAGTCATATTGAAATTATTAAACCAAAAATTTTAGTATTGTTAGGAAGTACAGCTTTAAATGCTTTAATAGGAAATGAAATAGTAATATCTAAAGCAAGAGGTAGGTGGATACAAAAAAAAATAGCATCAATTGAAGTTTGGGTAATAGCTACATTCCATCCTGCGTTTTTAATGAGGCAGCCTGACCAAAAAAAATTTGCTTGGATAGATTTAAAAATGATTAGAGAAAAGTCTAAAACTCTTAAATTATAAACAATTAACATTGAAAAAGATTACTAAAGTAGCTGGAGTTGATGAAGTAGGTAGAGGGTGTTTGGCTGGCCCTGTATTTTCTGCTGCGGTTATTTTAAACAAAAATATTAGTATCAAAAATATAAAAGATTCAAAAAAAATCCCTTTCAAAAAAAGATTATTAATCTCAGATTATATAAAAAAAAATTCAATTTATGCTGTTGGAATGGCAAGTGTTGATGAGATAAATAAAATTAATATTTTGAATGCTTCTTTGTTATCAATGCAAAGAGCACTGTATAAATTAAAATTTAAACCAATTGTAGCTTATATAGATGGAATACATGCTCCAAAAAATTTAAATATAAAATGCAAAACCTTTATCAAAGGTGACGAAAAGATTCCTTGTATTTCAGCCGCATCAATAATTGCTAAAGTTACGCGAGACTTATTTATGATTAAAATATCTAAAAAATACCCAAAATATGATTGGCATAAAAATTTTGGTTACGGCACTAAAAAACATTTATTTAATCTTAAAAAATATGGGGCAACAGTCCACCATAGGAAAAAATTTAAACCAGTACACAACATATTGTTCCGACAAACACGTGAAACACAATAGAACTCCTTTTTTTTCTTTTAAGATTTGACGGAAATATAAATTTAGAGTCTAATTCAACGTAAAGTTGAATCTAGATATGTCTAAATTTGAAAATAAAATTGTCAACGGAAACTCGTTAGAGGTATTAAAAAAAATTCCTGAAAAAACTTTTAATTTAATTTTTGCAGACCCACCTTACAATTTGCAAATTAGAGAAAAATTAAAAAGACCAGACGATAGTAAAGTTAATGGGGTCGATGATAAATGGGACCAGTTTGAAAGTTTTGAACATTATGATGATTTCTGCAAAGATTGGTTAAAAGAGTGTAAAAGAGTTTTGAAAGATAACGGAAGTATCTGGGTTATAGGCTCGTATCACAATATTTTTAGACTAGGTTTTCACTTACAAAATTTAGACTATTGGTTACTTAACGATATAATTTGGAGAAAAAATAATCCAATGCCAAATTTTAAAGGAACAAGATTTACTAATGCACATGAAACTTTAATTTGGGCTTCGAAGAATAAAAATTCAAAATATACTTTTAACTATCAATCTTTAAAATGTTTAAACGATGATTTACAAATGCGCTCTGATTGGGCTTTTCCTATATGCAGCGGAAAAGAGAGATTGAAAAAGAATGGAAAGAAAATTCATTCTACTCAAAAACCAGAGGCTCTTTTACATAGAATTATATTAGCTACAACAAATAAAGGCGATGCTATTTTGGACCCTTTTTTAGGTACTGGAACTACTGCAGCTGTAGCAAAAAAATTAGGTAGAAAATACTTTGGAATAGAGAGAGATAAAAAATATTTTAAAGCAGCAACTGAAAGAATTAATGATGTAAAAGTTATTGAAGAAAGCCATTTAGATACTTTGGAAAATAATAAATCTAAACCAAGAGTGCCGTTTGGGTCTTTAGTTGAATTAGGAATAATTAAACCAGGTACTAGTATTTTTGATCAAAAGAAAAAAGTTAACGCAAAAATTATGGTGGATGGCAGCATTAAACATAAAGATTCTTCAGGTTCTATACACAAAGTCGCTGCAAAAATAATGGGAACTGAAAGTTATAACGGTTGGACTTACTGGCATTGTGATATAGATGGGTCTATTAAACCAATAGACAATCTAAGACAAAGATTTCTATCAAAGAATATTTAATTTTTTATTTATAGATTTTTCCTAAGTAGCTTTGAATAAAACTTTTATTTTTTACAAGACGTTTTAAAAAAAGGTTTCTAAAAATTTTCAATATAGGATTTGTAATATGAAATCCAAAATAATTAAATTTAGATCTTTTATTAATTACATTAGTTCTTTCCACTCTTTTTTTAAAATATTCATTTTGTATATTTTCATTATCACTACTAATTAATTCAAAAATTTCACTTGCAGACTCAATCGACTGTGACGCCCCTTGAGCTAAAGTGGGTGGAAAAGTATAAAAAGCATCCCCCATATATAAAACGTTTTTATAAAAAGATTTAACTGGCCCGCTAGAAGTGTATATAGGCCATGACTTTAATTCTTCTTTAAACAAATTAGCTAAATTTTTATTTTCCTTTAAAATTGTATTTTCTAATATTTTTTTTATTGAATCGCTGACATCTGATTTTTTTCTAATTATACAAACTAAATTAATTTCTTTTTTTTTATTTACTGGGTACAAAACTAGATGTGCATTATCACCCATAATTAAGGATATATTATTACTATTAAGATTAGAAATATCTTCAACTTTAATTTGAGATCTTATAGCTATAGCTCCATAGTATTTTGGCTTGAAAAATTTTTTTTCTAAAATAGATTTAGTATTAGAAAAAACTCCATCTGAAACAATTAAAAAATCGACCTCATCATTTGAACCATCAGTAAAACTGATATTTATCTTTTCGTTGTTTTTCTCGACTTTATTAACTTGTTTACGAAATATTATAGAATTTGATAATAATTTTTCTTTTAAAAATTTTATTAAGGTTGATCTTTTTAAGGTTGTATACTTTTCATTTTCTAAATTAAATATTTCTAAATTTAAATCACAAATTTTATCAAAATTAATTGAGTAAAAATCTAGTTGAGTGGGATGATATTTTTCATTTGCATTTAACTGACTAAAACCAATTTTATTCAAAACATAAATACTATTTACAGATAGTTGTATTCCAAACCCTTCGTTTAAATCTAAAATATTATTTTTTTCATATATAACAAATTCAAACTCAGAGTTGGTTAATAAAAGATTACCTAAGGTAAGTCCCGCGATGCCCGAACCAATGATAGCTATTCTTTTTTTCATTGGTACAAGTGCAAAACTCGTTTAAAAATTTTTTTAGTAAATGATGGGATAAATTCATTTTTTTCATTTAAAGAATACCAGTTGTATTGCGAAGGTATTTGCGATGAAAATTTATAATATAAATTTATGTCAAGTTTCTTATTAGATATAAAGTTTTTATAATTGCATAAAAACTTCCAGCCCTTATTTTTTTTATATCTTTCTTTAATTTTTGGTAAATTTAATTTTGTTAAAAACCCTAAATTATTACTTTTAGTTAATGCCATTTGTTTGTTATTTTTATTCAGATAGCAAAAAATATCATAATTTTTTAATTTTATTTTTATTTTTTTACTATAACTTTTTTTTGATTCTGTACTAAAATATGCACAAGCATTTTTAACCCTACACTCATAACAATTTGGATCTTTTGGTTTGCAAATTAAAGCGCCGAATTCCATGAGTGCTTCTGCTAAATGCCCATTTCTTTTCGTTTTAAACAAACTGTTTAAATTCTCAGGAATTGTATTGAATATTCTTGATAGAACTCTTTTTACATTGCCGTCAAGCCCAATACGCGGATGATTATAAATAATAGCTAAAAGTATACTTGCAGTATAATCCCCTATTCCTGGCAGTTCCTTTAATTGTTTGTAATTTTCTGGAATTTGACCATTATATTTTTTAATTAAGATTTTGGATGTTTTGTGCAAATTTTTTGCTCGACTATAATAACCTAACCCTTCCCAAAGCTTTAATACTGTTTTTTCATTGCTGTTAGAAAGACTTTTTAAACTCGGTATTTTTTTAACAAACCTATTAAAATATGGAATTACAGTTTTCACTTGTGTTTGTTGCAGCATAAACTCGCTAAGAATTCTATAATATTGCTCTTTCTTTGATTTTTCACCTATACGCCATGGCAATATGCGTTTGTTATTATCATACCATGAAAGAATTTTTTTTGCTAAATTGCTCTTATTAATATTTATATGCATCACAAACAAAATAATAAGGAAAGGAAATCTTACCTTCAAGGATTAAGACCTTTTGGTAGCACATTACCGCGGGGTATAAAGGGTATTTTAAAAAAAAATGGCTATAATTATTCAGAGATAATTGGAAAGTGGGAAAAATTGGTTGGCAAAAATCTGGCGAACTTATGCTTTCCAAAATCAATTAAAATGAGTGGAGATAATAAAAATGGAATATTAGTACTTTCTGTTAAAAGAGGAGATGAAATAAACATTGAATATTCTAAAAAAGAAATCATAGATAAAATTAACAGTTTTTTTGGTTATTTATTAATTAAAGAAATAAAACTTCATTCACTTAATCCTGGTAATAAAAAAATAAATAGGAAAAATCTTCATAAAAAAATACCTAATAATTTTAAAAAACAAGTAGATGAAATAAAAAATGAGGATATTAAAAATTCCATTTCACAATTACTAGATGCTTTTAAAAATGTATAAATTAATTTTAAAATTAAAGATATTCTACTTAATATTTTTTTTATTAATTCCTATAAAAGCTTACAGCGATAATTTAGAAATAAAAAAAGACATGGTAGTAATGGGATCTAATGAGGCTGCTGTAAAAATAAAAATATTCTCTTCTTTAACTTGTCCTCATTGCGCTAATTTTCATAAAAAAGTAGTTACCAAAATTAAAAAAAAATATGTTGACTCAGGAAAAGTGCAACTAATTTTTATGGATTTTCCTTTAGATATGGCTGCCTTAAATGCTTCTATATTATTGCACTGCACAGATAAAAAAAAACAAATTCAATTTTTAAATATTATTTATAAGAATCAAGAAGTATGGACAAAAGGTTCTAACATCGACGATATTAACAATAACTTAAAAAAAATTGTTAAAGATTTGGGGATAAGTTCCAGTCAATTTGACAAATGTTTAACGAACGAGACAATTAGCGACAAAATATTAAATTTTAGAATAGAAGCAAATCAAAAATATTCTATAGAATCAACGCCAACAATAATTATTAATGAGAAAAAACTTGAGGGTTCTGCTAACTTTGAAAATATTGAAAAAAAAATTGAAAAGCTAATATAAAAGTATGAATTTTAAAAAACTCGATTTAACTGGTTTTAAATCCTTTGTAGATAAAACACCATTTTTTATTGAAAAGGGCTTAACCGGTATTGTGGGTCCAAATGGTTGTGGAAAATCAAATATTGTAGAAGCAATTAGATGGTGCATGGGAGAAACTTCAGCAAAAAGCTTACGTGGTTCTGGAATGGAAGATATAATTTTTTCAGGCACAGCAAACAAGGCGTCTAAAAATATTGCTGAAGTAACTTTAACTTTAGATAATTCAGATAAAGACGGGCCTACTCAATTTAAAGAACTAGATATTATTAATGTTAAAAGAAGAATAGAAAAAGATAAAGGATCAAGATATTTTATAAATGAAAAAGAAGTTAGAGCTAGAGATATTCAAACACTCTTTGCCGATTTATCAACCGGAGCTCATTCGCCATCAATGATAAGCCAGGGAAGAATTGGAGCATTAGTTACAGCAAAACCTTCGGATAGAAGAGCAATTTTAGAGGAGGCGGCTGGTATTTCGGGTATACATGTTAGAAGACATGAATCAGAGCTTAGACTTAATTCGGCAGAAAATAATTTAAAAAGGGCTGATGAATTAAGAAGACAGCAGGAAAAGCAGCTTGAGAGTTTAAAAAAACAAGCTGTCGAAGCATCGAAGTATAAAATAATTTCTGAAGAAATAAAAAAAATTGAAGCTGGACTGTATTATATAAAATTAATTGAAATAGAAAAAGAAATAAGTTCTACAAAAAATATTACAAGTGAATCAGATGAGGAGATTAATAGCTTAAAAAAAATAATTGGAGAAAAAAATGATCTTCTTGAAAAAGAAAATTTAAAACTTAAACCTTTGAGAGACAAAAATATAGAAATACTCTCAAAACTACAAAGACTTAATTTAGAATTTAAAAATTTAGAAGATGAAGAAAAAAGAATTAAAACAGATAAAGATAGATTGCAGAAATCTCAGAATACTCTTACAGATGATATCGAAAGAGAGAAAAATATTATTTTAGAAGCAATGTCAAATGAAAAGAGACTTAAAGAAGAAAAAAATGAATTAATTGAAATAGACTCCAAATACTATGATACAGAAAAAAAATCTAGCGAAGACTTGAATGTTACAAAAAACCAATTAACGGCTGAGATAGACAAAGTTAAAGAATTGGTAAATGCTCAGAAGAATGATGAAGCAATACTTGTACTTGATAATTTTAAAACAATCATAGAAGTATATGCAGATAGTTACAGTAAAAATCAAAATATTAAAAATGAGTCCATAAAAAGAAAAGAAAGAATTAGTGCGATCGATACAGAAATAGAGAGTTGGAAAAATTTGAAATTTAATTCAGAAAAAATGTCGAAAGAATTAAATGAAAGGATAAATACTGTTAAAAATGACTTGGAAAAAATAATTAAGCTGCCAGAGGAAGTGGCTGAAAAAAAAGGAAGAATTACACAAAATACATCTGATACGGAAAGTAGAAAGTTAGAGCTAGCTGAAGAGTTGGACAAAGCTGAGAGAGTCTATCAAGAAATAAATAAAAACTTAAAAGAAGTAGAACAGAAAATGGGACTAGCAAGAGAAAACAAGGCTAGATCAGGAGCAACTTTAGATGGTCTTGAAAGAAGAAAAAAAGATTTAATCGATAATATTAAAAGTGATTTAAACGATGTTGACGAAAGTAATTTGCTTAATAATTCTGACCTAGCTGGAGTAGAAAATTTACCCAACGTGATAGAACAGGAAGACAAATTAGATGCTAAAAAAAATGAAAGAGAAAGACTTGGATCTGTGAATTTAAGAGCAGATGAAGAAACTGAACAGTACAAAGTCACTATTAAAAAAATGGAAAAAGACAGAGAAGATTTGATAACAGGAATTTCAAAACTAAGATCGAGTATAAATGAGCTAAATCAAAAAGGTAGAGAAAGGCTGCTGGATGCTTTTGAAAAGGTAAACAGAAAATTTAATGAAGTTTATACAAAATTATTTAACGGCGGAACTGCTAAATTAGAGCTAGTAGACTCTGACGATCCTCTAGAAGCTGGTTTGGAATTATTAGTTAGCCCTCCAGGAAAAAGACTGCAATCAATTAGCCTTTTGTCAGGCGGAGAACAAGCTTTAACTGCTCTTTCTTTAGTATTTGCAGTGTTCTTAACTAGTCCTGCTCCTATTTGTGTTTTAGACGAAGTGGATGCTCCTTTGGATGACGCAAACGTTACAAGGTTTTGCTCTTTATTAGAGGAGTTAATAAAAATTACCGAAACAAAATTTATTATAATAACCCATCATGCTTTAACAATGTCTAGAATGGATAGATTGTATGGTGTGACGATGCCAGAAAAAGGGATAAGCCAATTAGTTTCTGTTGATTTACAAAAAGCTGAAGAGCTTGTTGCCTAAAATTAAAAAATTCAATGAAAAATCTTAAAGAAATATCAACTCGCTTAGAGATTGCAAAAAAAAAAATAAAAAAAGATGGTGTAAAAAATAGAGGAAGAAATGCCGCATCCTTGGCTAAAGCTTTCAAAATTAGTACTGAATTAGTTGCCGCTGTTGTAGTTGGAACGATATTAGGGTTTATTTTAGACAACTGGTTTGATACTAAACCTCTGTTTATAATTTGTTTCTTTTTTTTGGGGGTAACAGCTGGTATTTTAAACGTTATTAAATCTGCAAAAAGAATGCAAAAAAATTTAAAGAAATAAATAAGGAATTATAATGGCAACAAATCCAATGCACCAGTTCGAAGTCTACAGAATAGGCCCAGAAATAAAAATCGGCGCATTTAATCTCTCTTTTACGAATTCTAGTATGTTTATGATAATAAGCGCAGTAGCAATAATGTTTTTATTATTTTTAGGAACAAGAAAAAAATTAGCAATACCTTCAAAAATACAATTGGTTACTGAAATGAGTTATACATTTGTAGCTAAAATGATTAATGATACGGCCGGATCAAACGCTAGACCCTTTTTTCCTTTTATTTTTACTTTATTCATGTTTGTATTGTTTTGTAATATGGTTGGTATGCTTCCATATTCATTTACTGTTACAAGTCATATAATCATAACATTTATACTAGCTATATTTATTTTTATAGCTGTAACTATTTTAGGATTTGTAAAACATGGTATAAAATATCTTCAACTTTTTGTACCTAAGGGGGTTCCTATAATCCTATTGCCTTTAATAGTAATTATAGAAATTATATCTTATTTAAGCAGGCCCATAAGCCTATCAGTTCGATTATTTGCAAATATGATGGCTGGACACACTATGTTAAAAGTGTTCGGTGGGTTTGTTATAAGTTTAGGAATACTTGGAGGTTGGCTACCTCTTGGTTTTTCTGTTGCATTAACAGGACTTGAAATACTTGTGGCGTTCCTTCAAGCTTATGTTTTTGCAATTTTAACATGCATTTATTTAAATGATGCATTAAATTTACACCATTAACAAAGGAGGAAAAATGGAGTTAGAAGCAGCTAAAATGATAGGAGCAGGCCTAGCAGCGATTGCTTTGGCAGGCGCTGGGGTAGGTATTGGCCTTATTTTTGGAAACTACCTGTCTGGTGCGATGAGAAATCCTTCGGCAGCTCAGAAACAATTTCCAAATTTACTTTTAGGTTTTGCATTAGCAGAAGCTACTGGCTTATTTGGACTAGTAATAGCTTTAATAATTTTATTTGCATTTTAAAAAAATAAAATTTTATTATGAGTAAATTTTGTTCTGTTCTAGGATTATTAATAGTCTTATTTACAGTTAGGGCCTATGGAGCTGAGGCTGGAATGCCACAGCTCGATACAGAATTTTGGGCGGCACAAATATTCTGGTTAATAATAGTTTTTTCTATTTTGTATTTAATTATATGGAAAATTTTTTTACCAAAAATTATCTATAGTATAGAAAGTAGAAAATCTAGAATCGTTAATGATTTAAATGAAGCGCAAAAACTCAAGGAAAACGCTGAAAAAAAACTTAAGGATTATAATAAAATAATTGAACTGGCAAAAAATGAAGCAAAAAAAGTCGCAGAAGAGAACAAAAAAAAACTAGATAAAGATATTGAAAGTAAGAAAAAAATTCTGAATGAACAAATTGAAAAAGAAATACTTGCGGTTGAGAAAGAAATTAAAAATTTAAAAAAAAATTCAATATTAGATATAAAAAAAATAGCTGCAGATATCTCATCGGAAATTACTAATAAAATAATCGATACTGAAATAAATAAAAGTAGTGCATCTGCAATTGTGGAAACAGTTACAAATAAAAAAATTGAAAAGGGTTTGCTATGATCATAGACGCAACATTTTGGGTAGCAGTTTCCTTTTTTATTTTTGTAATAGGGCTTATTTATTTAAAAGTTCCCCAAAAAATTAATAGTTCATTAACTAATCAGATTACTGAAATAAAAAAAGAATTAGACGAAGCAGAAAAACTAAAAAATGAAGCTAAAAATTTACTGAGTGATTATGAAAGTAAAATTGATAAATCAAACAAAGAAACGAAAGATATTATTAACAAAGCAAAAAAAGAAAGTGAAAAAAATATTTTAGAAAAAACTAAAAAGTTTCACCAAGTAATGGATAACAAAAAAAAAATCGCAGAGCAAAAAATAACTCAAATGAAACAAAATGCGTTAAATGATATAAAAAATCATTCAATAAAAATTGGAATTGAGGCTGTTGAAAGTTTAATTAAAAACTCCGTTGATAAAGCAAAGTTAGACAAATTATATATAAAAAATCTCGAACAAGCTAAAACTGTATTAAAGCAAACCAAGGTTTAAAGCTGGTATTTACCCAAAAGTAACAATATTCTACATTCAAAAAAAGGGATATATTTAAATAAAATGGCAGTTTATACAAAACTATCTGAAAAGAATCTTAATGATTTTTTTTTAAATTATAGCTTAGGCAAAGTTGTGGATTATAAAGAAATCAAAGAAGGTATAGAAAATACAAACTATTACATTCAAACTGAAAAGGGCAAGTATGTGCTAACTCTATATGAAAAAAGAGTTGATGAAAAAGATTTGCCTTTTTTTATAGGTCTAATGAAAAATCTTTTTGATAAAAATTTTCTCTCACCAGAACCAATAATTAATAAGAATGGAAACTACATATCTAGTGTTTTGAAAAAAAAGGCCGTAGTTGTATCTTTCTTAGAAGGTTCTTCAAAGAAAAATTTAAATCCTGATAACTGCTACGAAATAGGAATCAATACTGCCAAATTACACTTGATTACAAAAAATCTTGTAGCAAAAAGGAAAAATAGTCTATCAGTAGATGCATGGAGAAAAATATACAATGGAATTAAAAAAGATTGCTCAAAAATTCATCCAAATTTAGGAAAAATAATTGAAAAAAATTTAAACGAAATTGAAAGAGATTGGCCAAAAAATATACCTTCTGGTATTATTCATGCAGATTTATTTCACGATAACATTTTTTTTAATAAAAATAAATTTTCAGGAATTATTGACTTTTATTTTGCATGTAATGATTTTTATGCTTTTGAAATAGCTGTGTGTCTAAATGCTTTATGTTTTGAAGGTGAAAAAGAAAATTTAAGCTTTAACGTAACAAAAGCAAAAAAATTTATAGAAGGATACTCAAATGTAAGAAAGCTAACAGATGAAGAAAAATTCTCTCTAAAAATATTATGCAAAGGTGCTGCTATGAGATTTCTGCTTACAAGAGTATTTGATTACTTAAACCTGACTGAAGGCGCAATAGTAAAAATTAAAGATCCAATAGAATATTTAAAAAGATTGGAATTTCATGATAGCGTTCAAAATTATCAGGATTACTTTTTTTAATTTATGGAAATAAAGATTTACACTGATGGAGCTTGTGTGGGGAACCCCGGGCCTGGTGGGTGGGCCGCAGTAATCTTTACCAATAATGAAAAAAAAGAGTTATTTGGAGGCGAAAGATTAACTACAAATAATAGGATGGAACTAACTGCTGCTATTAAAGCTTTAGAATACTGTTCTGAGCAAGAGGGAAAACAACCATCATTAAAACAGATAAAAATTTATACTGACTCTACTTATTTAAAAGAAGGGATTACAATTTGGATTAGTAAATGGGAAAAAAATAATTGGAAAACAGCTGATAAAAAAAATGTGAAAAATGTAGATCTTTGGAAAAACCTTAAAGAATTAGTAAAATCTCATCAAATAGAATGGCATTGGGTTAAAGGACATTCTGATGATCCGTTAAATGATTTAGCTGATGCGCTGGCAAAAAAGGCAACGCCTGTTTAATCTACACTAAAGATAAAATATATTTTTGAATATCTGTTAAATCTCTAGATAATTTCTCATATTTTTCTTTTTTAGTTAAAATATTTTTCAGATTTTCTGGCAATTCTGGTTTCACACCTGTTTCATTAAAAACAACTTCAGAAAATTTTGCTGGATGTGCAGTTGATAAAATTACTGTATTTTCCTGCAACTTAATTTTTTCAGCAACACCTATACCAATTGCTGTATGAGGATCAATTAATTTTTTTTCATTCTTATAAATTCTTTTAATTATAAGTCTAGTTTCTTCATCATTTAAACTTTCTGATAAAAAGCTCTCCCTGATTTGTGCGAGTTCTTTTTTGTCTATTTGAATCTCATTCTTTTCACTAAAGTTTTTCATGAGTTTTAATATTTTATCTGAGTCACACGAGTAAACATCAAAAACTAATCTTTCAAAATTACTTGCTACCTGTATATCCATGCTAGGTGAAATTGTATGTTGAACTTTTTGCGGTTTATATAAACCTGTATTCACTGCTCTTTTCAAAATATCATTTTCATTCGTTGCTATAACTAATTTGTTAATGGGAAGTCCCATTTTTTTTGCAATATAACCTGCATAAATATCTCCAAAATTACCTGTTGGAACGACATAATTTATTTTTTCATCTTTTTTAGTAATTCTAAAATACGAGAAAAAATAATAAACAATTTGGAAAACTATTCGCGACCAATTAATTGAATTGACTCCTGACATTTTAATTGAATTGCTAAAATTTTTATCTGCAAACATAGATTTAACTAATTTTTGACAATCATCAAAATTTCCATCTACAGCAATGTTAAAAACATTTTTTGAGTCAACTGTTGTCATGAATCTTCTTTGAACCTCAGAGATCTTTTTAAAGGGATGTAGAACAAAAATTTTTATATTTTTTCTGTCACTTAGGGCATTTATAGCTGCCGCGCCAGTATCACCTGAAGTTGCAACTACAATATTAATATTCATATCATTTTTTTTTAATATTTTTTCATACATGTTGCCAATAACTTGTAGAGCTATATCTTTGAAAGCAAGCGTCGGTCCATGAAATAATTCTAGAAGATTAATATTTTTTATTTTTATAATTTTTACAACATCGTCTGTTGAAAAATTTTTATAAGAATCGTTTATTAAATTTTCAATCTCATTTTTATTAAATCTAGGACCACAATAATCAAAGATTATTTTGTTAGCTAATTCTTTATAAGAAAAGTTTCGGAGTTCACTCATCTCTTCGGAAGAGTATAAAGGAATTTTTTTTGGAACAAAAAGCCCTCCATCGGGAGCTAAACCTTTTAAAAAAACATCTTCAAATGAAAAATTTTTTTTATTATTTCTTGTACTAACGTAATCCATACCCTGTATTAGTACAGAATTTTGATATTATCTAGGCAAAACCAGCTTTGATAATAGACTTGAATTATTTTTCTTGAGAAATTTGATTTTTATTGGAAAAATATTTCTTCCAAGCCCAATTTCCAACGCCTAAAAGAATCAGCCCTGAGATAATTATGGTAAGTGCTATTTTTCCACCATTATTATCAGTAATACAAACAGTGCAAAGTTGAAGTACAGCATCAAATTGCGGCGTCAAAGTTTTTAAAAACATTTAGCTTTTCTCTTCTTTATATTTTTTATAATCAAAAAATGTAAATTGTATAGTAGCTTCTTTTATATCTTTTGTATCGCTATCTTTTGTCACTTCTGGATCAATTAACAATACCAATACAAACTTACTTTTTTCTTTAGGTTTTAAAGTTTGTGCATCATAGCAAAAACAATTAATTTTACTTATATAATTTCCAAATTGACTAGGATAATAAGCAAACGTGGCTATACCGGTACTACTAGCTGCACCTAAATTTTCAACAATATACTCAACGGTTTTAACCTCTCCTGGTTTAATGATAATTTTTGATTGTACTGGTTTAAAATTCCAGGATAGTTTGGGATGCACGCTTGTTAATAAATTTATTGAAATATTTTTTAAAGTTACATTTTTTTCTTTTTCTAAATTATTTGTAATAAAATGAAAGAAAAATAAATATAAGATTGAAATTAGCAACAAAACTAAAAAAGAATAAAGTTTGTATTTTTTATTTTTACTACCCACAATATTATTTAAAACACCACTACATTATCTAATAGAATAAAAACAAAAATCATAAAAAGGTATAATATTGAATAACCAAAAAGCTTAGCCGCTAATTTTTTTTCTAGAATTGAATTTTTTTCTGTTAATAGTCTATATGAGATAAATAAATAATAACTACTCATTATTATTGCCAAAATTAAATAAAATAATCCTGAAAACTCAAAAAAATATGGCAGTAAGGTCGTTGGAAACAAAATTAATGAATATGCAAATATATTTAATTTGGTCGTTTTAATACCTGAAGTTATTGGCAACATTGGAATGCTAGCTTTTTTATAATCTTCAGTTTTATACAAGCTAAGAGCCCAGAAATGGGACGGGGTCCAGATGAATATTATTAAAAATAAAATAAATGGTTCTAAAGATATTCCATCAGTTGCTATTGCCCAACCGATCATAGGTGGCAAAGCACCTGCCGCACCTCCTATAACAATATTTTGTGGGGTTTTTCTCTTTAACCAGATTGTATAAATAAAAACGTAAAATAATATTGTAATTGCTAAAATTGTTGCTGCAGTTAAATTTGAAAAAATATAAAGAGCTGCTACAGAAATTATCGAAGACAAAATTCCAAATACAAGTGCCTGATTTTTAGTTACTTTCCCTGTCGGTATTGGCCGAAGGCATGTTCTTGTCATTAATGAGTCAAGATCTGACTCATACCACATATTTAATGCGCCTGCTGCGCCAGACCCCAATGCTACTGCTAAAAGAGAAAAAATAATGTTCGTAAATTCAATTTTTGTTGGCGCAATTAGTAATCCTACAGCACATGTAAAAATCACTAGTGACATTACTCTAGGTTTCATTAAATTAAAAAATGACTTTACATAACTAAAGTAATCTACGTTTAGTGTTTTGGATTTAGTAATTGTCATTTTAAAATTAAAACGATTTAGCTCCCCACTACAAAATAAAACATTCTTGAGAAAAATGTGTAGTAAGATTCTGCTGCCATGATAGCAATAAATACTCCTATTGCAGTCATAGGCCATAAGAGAACATTAACAATAGCCCACCGTTCCCAATATAAATGCATAAAAATTGCCATTATCAATCCTGCTTTGACGAACATAAAAAATATAATTAAAGACCATCTTAATAGTCCTTGATAATTTATATAATCAACCATGTATGAAAAAAAACTAAATACAAATAGCAGACCCCAAATCCAAAGGTAAACTCCTATTTTGTGTGTATGTACTTCTTGTTTTTTATCACTTGTCATAGCTTACCTCTTACCAAAGATAGAAAAATGCAAAAATAAATACCCAGACTAAATCTACAAAGTGCCAATATAGTCCTAAAATTTCTATAGCTTCATAATCAGATTTCATAGAAGTAAAATAACCTCTTCTACCCGTATCAAAATCTCCTCTAAAAACTTTTCTTGCAAAAATAAATAGAAAAATTACACCAATAGAAACATGTGTTCCATGAAATCCTGTAACCATAAAAAAGAAAGCTCCAAATTGTTCTGCTCCAAATGGATTGCCCCACGGTCTAACACCATCATGAAAAATTAACTTCGACCATTCAAATGCTTGCATTCCAACAAAAGTTAAACCACCTATTGCTGTTGCCAATAAAAACCAACCACATAATTTTCTATTTTTTTCATAACCATATTTAACTGCGATTGCCATTGTTCCACTACTAGTAATTAGCACAAATGTCATGATTGCTATTAGCAATAAAGGTACACTTGTTCCGAAAACTGTTAATCCAAAAACTTCACTAGGATATGGCCATGGAACTACTGTAGATGCTCGTGCAGTCATTAATGAAATTAAAAAACAACTAAAAATAAATGTATCGCTTAAAAGAAAAATCCACATCATGGCTTTTCCCCAAGGTACTCCTTTGAAAGCCCTTTGATCTGAGCCCCAATCATACATAAAGCCTTTTGAGCCTTTTGGAAGTTTTTCTATATCAAATTGACTCATCAATTATTTCCTTTTTATGTCGCTATCATTAAACCAAACAAGATAAACCAAACTATAAGTAAAAAGTGCCAGTAAGTTGCACAAAGTTCGATTGCCTGTTTAGTTTTAAAAATATTATAATTTTTTGTAAATAATTTCATAGTTGCTCTTGCCCAAAAAAACAAACCTCCTAATACATGCAAGCCATGTAAGGCTGTAAATAAATAAAAAAATGCATTTGCTGGGTTTGTAGAAACATATTGGCCAAGATTAACGTAGTATTGCCAAACTAATAATTGACCAGTAATAAAAGCAAAACTTAAAAACCCAACTAAAAGTAAAGTATTTTTTGCTTTTTCAAATTCGTTTTTTTCAGAATAAATCTTAGCTTTATGAAAGACAAAGCTAGTTAAAATAAGAATTGCTGTATTAATCCAAAGTAACCATGGCTCTGATAAACTCCTCCAATCATGGACTAACATTCTGTCAGAATATGAAACAACAAATAAAGAAAAAATAACTGTACTAACAACCATGATAGTTCTAACGCCTAATTTTGCTTTACTTAAATCAAGCGTCCTACCATCGTGCTGGTTGTCAATTTCAGCCTGTGATGCCTCCCAAGGTTTTTCGGCTAATAATTTAAAAATATTTAATTCTTTTTTGCTCACGTTTGCTCAGCCTTTGCTGTTGGAACCTCACTTGGTGCAACATGTTGTGGGATATATTCTTTATCAGTTCCAGGTACACTAAAATCATACGGCCAACGATAAACAACTGGCAATTCTTTACCGAAGTTTCCGTGTGTAGGTGGGTAGTCCGGAGTATGCCACTCTAACGAGTTTGCTTTCCATGGGTTTTTCTCTGATTTTTCTCCTTTGTACCAACTTGTAAAAATATTATACAAAAATATAAATTGAGTAAAACCAACGATTAAAGCTGCCACCGTGATAAATTGGTTTAAACCTACTCCTGATGTCATGTAAGGACTATCGTACATTTCAAAATATCTTCGCGGCACACCGATAAAACCTAAATAATGCATAGGAAAATAAATCGCGTACGCGCCAACAAAAGTTACCCAAAAATGAATCTTACCTAAAGTTTGATTTAGGTGTCTTCCAGTAATAAGCGGGTACCAGTGATAAATTGCTCCAAATACAACCATTAAAGGAGCTATACCCATCACCATGTGAAAGTGTGCAACAACAAAATATGTATCTGAAAGCGGAACATCAATAATAACATTTCCTAAAAATAGCCCTGTAATTCCACCATTAACAAAAGTAACTATAAAGCCTAAAGAAAATAACATTGGAATAGTAAGATGTATATTTCCTCTCCAGAGAGTTAATACCCAATTGTAAACTTTTATGGCTGTGGGGACTGCTATAATTAATGTAGTTGTAGCAAAAAAGAAGCCAAACCATGGATTCATTCCGCTTACATACATGTGGTGCGCCCAAACAATGAAGCTTAAAGCTCCAATAATTACTATTGCCCAAACCATCATTCGGTAACCAAAAACATTTTTTCTTGCATGTACTGAGATTAAATCAGACACAATTCCAAAAGCAGGTAAAGCAACAATGTAAACTTCTGGATGACCAAAAAACCAAAATAGATGTTGAAATAAAATAGGACTACCGCCGGCATAATCTAATTTTTCACCCATTGTGAAAATTTCCGGCATAAAGAAACTTGTTCCTAAAAGATTGTCGAGAGTCATCATTATGCAAGCTACGAAGAGTGCTGGAAAAGCTAATAGAGCAAGAACTGTAGCTGTAAATATACCCCAAATTGTTAGTGGCATACGCATCAAGGTCATGCCACGAGTTCTGGATTGAAGTATGGTGATTACATAATTTAATCCACCCATTGTGAAACCAATAACAAATAATGATAAAGAAACTAGCATAAGCACTATTCCCATTTCAGATCCTGGTGTTCCTGGCAATATTGCTTGTGGTGGATATAAAGTCCAACCAGCTCCAGTCGGTCCTCCTGGCACAAAAAAACTAGCAAGCAAAACTAATACTGCAACAAGAAACATCCAATAACTAACCATATTTACATATGGAAACACCATATCTCGGGCACCTACCATTAATGGAATAAGATAATTTCCAAAACCTCCCAAAAATAATGCGGTAAGAAGATAAATTACCATAATCATACCATGCATAGTTACTGACTGATAATATGTTGCTGGGCCAAGAAAAGAAAATGTTTCAGGGAAACCTAATTGCAATCTCATTCCCCAAGACAAAATTAATCCAATAAAACCAATTGCAGTTGCAGTTAGAGCATACTGAATACCAATAACTTTGGCATCTTGACAGAAAACCCATTTAGTCCAAAAACTTTTTGCATGATATAGCTCTTGTTCCGGATTTTCTTTTGCCGGAATTGCTTCTGCTGGAGGAGTATAACTTCCTGAGGAAGAGTCAGCTGCTTTAGTCTCTAATTTGTTATCTGTATATTCATCTGTCATTTTTTTTTCCTATTTTTCTGCGATTAATAAATTTTTTAATTCTTTTTTTGCTAACATTTTTTCAAAACTGATTTGTTTAGCTAACCAGTCTGAATAATCTTTTTTTTCGTCTACTTGCACAAATCCTCTCATTGCATAATGCCCGGTTCCACAATATTCCGCACATAAAATTTCATACTCACCTTTTTTTTCAGGTGTAAACCAATAGTAAGTTATTATGCCAGGAAGAGTATCCATCTTTGCTCTAAACTGCGGAACATAAAAATTGTGAAGTACGTCTAAAGAACGAAGTTCTACTTTTACTGGTTGATTTATTTCTAAATGAAGATCAGCATCCATAACTAAAATATCATCTTTGCTATTTGGGTCATTAATATCTAGACCAAAAGGATTATCGTCATTAATTAATCCGACGCTTGTTTTTCCTAGAACACCATCGTCCCCTGGCAATCTATAATTCCAACCCCACTGGTAGGCTACCACTTCTATTTTTAATGCATTTTCTGGTACTGTAATATATTTGTTCCAAACTACCAATCCAGGAGCAAGTAATGCCACCACTCCAAGAGCAGTCAACCAAGTTAATCTAAATTCTAATTTTTTATCTTCTGGTTTGTATTCTGCTTTTCTATCCGGTCTATAACGGTATGCCCAAACGCAATAGGCCATAAATAAACACACTGCAACAAAAACTGCACCAGTTACCCAGAATGTCAGAATGATTGTATCATCAATATTCCCCCAGTTTGATGCAACAGGTGTCCACCACCATGGACTCCAAAAATGAAATATTATGGACGCTACAATGATTAATGCGAATATTATTGCTACAAACACTTTAATACCTTTATATAAATTTATGCTGTATTTTTACAACTTTTACTGTTTTAAAACAACTTTCTATAATTAATATTGTTTTTTTTTCCACAAAAAACATTAGCCAATTTGACCAAAAACTGTGTCAACTTGCTGCAGTTTTAGATTAATTTAAATTTAAGTGATAATTTACAATCGTAACAGATGCTATAGCGGCAGTTTCTGCTCTTAAAATATTGCTTGCTAAGGATAAAGAAAAAATTTCCTTTTTTTCAATTATTAATTGTCTCTCATTTTCAGAAAAATCTCCTTCTGGTCCTACAAGGACACATATCGGTCCTTTGTTTTTTTTTGATAAAGTATTTTTCAAATCACTTTTATTAGAATTAATATCGCAAAAAATTAAAGATCCATTGCTTGGAAAATTTTCTAAAAAAATTTTTAAAGGTTGCAAACTTTCTATTTTTGGAATTGAAATTCGATTGGATTGTTCGCTAGCTTCAACTATTATTTTTTTTATTCTTTCGTTATTAATTTCTTTAACAATAGTTCTTTCTGATAATATAGGAATAAATTTTTGAACCCCTAATTCTGTCGTTTTTTGTATCATTACATCCAAAGGATTTTTTTTAATTGGAGAAAAAGCTAACCATATATTATTTTCGGTTTTTATGTTTTTAAATATCTTTTCAACTTTAAACTCGGTATTTCCTTTATTATGACTTACGATTTTAGCAATCCATTCGCCATTAACTGAATTGAATAGCGAAATTGTGTCACCTGGCTTTAATCTCATTACATTCTTAATATAGTGTGATTGTTCGGCAGAAAGGTTAGATAGTAAATTTGCTTTTAATTCTTTGGAAAAATAAAGTCTTATTTTAGACGGCATGAAAAATTTTTATAAATTAAAGTTAATAGTATTTATTTTTGTCATCAATCTTAGTTATAATGGTTTTGCAGAAAATATGAAAGATACACCTTACCATCATTTACCAGATGGAACATTTAGAAATCCTGAGGGAAGTCCATTAAGAGACCCTAATTTTAAATGGAACATGTCAAAATGGAATGAAGAAAAGAAAAAAATTAAAATTAATATTCCTGCAGATCATGTAATAGACAAAAAGAAAGTATTAAAAGATTTGGCAAAATATAAAGATGATAACTATGTTGCTTGGATTGGGCATGCAACATTTTTAATCAAACTGGGCAATACAACAATTATTACAGACCCAGTTTTTTCTAAAAACATGGGACCCTGGATTTTTGGACCAAAAAGATATGTTGATCCAGCTATTGATCTAAAAGAAATACCAGAGGTAAATTTATTTTTATTAACTCATAATCATTATGACCATTTAGATTATAAAACTATAAAAAAATTTCCTTATAAAGAAGCTGCGGTCTTAGCTCCCCTTAAGCTTGGAAGATATTTTACTAAAAGCAAATTTAAAAAAGTTAAAGAAATGGATTGGTACGATGAAACAATAATTAATGATTTGAAAGTTACATTTGTTCCAGCAGTACACTGGTCGAAAAGAACATTAACTGACACTGACAAAACTTTGTGGGGAAGTTTTTTGATAGAATATAAAAATAAAAAAATATTTTTTGCTTGCGATACGGGTTATGGAAATATTTATAAAGAACTGGGAGAAAAATATGGTCCTATTGATTTAACTTTTATTAATATAGGTGCCTATAATTTTTACCCCATGGCACCCAAAAAAGACTACTCCATTTTTCACACAAATCCTGAGGAAGCATTGAATATTGGCAAAGACTTAAGAAGTAAAAAAGTTTTGGGAATGCATTGGGGAACTGCGATTCTTTCTCTAGAAGATCCTTTCGAGCCACCAGTAAGATTTAAGAATGCAACCAACATGTATGGTTATCATAAAGATGATGCTATTATATTTAAAATTGGTGAAGTTCAAAAATTAGAAGATTTGTTATGAAAATAGAAAACATTAAAGCTTGTGTATTTGATGCTTATGGAACTTTATTTGATGTGAATTCTGCAGCAGCAAAATGTAAAGAAAAACTTGGAAATAAATGGGAAGGTTTTGCAAATGCTTGGAGAACTACTCAACTTGAATATACCTGGTTAAGAAGTCTTATAAAAAAACACAAAAATTTTTGGGAAATTACTGAAGATTCTTTAGATCATACTATGGAAACTTTTAAAATAAAAAAGGAAATGAGAAATGAACTATTGGATTTATATAAAAAACTTAGTCCTTATACTGAGGTTGCAGATTGTTTAAAAGGCCTTAAGGACAAAAAAATTAAAATAGCTATTTTGTCTAATGGAACTCCAGATCTATTAAAAGAGTTAGTTAAAAGTAATAATATTGAAAATTATTTTGATGACATTTTTTCTGTTGAGTCTGTTGGAGTTTATAAACCAGACTCAAGAGTATATGAAATGCCAATTAAAAAATATAATTGTAAACCCGAAAATATTTGTTTTATGAGCTCAAATACTTGGGACATATCTGGTGGAGGTTTGTTTGGCTATAATGCAGTTTGGGTAAATCGTTTTAATAAAGTTTTTGATAAATTAAGTTATAAACCTAAATTTATAATTAATGATTTAAAAGAGTTATTAAAATTTATATAAAATGAAAATTATTGAGGTAAGTAAAATCGTTTCTCCAATACCCACTTCCGACGGAGCTGGTGTTAAATTAAAAAGAAGCATTGGTGTAGAGCCTAATTATTTTGATCCTTTTTTAATGTTAGACGAATTTGGATCTGATAATAACAATGATTACATAGGCGGTTTTCCTCCTCATCCTCATAGAGGAATAGAAACAGTTACCTATATGCTTGCTGGAGAGTTTGAACACAAAGATAGCACAGGTGCTTCTGGAAGAATGTCCTCAGGAGATGTGCAATGGATGAAAACAGGTGGCGGAATAATTCACTCTGAAATGCCTGCAATGACCCAAGGTAAACTTCATGGTTTCCAATTATGGGTAAACATGCCGAAAAAATTTAAGATGAATAAGCCTGAGTACATCTATATAGATTCTGAACAAATGCAGATTTATGAAGATTCAGATAAAAAAATAAAAACTATTGCTGGAAAATATGGCAATATTGAAGGTCCTATCAAAGGTCATAACATCGAACCAGTATATTTTGATGTTGAGCTTGAAAAAGATAAAGAATTTAAATTTGATCTTCCTGCCACTCATAATTCTTTTGTTTATTTAATTGAGGGAGAAATAAAAATTGGCGATAAAAAACATGATAGAATTAATGGTTCTACATTAATACTTCTAACTAAAGGCAAAAAGCTAAAAGTTAAAGGTATCACAAAAGCTAAATTTTTACTAATATCTGGCAAACCAATTAATGAGCCTATAGTCAGGGGTGGGCCTTTTGTTATGAATACTAAACAAGAAATACTTAAAGCAGTTGAAGATTATAATACGGGAAACTTTGTTCAAAAATGACACGAGTTGTTAGATTAGAAAAAACCGGAAATCCAGAAGTTCTAAAATTACAAAAAGTTAAACTCGAAAAACCAGGTCCTGAAGAAGTGTTAATTGAGCATAAAGCAATCGGGCTTAATTATATAGATACATACCATCGCTCGGGCTTATATCCTCTTAAGCTACCATCTGGAATAGGTGGGGAAGGCTCAGGTATTATTAAAGAAATTGGAACACAAGTAAAAGATTTTTCTGTCGGGGATAATGTGTGTTATTCCGGAGGAATACTTGGTTCGTATTCAACTGAAAGAAACTACTCAATTAAAAATTTAGTAAAAATACCAAAGGGTATTGATTTTGAAATCGCAGCAACTTTAATGACAAAAGGTTTAACTACTTTTTATTTACTTCATAAAACATATCCTGTTTCATCAAGTGAAATTATTTTATTTCATGCGGCCGCAGGAGGTGTTGGACAAATTTTTTGTCAATGGGCAAAAAGTTTGGGTTGTAAAGTTATTGGAACAGTAGGTTCAGATGATAAGGTAGCTACAGCAAAAAAAAATGGTTGTGACTTTGTAATAAATTATTCTAAGGAAAATTTTGCTAAAAAAGTATTGGAAATCACTAAAGGCAAAGGTGTGCCTGTAGTTTATGATGGTGTCGGAAAAAATACTTTTGAGGGTTCAATTGAATGTTTAAAAATTAGAGGAATGATGGTTTCTTTTGGAAATGCTTCAGGTCCACTTGGCAATATAGATGTAAAAAAAATGATACAACCAAAAGGTCTTTTTTTTACTAGACCAGCAATGGGGCAGTATTTAGGAACAAAAGATGAAATAAAAGAAGGCGCTGATAAATTGTTTGAAAAAATAATGTCTGGACAGGTTAAAATAAAAATCTTCAATAAGTACAAGCTAGATGATGTTGTGCAAGCTCACAAAGATTTAGAAGCAAGAAAAATTATTGGCCCAGCAATCCTCAAGCCTTGAATGGAAAAAATCAGAATATTTGTAGATTTAACAAGATTAAATAAACCTATAGGTTTCTTGTTATTATTTTGGCCGTGCATTTGGGGTTTAACTCTTGGATATAATCTTAATACTAACATTAATCTTTATATAAAATTTATAATTCTGTTTCTTTTAGGTTCTATCCTCATGAGAAGTGCTGGATGTATTTTTAATGACATAGTAGATAAAGATTTGGATAAAAAAGTCGGAAGGACAAAGCAAAGACCTATTCCTTCTGGCAAGATTTCAATATTAAACGCTTTTATCTATGTGATTGTCCTTTGTTTGATAGCGCTTGTAATACTGTTTCAATTTAATAATCTAACAATTATTCTTGGGATGAGTTCTATGATTCTTGCCTTTGCTTATCCATTTATGAAAAGAATTACCTACTGGCCGCAGCTTTTTTTAGGTTTAACATTTAACTGGGGAATAATAATGGGGTGGTCCTCAATAACAAATTATATATCGATTGAACCCATGATTTTATATTTTTCAGCCATATTTTGGACACTAGGCTATGACACGATTTATGGACTTCAAGATTTAAGGGATGATGAAATTATTGGAATTAAATCAACTTCAATTAAATTTAAAAATAATGTAAAGGTTTTTGTAGGAACCTGTTATAGCTTATGTGCAATTGGTATTTTAACATTATGTCTAATGATGGAAATAGATAAATATAAAATGATATTATTAATTCCTTTTGTGGCCTCTTTAGTTTATCAACTTAGGGTTTTTGAAATTTCAAAACCCAAAACCTGTTTGGTTGCTTTTAAATCAAACAACGTAACAGGTATTTTTGTATTTATTTTAATTTTATCTTTTTCCTTATAATGGATATTTCTTCTTTAAAAAAAATTTTGTCAAGACTATTTAGCTCTTATGTAAAAAGGCATTTTTCTAAATTAATGCTTGCTTTGGTTTTATCTTTTGGTGTTGCAGGTGGTACAGCTGCCATTGCATGGCTACTAGATCCTGCTGTTAAGAAAATTTTTATAGAACAAGATAAAACAATGTTGCTAATTATCCCATTTGCTATTGTTTTTGCTTTTACAATAAAAGGTTTATCTCTTTACTTTGCTAGAACTATTCTTATTAAAATAGCTAATGAAGTTGTAAGAAATATTCAAGTAGAACTATCAGAATGTTTTTTAAAATCTGACATAAGTACAATAGAGTCAAAACACTCTGGAAAATATATTCAGCACTTTTTATATGATGTAGGATTAGTAAGCCAATTAGTAGGTAACGGAATATTAAACCTTATGAAAGACTCTTTAACCTTATTGGTTTTAATAGCCTTAATGTTCTATCAAAATTGGAAGCTTGCAATATTCGCTCTCATAATGATGCCTTTAGCTGCCATAGTTGCTAAATCTTTGGGTAAAAGATTAGGTAAAGTCACTTCTGAAAGCGCCAAAGTAATTGGAAACCTTACAGCTTTTTTATCAGAAATGATCAAAGGTTCTAGAATGATAAAAATTTATCAGCAAGAAAATTTTGAATTTAATCGGGCAAAAAAAGTTTTACATGAACATATGAGTAAACAAAATAAAATAGGATTTGTAATGATTAGAGCTCAGCCAATTATGGAAATGCTTACTGGTTTCATGATTGCTGGATTTATTTTTTATACTGGGTTAATGGTATCTACTGGAGAAATAGAAATAAATAATTTTTTTTCATTTTTAACTGCAATGATGCTTGCCTATCAACCTATAAGATCGCTAGCTACAATTAATATGCTTTTTTACCAAGGTGCGGCTGGTGCTGAAAGAGTTTTCAATATACTAGATACTGAATCTCATATTAAAGAAAATAAAGCTGCAAATAATTTAAAAATGACCAAGGGTGATGTAGAATTTAAAAACGTTACTTTTGCGTATCCAAACACCAAGGATAAAGCTGTTAAAAATGTAAATATTCAAATTGAAGGTGGAACTACTGCGGCTTTAGTAGGACATAGTGGTGCAGGAAAAAGCACAATAATAAATTTACTGCCAAGGTTTTATGATCCTAATAATGGTCAAATTTTTATTGATAAACAAAATATCCAGGATGTTTCACTTTTTTCTCTAAGAAAGAGTATATCTTTAGTTAGTCAGGACATAATATTATTTGATGATACGGTAAGAGCAAATATAGCTTATGCTAACTTACAAGCAACTGAAGACCAAATAAAAAAGGCTTGCGAGTTTGCTGCAGCAGATGAATTTATTGAAAAGTTACCACAATCATATGAAACAATAATTGGAGAAAATGGTATAAAGCTTTCTGGTGGACAAAAACAAAGATTATCTATCGCAAGAGCGGTTTTAAAAGATTCTCCAATAATTTTATTAGATGAGGCAACTTCATCATTAGATGCCGAATCGGAAGAAAAAGTTCAGAATGCTATTATCAACTTAACAAAAAATAAAACTACATTAGTTATAGCTCATCGACTATCTACAATCATTAGAGCTAATAAAATTATTGTAGTAAATCAAGGTAATATAGTTGATACAGGTACCCATAATGATCTGCTTAAAAACTCAAATATTTATAAAAATCTTTATAGTAAACAATTGAGTGCTCATTAATAAATGGAATTTTGGTATAAATTTTTAACATACCTATTTTACCCTCTATCTCCAATATATCTATTTTGGAGAAAACTTAGAAATAAGGAACATCCAATAAGATATAAAGAAAAATTATCTTTTATAAAATTAACCAGAGGAGAAGATTTTTTAATTTGGTATCACGTAGCTTCTGTTGGGGAGGCTATGAGTATTTTGCCTTTGATAGAAATTTTCGAAAAAAATGAAAAAGTAAAAAAAATTCTAATAACTACTATTACACTTAGCTCAGGTAGAATTTTAGAAAAAAGATATTCAAATAGCAAAAAGGTAGTGCATCAATTTTTACCTTTAGATATAAAAAACGTAGTAATCAAATTTTTAGACCATTGGAAACCAAACTTAGCAATCTTTGTTGAATCTGAAATATGGCCTAATTTAATTTTAGAAATAAAAAAAAAAAATATACCTCTGTTATTAGTGAACGGGAGAATCACCAAAAAAACTTTTTTAAGATGGAAATTTTTTAAAAATTTTTCAAAAAAAATATTTGAAAAAATAGATATTTGTATAGCCTCAAACAAAGAAACTGAAAAATATCTTCAAATATTAGGGGCAAAAAATATTAGAAACTATGGAAATTTAAAATTTGCAAAAAGTAAAACGTCTTCAAATCTAAAGTTAGATTCAAATTTTCTTACTAAAATAAGTGAAAGAAAAATATGGTGTGCGGCAAGTACACACCCTTCTGAAGAAATATTTTGTGCAAAAACACACTTGGAGTTAAAAAAAACTTTTAATAATATATTAACTGTTATTATTCCTAGACATATAAATCGTGCAGATAAAATTGCTGATGAAATATCTAAATTAAATCTGAAAGTTGTAAAATATACTAAACTTCAGGAAATAAAAAATGAAACTGATATTTTGCTAATTGATGCGTATGGTGAAGCTCTAAAGTTTTACAATATTGCAAAATGTGTATTCGTAGGAAAATCTTTAGTTAAATCTTTGGAACAAGTAAGCGGTCAAAATCCTATAGAACCTGCAAGACTTGGATGTAAAATTTTCCATGGTCCAAATGTAAGTAATTTTGAGGAAGTTTATGAATATTTAAAATATCTAAATGTAGCAAAAGAAATTAGAGATCCTCTCGAACTAAGCCAATTATTAGTTGAAGAATTTACGAGCAATAAAGTAAAAAATGTAGAAATTATAGAAAAAATAGAAAAATATGGCGAAAATACACTTGCTGATGTAGTCAAAGAAATAAATGTATATATTAATGCTTATAAATGAAGTTTTTTAAGCCAAAGTTTTGGGACAAAAATAAAATTTCTCTATACTCCATAATATTATTTCCTTTAAGTATATTTGTTAAATTTTTAAGTTTTTTAAAGATTTTTTTAACTAAAACTAATAATTTCAAGATACCAATAATATGCGTTGGAAATATATATATAGGAGGAACTGGTAAAACTCCTTTATGCAATAAACTATTCCTTATTTTTAAAACTTTGAAAAAAAATCCAGTTTTTATAAGAAAAAAATATGATCACATTCAAGATGAAGTAGCCATGCAAGAAAAAATAGGTCCTGTTTACCAGGATAAAAAAAGATTGGTTGCAATAAATAATGCAATTAAAAATAATGCTGATGTAGCTATTCTCGATGATGGTTTTCAAGATAGCTCAATTAAAAAAGATCTATCAATTGTTTGTTTTAATGAAAAACAATGGTTGGGTAACGGTCTGACAATTCCATCTGGACCTTTAAGGGAGAGCCTTTCTGCGCTAAAAAGGGCACATTATGTTTTTATAAATGGCAAAAAAAACCAGGACATTGAAAAAAAATTATTAAACGTAAATCAAAAAATAAAAATCTTTTACTTTAAATATAATTTAAAAAAACCTGAAAAATTAGATAAAAATAATATCATAGCATTTGCTGGAATTGGAAATCCTATTAATTTTTTTAATTTATTAAAAAATAATAATTTAAATATTGTAGAATCTTTAGATTTTCCTGATCACTACAATTACAGTGAAAAAGAACTCGAAAGTTTAGTTTATAAAGCTAAAAGTGAAAATGCTATTCTTCTAACTACAGAAAAAGATTACTTTAGAATAAATGAAAAATACAGAAAAAATATAAGTTTTATTGAGATAGATATTGAAATAGATAATGAAAGTAAATTTATTAAAGAATTAGAAAAAGCTTTATGAAAATAATAAAATATTTTTTTGAATTTACAATTGTAATTTCTTTGTTTTGTGTTTTTAAAATAATTGGCCTTAAAAATTCATCTAATTTAGGAGGGGTCATAGGTAAATTTTTTGGCCCCTTTTTTAGATCAAAAAGTATTATTACAGCAAATATTAAATTAGGATTGGGAAATATTAATGAAAAAGAAGAAAAAGAAATAGTAAATGGCATGTGGTCAAATATAGGTAGAACATTTGCTGAATACGTTTTTTTGAAAGATTTTAAATTTAATAGGGTTGATTTTGATCACATAAAAATAATTGGAAGTGATTATTTAAATGAAATTAAAAAATTAAATGAACCTGTGGTTTTTTTTTCGGGACACTTTGCTAATTTTGAATTAATGGCAATGGAGCTTGAAAAATCTGGTATTAAAACTGCAGCTATCTACAGACCTTTAAATAATCTTTTTTTAAATCCAGTTATGGAATATCTTAGAATGAAATATATTTGTCCTAATCAAATTCCAAAAGGTCGAGCAGGTATGAGACAGGTAATTAATCGCGTTAAGGATGGATATAGTATTGCACTAATGGTTGATCAGCGCGTGGGAGAAGGACCAAGAATAAATCTATTTAATAAACCTGCGCAAACGACAACTATTCCGGCGCAATTAGCATTAAAATACAATTGTAAATTAGTTCCTATTTCTTTGAAAAGAATAAAAGATGTTGAATTTGAAATGACTGTTCACCAACCTTACGCGATAGAAAAAACAGGAAATGATGATCAAGATATAAAAAATATAACACTTAAAATTAATCAAATTATTGAAAAAATGATTATTGAAAATCCGAAACAATGGCTTTGGTCCCACAATAGGTGGAAATAAAATGAGCGAAGAAAAAATTTTTAAAGTTGCTCCTAGCGGACTCGACTACGCTTTAAAATGTAAAAGATGTTTATGGTTATCTCACAAGGGTATTAAGCTTGACGCTTTTTTTCCTCCAATATTTAATGCGTTTGACCTTATACAAAAAAAATTCTTAATTACTCAATCTGTAAAATTAATGTCAAAAGATTTACCTGACGGTCGTATTATGACAGAGCTTAGTGGCTTTATAGGTTCTTCTACTCTCAAAGATAAAAAAGGAAGGTCTTTTGTGATTAGTGGTAAAACTGATGTAGTCATCGAATTTAAAACTAGTCCAAAAAAATATGGAATTATAGATTTAAAAACTACTAATATTAATCCATCAAAAGTTGAAAATTATAAACTGCAATTAGAAAGTTATGCAACCATTTTTGAAAAACCAAATTCTAAAACCCCAAAATTTACTAATATTAAAGAGTTAGGTTTATATCTTTTTGAACCAAAAGAGATTATAAAAATTTCTGACGGCGCTTGTAATATGAAATTTGAAACTTTGTATCTAAAAGGTAATAGATGTCATGATGATTTACTAAAAAGAATTACCGATATTATCGATATTTACCTTATGGAAAAACCGCCTATATACAATCTTGCTTGCGCTAGTTGTAAATTTGTCAACTCTTTAAAGAAAGAAAAATATATTTGAGTTACTTAATGTCTAAGACTGTTGCGGGATCCAACCGTATTTGAAACCAGTTAAGTCTAACATCTAAATGCGCTCCTGTTGATCGTCCTGTTGAGCCGACGGTTCCAATGATATCTCCTTGTTTAACTTTTTGACCTTTTTTAACCATTAATGTTTTCATGTGCATATACAGTGTTGAAATACCATGTCCATGATCAAATACTAAAGTTCCACCTGTATAAAATAAATCTGGTTCTGCTAAAGTAACAACGCCATCTAGCATGGCTTTAATTTCCGTTCCTTCTTTAGCAGCAAAATCTATACCATAATGAGGCCATTTAGGTTTTCCGTTTAAAATTCTTTGACTTCCATAAACGCCAGTAACGATTGCGTTTTCTAATGGATTTATAAATTTATTTTTAAAAAAAACCAAGTTGCTGTTAATGCCCCTAGCCTCTCCAATTAATTTATTCTCTCTTTTAATTCTTTCATAGACTTCTTCGGGGGGTGTTACTTTTTTTTCTTCAAGCCCATCTATTCTTTGGATTTTATACTCTCTTTTAAAAACTTTTTTTACTATTTTTTTTTCATTTATTTTTATTATCACATCATTTTTTCTATCTCTGCCTAAACCAAAAGCAAAATATCCATCTGAAGTAACTTTGACCTTTTTTTTATCTATAAAAACTTCTGATCCCGGTTGAGTTTTTCCAAGAATAAAAGATCCCTGAATAAACTTACCTTTAAATGAAACAGCAAAACTTGAGGTTGTAAATAATGTAAAAAATATAATAACTATAATTCTCATTTTTTATTTAACTCTTCATATCTTTGTTGGGCCTCTTTTGGGGAAAAATAAGCCTCTTGTAGGTCAACATTCCAATAGGTTAACTCGTTAAGTGGAATATTTTTTCCCGAAACTGCACAAATAACGTAATCACCATTTTCTAAAATTTCGAAATTGTTTGGGTTAAATTTAAGTTTTGCTTTATTTCCGTTCATGTATATTTAATTGCTATTATATCTATAATATATGAATTTGGCAGTTATTGGAAGCGGTGGTCGGGAACATGCTATTTGCTATAAATTAAAACAATCTTTAAAAATAAAAAAATTAATTTGTATACCTGGAAATGCTGGGACCGAGAAAATAGCAGAAAATATAAAAGAAGATATTTTAAATTTTGAAGCCATTTATAAAATAGTTAGAGATAAAAAAGTAGATGTTGTAATTGTTGGTCCCGAGCAGCCTTTAGTTAATGGTCTCACAGATTATCTGAACAGCAAAAAAATTAAAGTACTTGGTCCTAGTAAATTTGCTGCACAATTGGAAGGTTCAAAAGCATTTATGAAAAATTTGTGTAAAAAAAATAATATACCTACAGCAAATTTTGGTGTCTTTGAAAATTTAAATGATGCAAAAATTTTTATAGAAAAAAATAACATTCCAATTGTAGTAAAGGCTGATGGATTGGCATCAGGAAAAGGAGTATCAATATGCTCCTCTAAGGAAGAGGCTATAAAAAAGACAAGGGAAGTTTTGGAGGGTAAATTTAAATCCTCAAAAAAAGTACTATTGGAAGAATTTTTAGAAGGTGAAGAATTAAGCTATTTTTGTATTGTAGATAAAAATTCTTATCATTTTTTTGGTTCTGCTCAAGATCATAAAAGAGTTGGAGAAGGAGACGTGGGTCCAAATACTGGTGGAATGGGAGCTTATTCACCAGCAACTTTACTCACCCGGAAACTAGAAAATAAAATTAAAAAAAAAATTATAGAACCTACGCTTCGAGCTATGAAAGATTCAGGCCACCCTTATACTGGATTTTTATACGCAGGCCTAATGATAAAAAAAAATGAACCATATTTAATCGAATACAATATTAGAATGGGAGATCCTGAATGTCAGGTACTTATGATGAGATTAAAAACAGATTTATTGGATGTGATTAAATATGCTGTGAAAAATGAACTCCATAATTTAAAAATAGAATGGAGTAAAAAAAATTGTATTACTATTGTTGTATGTGCCAAAGGTTATCCATCGAATTATGTGAAAAATAGTGAAATTAAAAATTTAATTGATATCAAATCTGATGAATATAACCAAATATTTCATGCAGGCACATATTTAAAAAAAAATAAAATTTACTCTATTGGTGGAAGAGTGCTAAATGTAACTTCTTCTTCTGACAGTTTAGTTGAAGCTAGAAATAATTCATTAAAAAATATAAATAAAATAAATTGGAAAGATGGTTTTTTTAGAAAAGATATTGCGTGGAGAGCAATCGATAATAAATAATTATGAGAATAATATCTGGAAAATTTAGAGGAATTCCTATTTTTGGACCTGATAACAAAAAAATAAGACCATTAAAAGATATGGTGAGGGAAAGTATTTTTAATTTTTTAGCTCACTCAAATAAAATTTCTTTTGAAATGAAAAATGCAAATATTTTAGATTTATATTCTGGCACAGGGTCATTTGGAATTGAGTGCATATCTAGAGGAGCATCAAATACTACTTTTATTGAAAAAGAGAAAGAAGCAATAAAAATTTTAGAAAAAAACATAGAAAAATTAAAAATAACAAATGAGACAAAAATACTCTTTGGTGATGTTTTTAATATTTTAAAAAAAAATAAAAAATTAAACTTTGACGTTTCGGGTAATATTCCTCATGATCTTATTTTTTGCGACCCTCCTTTTAAAGATAGAAAAATAAACGATTTAATTGAATTAATCTCTAATAAAAGTGTTTTAAAAAAAGAAGGAATATTTATTTTGCATAGGCATAAAAATAGTAAAGATAAATTAACTACGCGTTATGAGATAATTGAAAAAAGAGTATATGGTCTTTCAGTTATTTTCTTTGGTAAATTATTGCCATTTCTATCTTAAAAATTTTTTCGTTTCAATTTTTACTTGCTCGACAGCTGGTTGATCATATGGATTGATATTTAATAATTTTGCCAAAAGTATTGTTTCAAGTACAAAAAAAGTAAAAAAAGAACCTAACTCATTTTCATCATTATCCTTAATAGTAAAGTGCCTGAATGGAATTTTTTTTCTCGTAAAAATATTTTTAGTAGCTTGACATTGAGCATATAAAACTGAGTCTATTTTATTTAAAATTTTTTTTTCAGTACTTAAAAACGTAAAAAATTTATCTTTGGGTCCATCTAAATAAAGTTGTAATAAACTATGGTGATCCTTAGGGCATGTTGAAACTATTGGCATAATTCCTTTGCCCCTTTTACCCAAACTTTCACCGACTAACTGTTGATACCATAAACACAAATCATGAAGTCTTGAATCGTAATTTAGAATGACTGAATTATTTATTTTTAATTGATTATAAGTATAAATGAATGCGACGCTGTTAAGTAAAGAGGATACAAATTTTTTATTAGAGATTAGTTTTTTCAAATTTTTAAACTTGCTTATGTTAAGATTCATCAATGCAGCAGGAAACATGCCAACTTCAGATAGCACAGAATATCTGCCTCCTATATAATTTTTGTGCTCTATAATATCCACGTTATATTTACTAGTCAGCTTAGTTAAACTGTTATCTTTTAGCTCTGTAATAATTACTAATTTATTATTAAATAAAGATTTAGAAAAAATGATATCTAAATTAGTTATTGTTTCTAATGTGTTTCCAGATTTTGAAACAACTATAAAACATGATTTTTTTAAGTCTTTTATTTTTTTAAATTCTAAATGCAAATTTGAGTCTAAATCGTCAAAAAAAAATATTTTTTTTTTAATTTTTTTTTTGAAAAATGAATATATTGTTTTAGTTCCTAAAATTGAACCCCCCATCCCAATAATAATAATGTTTTCATACTTTGAATATTTTTTAATAGTTGAGCTATAAAAATCATATTCATAATTTTTTTCGTATGAACTAAGAAAGGGAATTTTATTATTTTTTATTTCATTTAAAAAATTTTTAAATATTTTTTTTGTTTTTTTAAAATTTTTTTTATACTTGCCCCTAGAAATAGAATAATTTTTAAAAAAATTATTTTTAGTTAGCATTTATTTTTTTTTAATTTTTTGAAGTATGGACTCCTCGGCTGAACTAGCTGTTGAAGAGTCTGTTTCAATTAATGAAGATTCAGATAAAGTCTTCTTGAAGGCTGATAGTTCCTCCTCAGCTTCTTGCCTGTCAGAGGGTGAAGGTAGATTTTCGAAATCTGGTGGTAATATTAATGGATCTTTTTTTTTAACTAAAAATTCGTCTGCCGACCTGCTTTTTCCTCCCGTTAAACCTCTTTTTACGGAATCCCATGTATTTGCACAAGAGTTTGCAAATAGAGAGATTGTTATAATTAATAGTATTTTTTTAAACATTTTTTAAATTTTTTTTGTTGTTAAATATTTCCATAAATATCAAACCTATTAAACCAATCGTTATAAAAATATCAGAAACATTAAATATAAACCAATGAAAACTTCCTATGTGAAAATCTATAAAATCTGGCACTGCATAATAGTATATTCTATCAAACAAATTACCCAAGGAACCCCCTATTACCATTGCTATTAAATATGAATAAGCGCCTTTTGATTTTACTAACAAATAAACAAGCAGCAGATTAACCAAAAATATTATAAATGACAAAATATGGTAATAAATACCGGACTCTAAAGAAATTAAGCCGAAACCAATACCTGTATTCCACACCAAATAAACATTTAAAAATGGTAAAATATAAAAATCGATGTCAGTACCCTCTGATTGTAAATTTAAAATATATATTTTAGATAATCTGTCTGTTAAAAAAATAGTTAAAATAATTATAATTTTTTTCATTAAAAATTAATTTTTTAAAACATTGCTGCATCTTTCGCATAGATTTCCAAGAATTTTCCAGCAACGAGAACATTTTTCACCTTTTGCTTTTTCGACATAGACACCAATGTTTGGTACATCATCAAGCTTAAAAATTTTTTTATCATCAATCATATGTTTTGCACTAGCTTTAGATGTAATAAAATATTCAGACAAATTTATGTCCTTTATAAGCTCAAGATATTCTTTGTTAAGGTAAATTTCTATATTTGCTTCAAGACTAGAACCAATATCTTTATTTGATCTTTTGACCTCTATACCTGTATTTACTACACTTCTTATAATTTTAAGTTTTTCCCATTTTTCTGATAATTTTTTATCTTCCCAGTTTGATGGAATTTTAGGAAAGCTCTCTAAGTGTATGCTTGATTTTTTTTCTGGATTTACAATTTGAAAGATTTCCTCAGTCGTAAAAGAAAGAATTGGAGCAAACCATTTCAATAAAATATCTAAAATTAAAGATAAAAGATTTATACAAATTTTTCTTTTTTCAGATTTTAGACCATCACAATAAAGTATATCTTTTCTGATATCAAAATAAAATGCTGATAAATCTAATGAACAAAAATTTATAAGCTCTTTATAAAGTTTATGAAAATTATACTCTTTAAAATATTTTTCAAAACTTTTATTCAGCGTAAATATTTGATGAAGAATATAACGCTCTAGTTCTGGCCATTTTTCAACTTCTTTTGAATTCAAATCAAAATTATTTTTTTTATCATTTAAATTTCCTAATAAAAATCTAAAAGTATTCCTAATTTTTCGATACGATTCGGCGTGTTGTTCAAGAATGGAGTAGTCTAACCTTAAATCTTCGGCATAATCTGAGGCGGTTACCCAAGTTCTTAATATATCTGCACCATATTTTTTTAAAACATCTTCTGGAGCAATTATATTTCCTGTAGATTTAGACATCTTCAAACCTTTTCCATCAACTACAAAACCATGAGTGAGAATGCTTTTAAAAGGTGCTTTACCTCTTGTGCCGCATGACTCTAATAAAGAAGAATGAAACCATCCTCGATGTTGATCCGAACCTTCTAGATACATTGATGCAGGCCAAGTTAAATCTTTTCTTTTTTCTAGTACATATGAATGAGTAGCTCCACTATCAAACCAAACTTCAACTATGTCGCTTGATTTAATAAAATCCTCTTTTTTATATTTTTTTCCTAAAAATTTTTGAGGATCGTCAGTAAACCAACAGTCAGCACCTTCTTTTTCAAAAATATTAGCTATATTTTCAATTATATCTTTATCTTTTAAAGGTTCGTTAGTTTTTTTTGAAACAAATAGAGGTAGAGGAACACCCCAAATTCTTTGCCTAGAAATACACCAATCAGGTCTTGTTTCTATCATTGATCTAATTCTATCTCTTCCTCTTTCTGGGTAAAAAGCAGTATCGTCAATGGCTTTAAGTGCTTTTTTTCTTAAATCTTTTTCTTCCATTGAAATAAACCATTGGGATGTTGCCCTATGAACTAAAGGTGCTTTAGATCTCCAAGAGTGGGGATAACTATGAGTAAGCTTACCATTTGATAGTAATTTTTTATACTCCTTAAGCTTATCAATTACAATTTGGTCAGCTTTAAAAATATGAGTTCCTTCAAATTTTTTTATATGTTTAGTATATCTACCATTATCATCTATCGTGTCTAAAGATTTAATTCCATGTTTTAAACACAAATTAAAATCATCCGGACCATGACTTGGGGCGCAATGAACTATACCTGTCCCTTGTTCGAGTGTTACAAAATTTGCTTCTAACATAGGAAC
>CACFQR010000004.1 GCA_902568465.1 uncultured Pelagibacteraceae bacterium | reverse complement strand
TATCGAATGGGTAAGGAAATGTTTAGATGGATTGGTGGTCAAGAATATGGTGGCGAGTGGCTTAGAGAGTTAGCAAAGAAAAAAAATTACAAAGCTTGGGTAAAATCTTCGACAGATCAAATTCATAATATTTCTGTTCAAGGACCAAATAGTAGAAAAATTCTTGAAAAATTTGTTTGGACTCCACCTGTTCAACCTACAATAAAAGAACTCCAATGGTTTAGGTTCACCATTGGTAGAATTGGTGATGATTTAGGAACTCCAATAATGGTATCTAGAACTGGATATACTGGTGAATTAGGCTTTGAAGTATGGTGCCATCCAAAAGATGCTTCTGAAGTTTGGGATAAAGTTTGGGAGTGTGGAAAAGATCTTGGTATAACTCCAATGGGACTTGAAGCTTTGGATATGGTTAGAATAGAAGCAGGATTAATTTTTGGAGGCTTTGAGTTTAGCGATCAAACTGACCCGTTTGAAGCCGGTATTGGTTTTTCTGTAGCTTTAAAAACTAAAGAAGATGATTTTGTTGGAAAAGATGCTTTAATAAAAAAGAAAGCCTCTCCGCAAAAAAAATTAGTTGGTCTCGAATTAATAGGAAAAGAACAGGCAGTAAATGGCGACTGCGTACACGTAGGAAGAGCGCAAGTGGGTATAATAACTAGCGGAATGATATCACCTGTGCTAAATAAGAATATTGCACTTTGTAGAGTGGATGTTAAATATTCTGATATAGGAACAGAGGTTGAGGTAGGAAAAATAGATGGTCATCAAAAAAGAATTGGAGCAAAAGTTGTCAAATTTCCTTTTTATGACCCAGAAAAAACAAAAGTAAAATCGTAATATGGCATTTCCAAAAAAAGCAAGATTTGTAGTTATAGGCGCTGGTATTCATGGATTAAGTACCGCTTGGCATTTGGCTGAAAAACTTAAGAAAAAAAATGGTAATGGTTCAAATAACGATATTGTTGTTTTGGATAAAGGCGACTTATGCGCAGGCGCAAGTGGAGTTGCTTGTGGAGTTGTAAGAAATAATTATTTTCAACCTGCTATGAGGGAATTAATGATGCATAGCGTTAAAGTTTGGGAAAGTGATCAAAAAAATTTTAGTTATCATCCAGTTGGTTATATGCAAATAAGTCCAGAAAGTATGCATAAGGATGTTGCAAGTATTTACGACCAACAAAAAGCTATTGGATATGAGTCAGAATTTATTGAAGGAAAAGAAGATTCGGCTAAATACATGAAGAGTATATTTCATGACTGGCAAGCAAAAGGAATAACTTCTGTTCTTCATGAAAAAAGAGGAGGCTATGCAAATAACACAGCCTCTATTTATGGTTTAGCAAATAAAGCTGAAAGTTTTGGTGTAAGAATTATTACAGGAACAGAAGTTACTGGGTTTAAAAGGGGAAGTAACAGTAAAGCTGTAACTGGTGTAGTTACTTCAAAAGGAACTATTGATTGCGAACAAGTGATCGTTGGAGCTGGTCCTTGGGTAAAAAGATTTTGGGATATGCTTGAACTACCTAAAAAAATTTCAATTAAAGATGAAAAAGGTAAATTGCATAAAGATTATCCAATGTGGATATATTGGATGTTAACCGAAGGAGTGCTAGGAGTTGATCCAAATATGCAAAAAACTGATGATGGTAAAATGCCTCCTGTAATTCATGTGGATAGCGATGCACATTTATATTCTGATGTTGATGGATCTTTAATAACAGACAAAATGTGGGGAATATATTACAAACCAGACTTTAATTTTAAAGGAGTTCAGGGTGGATCTGCTCCTTATAAAGTGATTAAACCAGTCGATGAAGTAAAAGTTGATCCTTATGGGCCTGCTTCACCCGAATATCAAACAACTGAAGAATTTGCTCACATGTGGTGTTCAGCCTTAGCTCATTGCCAAAAAAGATTTATGGGAAAAATAAAAACTTACCACAAAGGACCTTCCGGAGGACTTGGATGTTTTACCCCTGATTCTTTTCCTATTTTTGATAAATTTTGTGAAAATGTTTATTTTATAGCTGATTCCAATCATGGATATAAAATGATAGGGGTTGGAGATCTTGTTTCTGATGAGCTTTTAGGAAAAGAAAATACTCTATTAAAACCTTTTAGATTCAATCGATACGCGAAAGGTGAGTTACATCCTGTTTCTAGCAGTCCATTTCCTTGGAGCTAAATCTAGACGAGTATTTATTTTTCAGCTAACATATTTCTATTAAATAAGTTCAAGATATTAATCTTTGGGGGAGGATTAGATTTATGACAGATCTAGAAAAACACGTTAATCAGCCAGGACGTGATAAGTTAGTTAAAAAAGTTAGAGAAAAAATTAACGAATTAGGAATTACATATATTTATTACCAATTTATATCTGTAACAGGACGTGTTGTTGGTAAAGGAATTCCTGCAGACCATTGGGAAAGAACTGCAGAAAAAGGTTTTCAATTAGTTTATGGATCTACTGCCAACTTATTTGTAGACAGACACAAAAATTATATCGGTTACGGCCCTGAAGCTATGGAGCTTGTTGGTATACCTGATCCCGAAACTTTCTGTCAATTACCTTGGGACAAAAGAATTGGAAGAGTTTTTGTTACATGTTTTAGAAACAGAGAAGAAAGACAAAATCCAGGAGGACATTTAACCTCTGATTGTCGAGGAAATCTCAGAATATTTATGGATGAATTTGAAAAAAAACATGGATTAGAATTGAGAGTTGGAACTGAACCTGAGATGATGTGGTTAACAAAAAATCCTGACGGAACCCCTACTGGATCAGGTTTTTCTAAACCATACTGTTATCACATTGATCAATTTGAATCATTGAGACCTGTTTTTATGAAAGTAATTGAATACGCTTCAGCCATGGGTTTAGATATGATTCAAGGTGACCATGAAGATGCTCCGGGACAATTAGAATTAAACTGGACATACGATAATGTTTTAAGAAACGCTGATAGACTTTCTACTTACAGACAAATTTGTGCGCAAGTTGCTAGAGAACATAATTTAATAGCATGCTTTATGACAAAACCTTTTATGGGTGTATCTGCAAGTGGTTGCCATACAAACATGTCTTTATGGAAAGGTGGAAAAGTTGTAACAAACAAATTAGGTAATAAAAAATTACCTGGAGTAGAAGAAGTGTTTGGTTATGTACAGGGAGGCACAAATACTTTCATGCCTGATACTAAAGATATGCAACTACCAGGTAAAATTGGTTTACAGTCCATTGCTGGAATAATGGAACACTTGCCTGCTTTAACTGCTTTAGGATCTTCAACAGTTAATTCTTACAGAAGACTTTGGGATCAAGGTTTCTGGGCTCCAGTTTATGCTGATTGGGGATATCAAAACAGAACTTGTGGTTTAAGAGTGTCAGCCCCTGGAAGATTTGAGTATAGATCAGTTGACTCTATGCATAATCCATATCTTTTAGGTGCAGCTATATTAAAAGCGTGTGATCACGGTATTTCAAAAAAACTAGTACCATCTAAGCCTGAATCTAGAAGTATGTATGAAGCTAAAAAAGAAGGTAAAGATGTGAAAAAACTTCCTTTAAGTTTAGGAGAGGCTTTAGACAGATTAGCAGAAGATGAAGTTATTAAATCAGCATTGCCAGATGAAATGTACAAAGTTTTTCATTGGTATAAAAATGACGAATGGGAAAAATTCTTAGGTGCTACTACTCAATGGGATCTTGATACCTATTTGGATTGTTTGCCGTAGTCTTAAAAGGAAAATAAATAATTATGTGTGGAATAGCTGGACTAATTCATAAGGGAAAAACTGTAAATATAGGAAAAGAATTACAGGATATGTTGCAAGCTCTCAAACATAGAGGGCCTGATTCAACAGGGTTTGCGTTATATGGAAAAGGTAATAATCAAGGAGATTATATAATGCGTTTTAAGGTTGGAGAAAATGTTGCAGAAGGTAGCTCTGCTGTAAATGAAGAAAAGTCAGTTTATGACGCAAGAAGAAAAGAGGTAGATAAACACATCAGAGATCTTGGCGGAAGTATAGTTAATGATGCACAGTTAACACCATATTCATTTAGATATTGTATTAATTATGACAAAGACTTAATGGAATTTTCTAAAAAAATTGAAAGTGTAGAAATGACAGAAATACTATCTCTTGGAAAAAGTTTAGAGTTAGTAAAAGATATTGGTGATGCCAGTGTTGTGTCTAAACAATATGGATTAGACAAAATAAAAGGAACGCATGCAATTGGACATTCGAGAATGGCTACCGAATCTGGTGTTGACATACGTTCAGCTCACCCATTCTGGGGCTATCCATTTAGCGATGTATCAGTAGTACACAACGGACAATTAACAAACTATTGGAATAATAGAAGAGCGCTTGAAAATAAAGGAATGCGTTTTATGTCTGAGTGTGATTCAGAGCTTATTGCTGTCTATTTAGCTCAAAAAATGAGAAGTGGCGCATCTTTAAAGGATGGAATGCAAGATTCGTTGAAAGAACTGGATGGAGTTTTTACTTATTTGGTAGCGACAAAAGATTCATTAGGTATGGCAAAAGATACAATGGCAGCAAAACCAATGGTTTTATATGAATCGGATGATTTGGTAGCTTTGGGCTCTGAAGAAATAGCCATAAGAACTTTGTTACCGCAAGAAATAGATACATATGATCCTTATGATGGAGAAGTAAAAGTATGGCAAATTTAAAAAATTCAAAATCTCAATCAATGGGTTTACATAAAGAAGTTCTTACAGGAAGAACACAACAAGTATTTTTCAATCCTGAAGAAGCAGAAAATTTTTTCTATTATGGTGCTTACGATGTTAACTTCAACAAAAGAACAGAAATTGATGCTATGGATTTAAGCGCTAAACAACTGAATGATAAATTGCACTCGTTAATGAAAGAAGGTTATGGTTCCGTTGTTGTTAAAAATCCTCAAGGCAAACACAGTTTAGGTGTGGGGATTTTAAATAAATTAAATTTAATTTTTGAAGGATCCCTTGGTTATTTTGGAGTTGGGTCTATTGATGGACCTGTAGTAAGAATAACAGGAAGAGTTGGCTGGTCTTGTGCAGAAAATATGATGGCTGGAAAAGTTGTTATTGAGAAAAATGCGGGATCCTGCTTTGGTGCTGCTATTCGTGGCGGAGATTTAATTTGCAAAGGTAGTGTTGGGGCTAGAACAGGCATTGATATGAAGGGTGGAACTATAATTGTTGGGGGAGATGCTGGAGCATTTACAGGCTTTATGATGCAAAGAGGAAGAATAATTGTTTTAGGAGATGCTGGCATCAACTTGGGAGACTCTATGTATGATGGCACAATTTTTATTGGTGGAAAAATCAAATCATTTGGAAGCGATGCTATAAAATCCAAAATAACTTCTGATGATATATCTTGGTTAAAAAGAAAATTAAAAGTTGCAGAAATAGGTTCAGACTTCGATTTCAGCAAAATGACTAAAGTAGTAGCTGGTAAAAAGCTTTGGAACTATGATGCTTTAGAACCTTCAGAAAAAAAAGGAGCAATTTAAAATGGCTAAAAAGAAAAAAACTAATGGAAGTCTTAAAGTTACAAAAGGCAGAAATAAAAGTTTGTTAGGACAAAATTCAATTTTTACACCTGAGGTTATCGACGACATACATATTAAAGCTCAGCTAGGTCGTTACAGAATGCGTGGTATGGCTTTAATGAGAAAAATACCAACATTCGATGACTTGGTGTTTTTACCAGGGACTCTTACAAGATTTGTTATTGAAGGTTATAGAGAAAAATGTGAAACAAAAACAATTATTGGTCCTCGTTGCAAAAATCCAATCGAATTAGATATTCCTGTTTATATAACAGGAATGAGTTTTGGAGCTCTTTCTTATGAAGCCAAAACTGCATTAGCTAGAGGAGCCACTATGGCTGGAAGCGCAACATGCTCGGGTGAAGGTGGTATGATCCCAGATGAAAGGAGATATTCAGAAAAATGGTTTTATCAATGTATACAATCACGATATGGATTTAATCCTCATCACGCACAATTAGCAGATGGGATAGAAGTTTTTATAGGTCAAGGTCAAAAAGTTGGAATGGGTGGTCACTTAATGGGACAAAAAGTTACTGATCAAGTAGCTGAAATGCGTTCTCTTCCTTCAGGAATCGATCAGCGTTCTCCAGCTAGACACCCTGATTGGTTAGGGCCTGATGATCTTGCATTAAAAGTACAAGAGTTAAGAGAACTAACAAATAATCAAGTGCCTATACAATTGAAATTAGGAGCTGCTAAAGTTTATGATGACGTTCGAATGGCAGCAAAATGTGATCCTGATTCAATTTATTTAGATGGTATGGAAGGATCAACTGGTGCAGGACCTCACATCGCTGCAGCAAATACTGGTATCCCAGGTATAGCAGCAATTCGTGAAGCACGTAGAGCTTTGGATGACGTAGGTCAAACTGGAAAAGTAACTTTAATTTACGCAGGAGGAGTTAGAGATGGAGCTGACTTAGCAAAAGCTTTAGCATTAGGTGCTGACGCAGTTGCTATTGGAACTGGCTCAATGATAGCGTTGAACTGCAATAAGGAAATCCCAGGAGTTGATTTTGAAAAAGAAATGGGAGTTAAAGCTGGACATTGTTACCATTGTCATACAGGTCGTTGTCCAGTTGGTGTAGCAACACAAAATCCTAAATTAAGAAAAAGATTAAACCCTGATGATGCAGCTTTGCGAGTTTACAATTATTTGCATACAATGGCTTTGGAATTACAATTATTAGCTCGTGCTTGTGGTAAAACTAATGTTCATTCTTTAGAGCCAGAAGATTTGGCAGCCTTAACGATGGAAGCTTCAGCGCTAGCAAAAGTTCCATTAACAGGAACAAATCATACAGTTGGAGTGGATGACTATCACAAAATTTAATTAATATGGCTAAGAAAAAAAATAAAAAAATTAAAAAAATCTCTAAATCTAAAGAAAAAGAGAGTGCTAGAGAAAAAATGATCGGGCAACATATAGGCTATCGATATGATGTAAATTTGTTGCCTGATTACAAAAAAGTAACTCCTTTTCTTAAAAAATATATTGAACAGATGGGTTGGGATGATTTAAATTGGTTAGAAGACGTTCATATGGGTTATGAAGAGGGTCGTCCAGCTGTTTTTTGTAGAAATGCAAATGGATGGGTTACTATTCCAAAAAAAATAAAATTGCCTGACAATCAACAAGATAGAGATATGATTGCAAGAGAACTTTTAATTAAATTTCAAATGTCACCTAATCATCCTCTTGTAGATTTAAAAAAAGCTTACAAAAAATTCTAGAAATAACACAATCTCAAGTTGTTTATATTTATAAAACCCTTGATAACAAAGGACTCTATACTCTTGTACTACTTGTCGCACCTAATAGGATATTTAGTAATTTTATTAAGGGAGGTAAAATATGACTGATGGATTAGGCGCTCTAATGACCATCTTTACAGAATTTTACTACTGGATAACGGTAGTACTCATGTTTTTAATTCACGTGGGATTCTGTATGTATGAAGTTGGAGCATCACGATACAAACACCATCAACACACTCTTATGAAAAACACAATGCTGATACCACTGGTAACAGTAACTTGGTTTTTCTTTGGTTGGTGGATCTATTGGGCATTTCCAACAGGACCAGGACTAGCGCCTTCAATTATGAACGAAAGCGCTGCATTAATTACAGATGAATCTTTATTTAGTGCTAAATGGTACGTAGCTACGAGTAACTTAATGGCGGTCAATTTAGGTGACCACATCAGTGGAGTATTCTGGGCAGCGTTCCTTTTATTTTCTTGGACTGCCGCATCAATCGTTTCTGGAGCAATCATTGAAAGAATTACAACTTTTGCATTTGGTATTTTAGCTATAGCAATTGGTTCTGTATTTTGGACAATAGATGCAGCTTGGGGATGGCATTTTGATGGCTGGATGCTCAAATTACTAGGTTATCACGACGCATACGCATCGGGCGTAATTCATGCCGTAGCTGGAGGATTTGCTTTAGGCGTTCTAGCAGTTTTAGGTGCGCGTATAGGAAAATTTTCATCTAGTGGAGAACCAAGAAACATTGGACCAAGAAACCCATGGTTCGTAGCTATAGGGTTGTTCTTGATTTATACTGGTTTCTGGGGATTCTACGCAGCTTGTAATATACCTATATTCGATCTAGGACCTGAATACGGAATGGAAGGAGTAACTTTCTACACAGCAACAAGCATTTATGTAACACCAACAACATTGAGCGGTATTACATTTAACTTCTTGATGTCTTTATCTGGAGGATTGTTAGCTGGTTATTGGGTTTCTAAAGGAGATCCGTTCTGGACTTACTCAGGTGGACTAGCGGGAATTATTACTGCTTCAGCTGGAAATGATTTATATCATCCGTTGCAAGCAATGATGATTGCTGCATTTGGTACATGGTGTGCTTATAAATTGCATTATTGGGTTGAGCGTAGATTCAAAATTGATGATGCGGTAGGTGCAGTAGCAGTACACGGTTATGCTGGTGTTGTCGGACTTGTTATTTGTGGTTTTGTTTTATGGGGATATCCTTCATCTGGATACAGTGTAGGATCAATGTGGGTAGGTACAGACTACGCACCAATCAATCCTCTTGGAATGATTATTGGCGCAATAATAATGTTCGGTGTTCTTGGTTTCTTGCCAGGATATATCATTGCTAAAATACTTCATGGTGCAGGTAAACTACGTATACCTCGTGAAGTAGAGTTAGCAGGTCTAGACTACAACATCTTAGAACAGGCTAGAAAAGATGAAAGAGCAACAAGTTAAACTAAATAGGAGAAACAATTATGGCACAAGTAACTGATTGGATTAAGCACTTGACTACTGATGTCGATTCAGCGACTGAAGGAGTACAAGTTGCAGATATTTATCCTATGGTCGGCACAGAGTGGATGTGGTTAACGGTTGCGATAATTTTTTGGCTTTGGTTCCATGTCGCAACAGGAGCTGGTGAAGCTGAAGAGCATCAAAAGTTAGCTAGAAAAAGACCAAGTGCTAACGACTATAAAAAGAACATTACCGAATGGTAATTTAAAATATGAAAAATTTGGGCGCTAACTTGCTTAGCGCCCTTTTTTTAAATATGATTACTGGTGTAATGGAAAATAAAGAAGAAAATAAAAATCAAAGACCTTCTAGAATGATAAATATGGCTTTTCCTAAAGCAAAGTATGGTCTTTATTTAGCTATATTTATTTTAGTTACAGTTCTTTTAATTTTATATAAAGATTTCTTATTATAAGTAATAAATTTCATGAAAAAAGATTTATCAAAAATTGCTAAACAAAAAAAAATTAAATATTTTTTAATTAGTTTTGTAGACCTCTTTGGAGTTTTAAGATCAAAATTGGTTCCAACGGCAGCAATCAAAGACATGCAAAAAAATGGAGCAGGATTTGCTGGATTTGCAACATGGTTAGACATGACGCCTGCAGATTCAGATATGTTTGCTATACCAGATCCAGAAAGTTTAATTCAATTACCTTGGAAAAAAGAAATAGGATGGTTAGCCTCTGATTTGTGGATGAATGGAAAACCCGTTGAGGCGTCTCCAAGGGTAATGTTAAAAAAACAAATTTCAAAATTAAAAAATAATAATATGGTTTTAAAATCTGGCGTTGAATGTGAGTATTTTTTAGTGAATAACGAAGGCTCTGCTATATCTGATATAAGAGATGTTCAATCAAAACCTTGCTACGATCAATCAGCGCTTATGCGCCAATATGATTTAATAAAAGAAATTTGTGATTCTATGCTTGCTCTAGGTTGGGGACCTTACCAAAATGACCATGAAGATGCGAATGGACAGTTTGAAATGAACTGGAATTATACTGATAGTTTAGGAACAGCTGATAGACATGTTTTTTTTAAATTTATGGTTAAAACAATTGCAGAAAAACATGGTTTGAGAGCTACATTTATGCCAAAGCCATTTGAAAATTTAACAGGAAATGGATGCCATGCGCACGTATCGCTCTGGGATGGAAACAAAAATTTATTTTTAGATAAAGGAGATAAGCTTGGCTTAACAAGATTAGCTTATAACTTTGTAGGAGGAATTTTACATTCTGGAGAAGCTTTAAGTGCTTTTTTTAACCCTTCAATAAATAGCTACAGAAGAATCGATGCTCCAACTACACTTTCTGGAGCTACTTGGTCGCCAAGTAAAATATCTTATACGGGAAATAATAGAACTCATATGATACGAGTACCAGATCCAGGAAGATTTGAACTTAGGTTAATGGATGGATCTTCTAATCCTTACTTACTGCAAGCTGGAATAATTGCTGCCGGTATAGATGGAATGGAAAAAAAACGTGATCCCGGACAACCTTTATTTATAAATATGTACAAAGATGGAGACAATTATCCAAATTTAAAAAAACTTCCATCTGATCTTGAAGAAGCTCTTGAACAATTAAGTAATAGTGAAGTTTTATTATCAGCTTTTGGAGAAAAAAATATCACCAGTTATTTGAAGTTAAAACAGCAAGAATTAAAAGATTTTAATTCAAAAGAAACTTTTTCCAAAAAAGAACCAATAACTGAGTGGGAAAAAATTAATACATTAGATTGCTAATTATATATCAACTATTGAATTTTTGCTGACTCTGCCCTCAAAAAAATCAATTAAATTTTGAGCAGTTTCTATACTCATTTTAGATAAACATTCTTGAGTAAAAGTAGCTGCATGTGGACTTAAAATCACCTTTTTATTTTTTAATAAAGGATTATTGTTATCAGGAGGTTCCTTTTCAAAAACATCAATGCCTGCTCCATAGATTATTTTATTATTAAGAGCATCGTTCAAATCTTTTTCATTTACCACTCCACCTCTTGAAGTATTAATAACAACTGCATTTTTTTTCATAATTTTAATTTTATCAAAATTTATCATGTTTTTTGTTTCTGCTGTTAGTGGAACACTTAAGGATATTATATCTGCTTCTTTAAGACCATCATTTAAATTCTCTACTTTTATTCCGCCCAAAGATTCTATTTCATTTTTTTTAACATATGGATCATAAGCATAAACTTTCATTTCAAAACCCAAACAACGTTTAATTAGTTTTTTTCCAATGCGGCCAAAACCAATTATTAAAATTTTTTTATTTGATAGTTCAAAATTTTGATGATTCATATGCATAATTGACTCGAATTCACCGTTACGTACCGCTTTATCAAAAAAATCTTTTCCTTTTGAAATATTTATAATCATAAACATTATATGTTCTGCTGGAGATACTGATGTTGTTGTAGCTGTGACTAAAAGTTTAATATTATTTTTTTTTAAAAATTTTGTATCTACATTATCGAACCCTACCCCGTGCCTGGATATTACTTTTAATTTTTTACATTTTGCTAATATATCTGCATCGACTTTACCTCTGCGTAAAGTAATTCCATCAAATTCAGGTAGTTTTGCTATTAAATTATTTTTTGATATATCTTCAATTACTTCACATTCAAATTTAGGATTATTCTTTAATAAGTTTATTCCATCTTGATGCATTTTATCTACGATTGCTATTTTTGGCATCACTTATCCCAACAAACCTAAATGAGTATATTTAATATTTAAATAATCTTTAATTCCAACTGATCCGCCTTCTCGTCCATATCCACTTTGTTTTATACCTCCAAATGGAGTTTCTGCGTTTGAAATAAATGGGGTATTTACTGCAACCATTCCTGTTTCAAGTTGTTCTGAAGTTTTGTTTGCAAGCTCAATAGAAGCAGTACAAACATAAGCTGCCAAGCCTGCTACTTGATTGTTAGCTTTTTTTATTACCTCATCAAAATTTTTAAAAGTTAAAATTGGTGTTAATGGTCCGAAAGGTTCTTCTGTCATTATAGTAAAATTATCTTTCACATTATCAAAAACTGTGGGTTCATAAAAATATCCTTTATTAAATCCTGAGGGTCTCTTGCCGCCACATAGAACTTTGGCCCCTTCTCTTTTTGTTATTTCAACTAGTTTTTCTATTTCCTCTAATCTTTTTTTAGTGGTTATAGGGCCAAGCTGAACATCTTTGTCCATACCATTACCAATTTTAAGCTTTAGAGTTTTATCAACAAACTTTTTAGTAAATTGCTCCTTTTTACTTTCGTGAATATAAAAGCGACTTGGAGAAATACATACTTGTCCATTATTTCTATACTTAGCGGCAATTGCCATATCAGCAGCTTTTTCAACATTTGCATCAGCATGAACTATGAATGGTGCATGTCCACTTAATTCCATTGTTACTCTTTGTATTTTTTCTGCTGCTTGCTTCAAAATTATTTTTCCAACTCTAGTAGAACCAGTTAAAGAAATTTTCTTTACAATATCAGAGGAAATTAATTGTGATGCTATCGATGGTGGATCTCCCGATAATAAATTTACTACACCGGGAGGAACTCCACACTGACTAATAATATCTACCAGCTCCATAACTGTTCCGGGTGTAATAACATCTGGTTTACAAATGACGGAGCAACCAGCAGCTAAAGCAGTTGAAATTTTTCTAGAAGCTAAAACAAGTGGAAAATTCCATGGTGATAGGGCTGCAACAACACCGACAGGTTCATAATTAATAATTACTCTTGTGTTCTCAAATCTACTTTGGACTGTTTGACCATAAATTCTTTTTGTTTCTTCAGCATTCCACTCAAAAATATCTGCTGAACCATTAACCTCTGCTAAAGCTTCTGTAATAGTTTTTCCAGTTTCTAAAGTCATCCAATTAGCTAGTTCTTTATTCTTTTTTCTCATTAAGTCTGCAATTTTTCTTATAATGATAGCTCTGTCCCATGGAGAAAATTTTTTCCAAACAGAAAATCCTTTTTCTGCAGACTTGAGTGCTTTATCTACATCTATCGCAGACGCTTTAGATGCTTTACCAATAACTTCTTCCGTTGCAGGATTAATAACATCATAAGTCTCTTTTTTCTCTGCTTGTTGCCATTTACCATCAATAAATTGACCAAATCTATTATACATGTTTAATTTCCTATTAAATGATGAGATAAAACTCTAGTATGTTTCTCTAAACGATGTTCAAATAAATATAAACCCTGCCAAGTGCCTAAAATTAATTTTCTATTTTTTATACTTAAAGTTATTTGATTGTTTGTTAGTGCCGACTTAATATGTGCTGGCATATCATCTTTTCCTTCTGTTGTATGTTTGTACAGTTTATTATTCATGGGTGCCAATTTATCAAAAAAATTCTTTAAATCATATAGTACATCTGGATCAGCATTTTCTTGTATAACTAAAGATGCACTAGTGTGTAAAATATTAATATTTAAAATCCCATTATTAATTTTTTGTTTATTTAACCAATTTACTGTCTTATTTGTAAAATCGTAAAAACCTTGCCCTTTTGTATCTATTTTAATTTCATGAAATATTTGATCCATTAGCTTATTTTTATATCATTCATCGTATTCACAATAACTACTCCAATTATAATTAAAACAAGTCCAATGACAGTTGGGATATTTGGTACTTGATTATATTTGTAAATTCCAATTATAGTTATTGCTGCTATTCCTAAACCAGACCAGGTAGCATAAGTTATTCCAACTGGAATACGGGTTACAACATGTGACATAAGATAGTAGGAGATACTAATAGTAATTAAGCAAATTAACGTTGGTATCCATTTTGTAAATCCCTCTGTATCTTTTACAAAGCTAGTGCCAGTAATTTCTAATACGATAGCAAATCCAAGAAATATATAAGCATAAATAAGGTTCATGTTTTTAAAGTTTTTGTCTTTATATATACAGGATATTTAGTTTTAAGCATCGATTTACCCTTTAAATTTATATGACAAATTAAGTGAAAAAAGTTAAATTAAAGGCCATTTTCTTAGCTTTTTAAGCCAAATTATATGCTGGCTATCTATATATAGTATGATACTAAGACCCATACGCTACTGATAGTTGATTCGGTAGCACTTGTTTAAACAAGGTAACTTTTAGGGAGGTGTTAAGTATGAAAATGCTTGCAGGTTTCTCAAGTACAGTAAGAAGCCTAACACATGTAGTAATTTCGCTACTTGGATTAGGTATCGTTGTATCACTTCTTGGTGGAAATGTTCCATTCGTAAGTGGCATAGCTGACAACATAGTAGGTCTAGTTCAGTCACTAGGTGATGCAGGAATAGTCGGCTTAATAGCGGCTATTATTATATTAGGTTTTTATAAGTAGATTTTTTTTTTCGTTGGTTAATTTTCCCTCTTAAATAATTATTAACTAACGTTTAAAAACCTAGTCACCCTAGCCCCTAATTTTTGGGCTGGGGTGATAAGTTTAAATAAGTGAAAGGAGTATTATGAATGCATGGATTACAAGAATAAGAAGTTATTTAAAACAATTTATTGAGCTAGGTGTTCTTTTATTAGGTGTCTCTGTTATTGCTGAAATATTATTTGGCCCAGACGTTGCTTTCTTAGGGTCGCAAGTTACAAAGAACTTAATAGGTGTGCTAAACAGTCTTGGCGAGCAAGGAATAGCTGCTTTAATTATAGTGTTTGCAGTAATAATTACTTATAGAAAATTTTTAAAATAATTATTTCGTTACCTCCGCCAAACACAACCAGGCATTAACATCCTTACTTTTAATGTAATCGGATTTAAAGAACTCTTTTATACTCCATTTATTATTTTTTTTTAATTCTTCAATTTTCTTATCGAAACCGTATTCTTCGTATATACCTTCATTAATTGTAAAGCAGATTAAACTTTTATTTTTAGAAATTCTAATAAATTCATCTAGAGCATGTGGTTTAACGTGACCGAAAGTAAAAGTGCCAACACACATTATTGCATCGTATGTATCATTCTGAGATTTTATTGGTTTATTTAAGTCTACTTGATCAAGATTTTGATAATATCCTTTAGGAACTAAATCTAATAATTTTTTTGATAAATCCATTCCATCTATATTTAAAAATTTATGTTTTTTTAATTCAATCCCTACAAGTCCAGTGCCACACCCTGCGTCTAATATTTTAATATTTTTATCTTTAACATATTTTATTAATGTTGCTACAGTTTCTTTGGGGCCAGTATAATTCCACTGAATCATATCTTGATCGTACTTATTTTTAATACCCCATTCGTCATAATATTTCATAACCTCATCTGTGGTTTTTAGTTTGTAAATGGGTATTTTATTTCCAACATCTTTTTGTGCCATAAAATATCCTAACAATAGTATAGAGTTAAAACAACCATAGGTTTTGTACAAAAAACTTTACCTTCATTATCGAAATGTTAAGCTTATTCCGCAATGAAGAAAAATTTAATAACAAGACTTAACGAAAGACCAGTTCTTTGTGCAGAAGGATATCTTTTTGCAATGGAAAGAAGAGGATACTTGTCTGCAGGAGGATTTGTGCCAACAGTTGTATTGGAAAATCCAGATGTGTTAAGACAGTTACATAGAGAGTTTATAAGAGCTGGATCGGAAGTTGTTCAAGCATTTACTTATTATGGTCATAGAGAAAAATTACGTTTGATTGGTAAAGAAGAATTATTGGAACCTTTACAAAAAAATGCGTTACAGATAGCCAAGGACGCTAAAGATGAGTTTAAAGATCTTGACCTTCTTGTGTGTGGTGATGTTGCAAATACAAATATTTTTAATCCAAATGATAAAAAATCATACGTCGAATGCCAAAAAATGTATGAAGAGCAAGTTCAATGGGCTAAAGAAGCTGGTGTTGATTTTATAGTTGCAGAAACAATTAACTGGGTTGATGAAATGAAGATTGCTTTAAAGGCAATTAAGGATGAAGGTTTAATTGCAGTAACAAATTTTGCAATTCCAAAGGGAGATCTAACTCGCTGCGGAAAAACTCCAGAAGATGCATGTAAAATCATGGAAAATTTGGGAGCTGATGTTGTTGGGCTTAATTGCTATAGAGGTCCAAAAATGACTATGAAACTTTTGTCAAAGATAAGAGATAAAGTTTCGTGTCACGTAGCAGGCTTACCTGTGCCTTATAGAACTACAGAAGAGCAGCCAAATTTTTTAAACCAAGTTGATCCTGGGTGTGATTGTATTCCAGGCGGTAATGCCTTCCCTGTAGCTTTAGATAATTTGTTCTGTAATAGATTTGAAATGGCTGATTTTGCTAAAGATTGTTTGAGCAAAAAAATAAATTTTATTGGTATTTGTTGTGGGGCTGAACCACATCATGTTAGAGAAATGTCCGTTGCTCTTGGAAAAAAACCAATTTCCTATAAATATTATCCTGACATAAGTAGGCACTGGTTGCATGGAAAAGATGAGTCTTTTTTAGATATCAATACTTCTATGAGTAAAAAATACTAAAAGATGGATAAGCATGCAAAGGTAGTAATTATTGGTGGTGGTGTTGTTGGCTGTTCCATACTTTACCACCTTTCAAAATTTGGACTAAAAGACTGCATACTTCTTGAAAGAAAAGAACTAACCTCTGGTTCATCTTGGCATGCAGCGGGAAATGTGCACGTAATTTCATCTGATCCAAATATTTCAAGAATGATGGCCTACACAATAGGTCTTTATAAAGAAATTGAAAAAGAATCGGGACACTCAACTGGGTTTAAGCCAAGTGGAGGATTTTATTTAGCTTCCAACGAAATCTGGGCTGACTACTTAAAAAGAGAAAGATCAAAAGCAAGGTACATGGGTTTGGATCAAGAATTTATTTCTTTAGAAGAGGTTAAAAAAAAACATCCTTTGATAGATCCTAAAAAATATTTATTAGCTTTATGGGATCCAATCGATGGAGAAGTTGATCCTTCAGGCGTAACATATGCTTTTGCAAAAGCAGCAAAAGTTTATGGAGGAAAATATTATATTAATACAACTGTACAAGATACTAAGCAAAAAAAAGATGGAACTTGGGATGTAATTACAGACAAAGGAAATATAAATAGCGAAATTGTTATTAACGCTGGTGGTCTTTGGGCAAGAGAAGTTGGTAAGTTAGCTGGAATTAATTTGCCAGTTCAGCCGATGGAACATCATTATTTAATTACTGAAGCTATACCTGAAATTGAAGCAATGGGAAAAGATAAAAGGTTACCTATAGGAACTGATTTTGAAGGTAATATATATTTTAGACAAGAAGGAAAAGGGATGTTGCTTGGAACTTATGAACAAAAATCTACCCCTTGGAAAATAAAAGAAACTCCAATGAATTTTGGACATGAACTTCTAGAGCCTAAGTTAGAAAATATTCAAGACAGATTAACAATAGGATTTAAAAGAATACCAGCGTTGGAAAAAGCAGGTATAAAAAATATTGTTAATGGTCCATTTACTTTTGGTCCAGACGGAAGTCCATTAATTGGTCCAGTTCCTGGTAAAAAAAACTACTGGGTAGCAGTTGGTGTAATGGCTGGTTTTTGTCAGGGCGGAGGTGTTGGAAAATGTATTGCTGAATGGATAATTGATGGAGAACCTTCAATAGACGTTTGGGCTATGGATGTTGCACGTTTTGGGAATTATGCATCTCCTGATTATGGAACAGTAAAATCTTCTGAAAATTATGAAAGAAGATTTATTATGACCTTTCCTAATGAAACTTTGCCAAAAGGAAGAAAACAAAAAACAACTTCTTTATACGATCGCTTTGTAGCAAGAGGTGCGGTAATGGGAGACTCTTTTGGTTTAGAAACTGCTCTTTGGTTTGCAAAAAATCCACAAGATGCACATGAGGAACCTACTTTCAAAAGATCTAGATGTCACAGCTATGTAGCAGAAGAAGTAAAAGCAGTAAGAAACTCAGTAGGTGCAACAGAAATAGCTAACTTTGCTAAGCATGAATTTACTGGCAAGGGTGCAAGAAAATTTCTTGATTATATTTTGGCTGGTAGAATGCCTAAGCCTGGCAGAATAGTTCTTACACCAATGTTAACTCCTAAAGGAAAATTGTATGGCGATTTAACAGTTGCTTGCCTTAATGAAGATAAATTTATTATTTTTGGTTCTGGAGCAGCACAAGAAATGCATCGAAGATGGTTTGAAAAATTTTTACCAAAGAATGATGTACATTATACAAATAAATCAGATGATTTTCATGGCATAGCTATTTCAGGTCCAAATTCAAGAAAACTGTTGTCTAAAATTTGTAGAGATGATGTTTCGGATAAAATGCTTAAATTTAGAGATGCCAAGGAAACTTTTGTTGGTGGTGTTCCTGCAATATTAAATCGTATATCTTTTTCAGGCGAGTTAGGTTACGAAATTTATGTAGCTCCACAATTTCAACTAAAGCTTTTTGAGGAAATTGAATTACATGGCAAAGACCTGTCCCTTAAACTATACGGTTCTAGAGCTTTGATGGCTTTAAGATTAGAAAAAAATTGGGGAGCTTGGACTCTTGATTTTAGACCAGATTTCACTGCTGCTGAGTCAGGCTTGGACATATTTATTAATTGGAATAAGGAATTTGTTGGTAAAAATGCTGCCCTAAAAGAAAAAAAAGAGGGTCCAGAAAAAAGACTTGTCACGATGACTGTTGATACAAAAGATATTGATGTCACTAACGATGAAGCAATTTTAAAAGATAATAAATGCGTTGGTTATGTAACTTCAGGGGGATATGCACATCATGTAAAAAAAAGTATAGCTCTTGGTTATGTACCTGTAAATTTATCCAAGCATGATACTACTCTAGATGTAGAGATTAATGGAAAACTTTACCTTGCCCGGGTAACAAGTAAACCTTTATATGATGCAAATGGTGGAAAAATGAGAGGCTAATTATTTTTTTTTAATTTATTTTCAAAAATTAATTTTTCTTTAATAAATTTTGAAGAATTTTTTTTTATAAAATCATCCATAAGAATTAATCTATCACCATCAAATTCAACAACTTTTCTCTTACTTAAATCAACATATAAAGATATTACCTCATTTGTTGCAGCAAGGTATTTTTTTTCTTTATGAAACATAGAAAGCCGGTAATGAATTCTTTTTTTATCATGATCAACATAGGTTACATGTGTTTCAACCTCTTCACCTAATTTAACTTCCTGATTATAAATAGTATGCATTTCAGCAACGAAGGTTGTTTTTTGATCTTTCTTTACAGATTGAGCTCCCATATTAAAATTGTCCAACATCACATCAGCTGCAAGATCAAAAATTCTAACATAAAAAGCTACGTTTAAATGACCATTGTAATCCGTATAATCTTTAATTACTTTGTCTGTTTTTAAAATCATTTTTTTGAATATTTTTTACTCTTCTAAGATTTATTTTTACCATTTAATTGGTTTTTGGTTAAAGCTTTGGATAATTCTTGGTCGGTAATATATCCTTTTATATCCCCACTTTTATCAACTACTTCAACGGTAGTCGCGCTGCAACAAACTTTATGTAAAAACTCATCTAAAAATGAATCTTCACTGACTTTAATAATACTTGTGTTCTTTGACCCTTTAAATTTTTGTCTCGGAATCATAATTATTTTTGCTTTGATTACCTTCGCACGATTAACATCTTTAACAAATGCTGCTACATAATCATCGGCTGGATTCATTATTATATCTATAGGTGAACCTACTTGAACTAGTTTACCAGCATTTAATATTCCTATGTGATCTCCCAATTTTAAAGATTCGTCCAAATCGTGGGTGATAAACAATATAGTTTTTTTAAGTTCAGATTGTAAATTAAGAAGTTGTTTTTGCATATCACTTCTAATAAGTGGGTCAAGAGCACTAAAAGCTTCGTCCATTAATATAATTTTAGTATTAGTGGCTAATGCTCTAGCGAGACCAACTCGTTGTTGCATTCCTCCAGACAATTGATTGGGATATTGATTTTCGAAACCATTTAAACCTACGGCCTCGATTTTTTCCATTGCTGTTTTGTTTATTTCTGTTTCTTTTTTCCCCTGAATTTCAAGACCATAACCAACATTTTGCAAAACAGTTTTATGTGGAAATAACCCAAAACGTTGAAATACCATACTAATTTTGTGCCTTCTAAATTCAATTAATTTTTTTTGGTCTAAACTCATAACATTTGTACCATCAACGGAAACTTCTCCTGAGGTTGGATCAATCAATCTATTGATATGTCGAATAAGTGTAGACTTTCCTGAGCCAGAAAGTCCCATGCAAACAAAAGTTTCTCCCTCTTCAACATTAATCGATACATTGTCAAGACCTACTGTATGTCCTGTATTTTCTAAAACTTCTTCTTTAGTAGCTCCATCTTGCACCATAGGAAGAATTTTTTTGGGATTGCTTCCAAATATTTTATAAATATTTTTGACTTCTATTTGTGCCATTATTTTAAATATGATTGCTTAATTCGATTACAACTTGAAATAATAGAAAAGACAACCCTTATATGAGCTTGATTTTTAAAAGAATAGCTTAATTAGTTGCAAAAAGAAAAAAATGATTCAATTATTAATTGAATTGAAAATTTAATTAAATAAACTAATCATGTTTGTATGAATGTATCTATTTCAAAAATTGTTAAAAATGGATCCGGACTGGATATCTTATGGAGCGACGGTGAAAAAAGTAATTTTAATTTTATGTGGCTTAGAGATAACTGTCCAACGGCTCATGATAAGAACTCCAGACATAGAATGTTCAATATTTTAAAAGTTTCTAAAAATATAAATCCAAAAAAATATAATATAAATTCTGATGGAAAACTTGAGATTGAATGGAGCGAAGGTCAACATATAAGTTATTACGATCCAAATTGGCTAAGAAAAAACTGTTACACTTTAAAAAACAAAAAAAAATATACTTCTCCATATGAGTTGTGGAATAATTCTCTTGAAAAAAATTTAAAATCAATAAATATTGAGTACGAAGAAATTTTGAAATCAGACAAAGGATTAATTAAATGGTTAGAATTATTACACCATAAAGGAATTGCATTAGTTAAAAACTCTCCTACTGATAAAAAATCTGCTCTTCCTGTATTAAATAGGATTAGTCACACAAGAGAAACTTTTTTTAAAACTCCTTTTGAGGTTATAAATGTCCCAAAACCGAATAACTCTGCTTATACATCGCACGATTTAAGAAATCATATGGATCTGCCTTGGTTTGAAAATCCTCCAGGATATCAATTTCTTCATTGTTTGATTAATGATGCAGATGGTGGAGATTCTTCTGCAGTAGATGGTTTTGCAGTAGCTGACTATTTAAGAAAAAATGAAAAAGAGATTTTTGAAACTTTAGTTAATGTACCTCTAAAATTTAGAGACAAAGATTATACCCAGGTGTCACATAGAAGTTTTCATGCACCAGCAATTAGTCTAACAAAGGATGGTGATTATAATGATATAAGATTTAGTGTTGCAACTATGGATGCTTTAGATTGTCATCCCGATATTATGGATAATGTTTATAAAGCCCATCATAGATTTGGCAATCTTTTGCATGATGACAAATTTCAAATTAAATTTAGACTACAGCCTGGAGACATTTTTTCTTTCAATAATAGAAGGCTGTTACATGGAAGAACTGCTTTTAATCCAAATTCAGGAAATAGACACCTGCAAGGCTACTATATGGATAGAGATGAAATTATAGGAAGATTAAACTTTCTTAAAAAAAATTTATAATTTTTTAATTAAGTTACCGGTTTTAACAATTTAAGAATTTTCTTTTGTAATGCTGGACTTGAACTTGCAACAATACTTCCAGCAATTTTGGGATCTTTTCCATCCCAAGTATTTATATAACCTCCTGCATTTTTAATTAATGGTATTAATGGATGTATGTCCCAAATTTTATTATAGCATTGCAGTACAGCATTTAGTTTTCCTTCACACAGTTGGCAATAGCTTAAAGCATCAGAACAAGGAAAGCGTATTAATTTTGTTAGCTTAGAAATCTTTTTTTGCTCATTTGGTGTTAACCAACCAAAAAAATTTCCTGCTATTTTTGAAGCGCTTAAAGAATTAGATTTTATTACTTTAAGTTTTGTAAATTTTTTATTTTCAACTACATAACTGTTGTTATTAGCGCCTGTAATATAATATTTTTTAAGCATTGGAAAATTCACTAGACCAAAAGTTGGATCGTTTTTGTAATTTACGCTAATTAAATTACTCCATGTTGGACTACCAATTATAAAAGACCTGGTGCCATCTATTGGATCAATTATCCAAGAAAATCCACTTTTTGATTTTTTAATTTTTAGCTCTTCTCCCACAATTCCATCTTTAGGAAATCTTTTTGAAATTTCCTCTCTCAAGAAAATTTCTATAGCTCGATCTATATTTGTAACTGGATCAAAACCATTTTTTTTTTTAGATTTATTATGCAATTTAAATTTTCCTGCTAACTTTTTAAAATAAAGATCATTAATTTTTTTTGGAAGTAAATTTAAAAATCTATAATAATTTAGTTTGTCTTTTTTTTTCATTTTAATTCCATCCAGTAATAGTTTTTACCTCTAGGTATTCTTCCAGTCCCCATGTGCCGCCCTCGCGGCCATTCCCTGATTGTCTGAATCCACCAAAAGGTGTTCCTGGGTCTGCAGATTTACCATTAATATATACAATTCCAGACCTTAGTTGTTTTGCAACTCTTTTGGCTTTTTCTGTATCTTCAGTTTGTAAATAGTTACCCAGTCCATATTCAGTATCATTAGTGATTTTAATTGCTTCTTCCTCAGTATTGAATGGGATGATTGATAAAACAGGACCAAAAATTTCCTTTTTCGCTATTTCCATATCATTAGTAACATTCGTAAAAATTGTTGGTTTAATAAAATAGCCTTTATTTAAATTATTTGGAAGCTCTGGTCCTCCTGTGGCCAAGGTCGCTCCTTCGTCAATTCCACTTTTAATTAAATTAATAATTTTATTATATTGAACTTTAGAAACTACTGGGCCTATATGGTCCCCTTTTTTTGAAGCAATATCTACTTTAATTTTACTAGCTTCATCAGCTGCCTCTTTAATTGCTTTCTCATAAATTGATTTTTCTACAAGCATTCTTGTCGGAGCATCACATGATTGTCCTGAATTGCTCATTACATTTTTAATTCCATCTCTAACTGCATTGGGATAAGAATCTGCAAAAACAATATTTCCACCTTTCCCTCCTAACTCTAAACAAACTCTTTTAATTGTATCGGCAGCATTTTTTGAAATTAGTTTTCCAGCTCTTGTTGATCCTGTAAAAGAGATCATGTCGATATCAGGATGGCTAGACATACTTGTTCCAACTCCTTCCCCATCACCATTAACTAAATTAAACACTCCTGGCGGAAAGCCTGCTTCATCTATCATTTCAGCAAACAACATTCCTGAAATAGGTGCTATCTCAGATGGTTTAAGCACCATTGTGCATCCTGTTGCAAAAGCAGGAACAACCTTTAAAGCTATTTGATTAATAGGCCAATTCCACGGAGTAATTAAACCACAAACACCTATTGGCTCGTAATTAATTTGATTGTTTGATTTTGGGTCAAAATTTTTTTCAAAATTAAATTTTCTCAATCTAAATATAAAATCTTCTAAATGAGACTGTCCAGAAGTAGTATGTGTCGATGATGAATAGTCTATAGGTGAACCCATTTCCATCGAAATTGCTTCTGACATTTCTTTAGATCTTTTTTTATAAATTTCCAGCAATTTTTCTAAAAGTTTAATTCTTTCTTCCTTTGTAGTCTCTTTCCATATTTCAAAAGCTTTTTTTGCAGATTTTACCGCAAAATCTAAATCTTCTCTAAATCCTAAAGAAATGATAGCAAAAGTTTCTTCGTTTGAGGGATTAATAACTTCGAAATCATTTGATTTTGAAGGTTTGACCCACTTTCCATTTATATAAAAATTTCTTTTATCTAACATTTTAAATTATTATTATCACAGAAATTAAATTTCATAACCTTTTTCTTCTTTTTCATTATCAACCAATTCACTAGGGTAGCCAGCTGCTCTAAAGTTAATTTTACAATTATCTTCTAATCTTTTAACAACCATTGATGACCAGGCTCTTGATCCATATTTAATATGCGCATCTTTAAAAATACTTAATACCAAAGGTGAAATTTCTAATGGTATATTAAGTTTTTTTGATAATTCGTTGAATAATGTCATGTCTTTTTCTACTAAATCCATAGTAAAATTTATGTTGTAAGAGCCATTTAAAATTACTTGGCTTTCCGTTTCATGTACAAAAGAATTTCCGGATGAAGCTAGAATACCTTTAAAAGTTTTTTTCAAATCTAAATTTGATTTTTTAGCTACAGCCCACGCTTCTCCTAAAGCTACTAAATGAGTTGAGGCTAAATAATTTGTAATAACTTTCAAAATTGATGCAGTACCAAGTTCTCCGGTATGTAAAATTTTTCTTCCCATAGTGGTCAATATAGGTAATATTTTTTCAAAAGACTTTCTTTCTCCACCAACAAATATAGCTATATTACCAGTAGCTGCACGGTGGCAGCCTCCACTAACTGGAGCGTCTAATGGAATAGCTCCTTTTAATTTAATTAATTCTCCAATCCTCTTTACCTCTTTATCATCCGTAGTGCTCATTTCTAACCAAATTTTTTCTTTTGAAAGGCCAGCTATAACTCCGTCTTTTTTTTCCATTACCTCGGCACAAATGCTGGGGGATGGTAGACATGTTATTACTAAATCAACTTTTTCAGCTAATTCTTTCGGTGATTTAGCTGTTGCAGATCCATTGGAAACAAAATTTTTCACTAAAGTATCGTCTAAATCAATAACCGTTAAATTAAACTTATTGCTTAATAAACTTTGAGCGAGCTTTCCTCCTACATTTCCTAGGCCTATAAAACCAATTTTCATCTTTCCTCCTTTTAGTTTTTTATTATTTTATTTTCTGGATCATGAAGTGGTTGAATTTCCAAAGTCGCTTCATGTAGTTTTTTTTCTACTTCAATAAAAAAAGTTTTATTAATTAACTCCTTCTTTGTAGAATTTAAATTTATATAGCCTAGGGACATATTTTTTTTATAGTTAAATGAATAATTTCCTGAAGTAGTTCTTCCAACTATTTTACCATCGCAATAAATAGGTTCATCATGTAATAATAGTGGGAATCCTGGTTTGTTATTTTTTAAAGTTAACATTACCATTTTCTTTTTAATTTTTTGTTTTATTATTTTTTCTAAAGCTTTTTTTCCAATAAAATCAATATTCTTTTTAAAACTTATAGTAAAATTTAAGCCTGCTTCATACTGATTTTCTTCAGGCGACATATCGTGTCCCCAGTGCAAATACCCTTTTTCCATTCTCATTGTATCCATAGCAAACATTCCACAATGAGAAAGATTAAACTCTTTACCTTTTTCTACTATGCAACTGTATATTTCTTTAGCTTCATTCATTTTCATATAAAGTTCAAACCCTAACTCTCCAACATAAGATAATCTTTGTGCCCAAATTTTTTTGTAATTTATTTTAATTTCTTTACTTGTGCCAAATCTGAAATTTTCATTTGAAAAATTATCATTTGATAATTTTGACATTAAACTTCTACTTTTAGGACCAAATACACCAAAGCAAGCGAGTTCATCTGTAACATCCCTAAATTCTACATCTTTTGATAAATATTTTAAAATATGAAATTTGTCATGCTCTCTGTTTGCGGCAGAAGTAACAATTCTAAAATAATTCTTACTCATACATACGACGGTTAAATCTGTTTCTATCCCACCGTGCTCATTTAACATTTGAGTATAAGTAGTTTTACCAATTTCATTTTTTATATCAGCGGTACAAATTCTTTGCAATTCACTATGTGTTTTTTCACCTCTTAAATCATATTTAGAAAAAGCCGTTAAATCGAATAGGCCAACATTTTTTCTCGCGTTTCTTGTTTCAAATTCTACTGAGGGATACCAATTTTGATAGTTATAACTGTACTTAATTTCTGCTTTTTCTTTGTTTAAAGAAAACCAAAGAGGTCTTTCATAGCCGGCTGAAACCCCAAAACATGCTCCAACTTTTTTTAAATCCTCATGATATGGAAACAGTTTTACATTTCTTGAAGTTTTATGTTGCTTATATGGCCAGTGCATTCCATATAAATCTCCCAAAGTTTCTGTTATTCTTTCTTTGATAAAGTCAATTTTCGAATGGAATTTTTGAAATCTTTTTATGTCATATATAAATAAATCTTCATTGATATAACCGTTCATCATCCATTCTGCAGTTACTTTTCCTGCTCCCCCGCCACTACCAATTCCGATACTATTAAACCCACAGCAAACAAAAAAATTTTTAATCTCAGGAACTTCGCCTAATAGTGTATTAGTATCTGGAGTAAAAGATTCGGGACCTGCAAAAAATTTTCTTATTCCGGCTTTTTCTAAAATTGGAACTCTTTTTAAAGACGATTTTAAATAAGGCTCAAAATGTTCAAAATTTTCTGGAAATTCTCCATATGAAAAATCTTCTGGAACTCTATTTGTTTTGTTAAAAGCTGGAATTGATTTACTTTCAAAAATTCCAATCAACATTTTTCCTGCATCTTCTTTTAAATATAAACTATCGTCAAAATCCCTTAGAACAGGAATATTTTTAGGTAGATCATTTATTGGCTCGGTGATTACATAAAAGTGTTCTGCTGGATACAATGGAATATTAATATTCATATCCTCTCCAATCTGTCTCGACCACATTCCAGTTGCTAGAACTACATATTCACATTCGATTATTTCGTCGTTAACTTTAACACCACTAACCTTTCCATTTTTTGTAATAATTTTTTTGACTGGTGAATTTTGAAATATTTTAACTCCTTCTTTTCTTGCTGCTTTTGCTAATAAATTTGTAACACCTATAGGATCTGCTTGACCGTCACCTGGCATAAAAATTCCACCATAAATTCCTTCATCGTTAATTATTGGATAAATTTTCTTAATTTGTTTAATGTCTAAAACTTCTACATTAACATTGAACAGTTGAGCTGTTGTCGCTTGTCTTAATAACTCTTGCCACCTTCCTTTTGTCGTAGCAATTGAAAGAGCGCCATTTAATTTTAGACCGCTAGAAAAATCGGTTTCCTTTTCTAATTTTTTATAAAGATCTAGAGAATACTTCCGTATTTTTGTTACAGCAGCAGTAGGGCCCAACTGACTTACTAAACCAGCTGCATGCCAAGTAGTTCCAGATGTTAATTGATCTCTTTCAATTAAAATTACATCTTTCCAACCAAATTTTGCTAAATGATAAGCGCAAGAACATCCTGCTATACCTCCACCAATGATTATTGCTTTTGCATTCTTTGGTAATGTCTTATTCATATTTTTTGTTTTTTTTTGTAAACAATATCAAAGCAACTCCAAAAATAATAATAAAACCTCCTAGAAAAACTTGCTGTGGAGGATCTTCTCCTAGTAAAAAAATAGATGTTATTAATCCTGTTACTGGCAGTATAAGTAATACTGGCATAACTTTATTTACCGGATATCTTTTTAAAACATAGTACCATGCTCCATAACCAATTGGTTGTAAAAAGAAACCTAAAAAAATTACTGTTAACCAACTATTAATATTTGCAGATAAAAAATATGTAATTGGATTTCCATCAAATAATAATGAAATAAATAACAACATCGGTCCAGAAAATACACAAAGCCAGGTCATTAATGCAAATGCCTCTATTTTTTTACTGAGAGATTTTGCCATAACTGCTCCTAGTGACCATGTAAAAGCTCCTGCTAAAACTAATAAAACACCGATGTACTTTCCTTCAAGATTGGGAGCTCCGGTTAGTATATAAGTTCCAATAAAGGCAATAAATAAACCAATTATATTTTTTAAAGTTGGAATTTCTTTTAATAAGAAAAATGCAATTATGATTCCAAAAGGAACTTCCAGCTGAACGAGAAGAACAGCTGAAGAAGCATCAATAATGTTTAAGCCTGTGTATGTTAACCCATATTGTAGAGTGCTTCCTATAAATGAAACCTTAAATAAATCCAAATACAATCCTTTGGGTAAAGGGAACCACCAAACTAGCAGTAAAGCAGGTATAGTAAATCTCATTCCCATTAACAGATATGGTGGAAAATATTGCATAGCGGGCTTAGCTATTACAAAACCAAAGCCTAAAATTATAGGGACTGATAATGCAATAAATATATCCTGTATTTTCATGTTTGATTTAAATCAATTAGTAAAGTTTGAGTATATCTTCTTGTTGAGGATAACAATAAAAAAATATAAAATAATAACGTGAGAATTGAAATTGCAAAAAATAAAGTATTTTTAAAATTACCAAAAAAAAAAATGGAAATACATCCACTTTGGCTTCGAGAGAGAGCCAGATTAAGTAGTTTATATGATAAAAATACTGACCAGAGATTGTATGACCCGTCTGATTTAAACACTAATTTAAAAATAAAAAAAGCCTCAATATCAAATGGACATTTAAATATAAATTTTAATGATGGAATTAAATTTGATTACGAAATTAAAGAATTGTTTTATGAACTAAATAAAAATTTGCCTTACGAAAATCCAGTACTTTGGAATTCAAAACTAAAAAATATACCAAAGATAAACTATAGAGATCATATATTTGATACGATAAGCATGTATGATCTATTACAGAATTTCTATAAGTATGGCTTTATTATTATAAAAAATACTCCTAATGATGAAAATTTCCTTGTAAAATTTGCAAATTCAATTGGTACAGTACGTCCAACAAATTTTGGCACTACATTTAATGTTAGATCTGAAAAAAATTACAATGACCTTGCATACACTAATCATCATATAGCAGCTCATACTGATAACCCATACAGAAAACCTGTCCCTTGTATTCAGTTACTGCATTGTATCCATAATGAAGTTGAGGGTGGTTTTTCTACTGTAGTTGATGGGTTTGCTGTAGCTGAATATTTGAGAAAAAAACATAAAAATTTATTTAATATAATTTCATCTACAAAAGTAAGGTTTAGATTTGTGGATAAGGATATAATTCTTGAAAATTGGGGTGAAATAATTGAATTAGATGAAGCTGGAAAACCAAAACAAATAAGGCATAGCCCAAGATTAGATTATGTTCCCGTTCTGGAGAAAAAGGAATTAGAAAAATTCTATAAAGCAAGAAGGTTATTTTCAAAGTTATGTTCTTCAAAAAATTTTGAAATAAAATTTAAATTGGAAGTTGGTGATATAATAATGTTTGATAATTACCGAACATTACATGGAAGAACGTCTTTTAGTCAAAGCGAAGGAAAAAGATTTTTAAAGGGTTGCTATATTGATCATGACTCCACAGAAGGAAAATTAAGATTCTTGGAGAGAAAGTTTAACTTAAAATGGAAAAAGTAAAATTTAAACAAATGAAAGATGGTACTAAAGAGGAATACCTATTATTGGATAAACATGAAAAAAAATACATAGAAGGCACAGCTGAAAGATTAATAAAATTTATGAGTGGATTAAATGAAACTTTAGAAGGATATCAAATAACAAGATTGGAGCACTCGTTGCAAACAGCAACGAGAGCATTAAATGATAAAGCTGATGAAGAAATGATAGTTGCTGCATTACTACATGATATCGGAGACGAGCTAGCTCCATTAAATCATTCTGAATATGCCGCTGCTGTAATTAAACCTTATGTAAGCAAAAAAACACATTGGATAATAGAAAAACATGGAGAGTTTCAAATGTATTATTATGCACACCATCTAAATGGGAATAGAAACCAAAGGGATAAATATAAGGGTCATATATACTATCAAGATACTGTAAACTTTTGTGAAAATTGGGACCAAAAATCTTTTGATCCCAATTTTAAATCTTTATCACTAAAAGAATTTGAGCCTTTAGTTAAAAGAATATTCTCTAGAAAACCCTACTCAAACTAAGCTTTGCCTCTATAATCTTTAATATGTTTTGGGATTCTTTTATTTTTTCCAAACATATAATGATTTTCCATATTTTCTCTATATCTGCTAGCAGGAACTTTTAATCCAACAGCTTCAGCAACCTCTCTTATAAGCATAGGAGTTGCCCCGCAACAAACACCAATATAGTTTATGCCTATATCAAAAGCCTCTTTTGCAAATTTCCCAATTTCATATCTATTACATTGCATCGGATCTAATGCTGTTGGGAAAGTAGTTTCGTGAGGCGAATGAGAAGTACATCCATTATTATCTGGTAAATTAAAAAAAGTTGGATGTTCTTCGGTCGTTCTATAGGTAATAGGTAGAGCAGCTACATGACATTTTAAAGCTTTTCTAATTTCTTTAAGATAAGGCATCATTGTATCGGGACCCCTATGACAATTCATACCTACTACATCTCCACCCATTTGTTCAAGATTTTTACAGGTATCAATTATAGAAATTCCATCTCTCATAATATTTTCTCCGTAAGGAGCAATTGTAATAACAGATGTAAGTCCTGTTTCTTTCATTACCTTTAAAGCTGCGTAAGCTTCTTCTGCGTAGTAAAAAGTTTCACCAATTAAAATGTCGGCTCCTTCTTCACAAGCCCAGCCTACCATTTCACGAAACATTCTTTCAACTTCTAATTGGGATTTTTTATCACCCTGTTTCCAAATATTAGAATTTGAAATGTTTCCTGCCATTAGATTTTGTTCTATACCTAATGGATTGGTTGCAACTTTTTTTGCTATCTTCAACGCTGCCCTGTTGAGTGGTTCCAATAATTCCTCTTTACCAATAACTTTCATTTTTTCACGATGACCATTATAGGTGAATGCTTGAACTATATCGGAACCGGCATGTTGAAAATCCCTGTGTAGATTTTCTAATGCTTCCGGGTGCTCTAAAGAAACCATAGGAACAAATTCTCCGGACGCCATATACCCTCTTTTTTCTATTTCAAATAGAAAACCTTCTGCGCAAATCACAGGCCCTGAATTTAATCTTTCGATTAAATTTCTTTTTTTATTACTCATTTTTACTCTCCTTTTTAGTGCTTTGACGAATGTCAGGTGCACAATTAGGTTAAATACCCGGTTTTTAATTAAAATTGAGATTCAAAAAAAAACCACCGGCTAAAGCGGTGGTCTAGAAGTGTCGCTTTAGCTGGATTTTTAAAGCGCCCGCAATCTGATTCAAATCGGCGCTATGTACTAATTAAACCACTCGTCTATATTGTTGTCAATTAAAATAAAAATTATTTATAGGTGATTTCTTGAGCAATTTACTTAAAAATGAAAAAAGTCCATATCTCAAACAGCATGAGAATAATCCTGTTCATTGGTTTCCATGGAATAAAAGTGCTTTGGAAAAAGCTAAAGAATTAAAGAAACCTATTTTTTTAAGCGTTGGTTATGCCAGTTGTCATTGGTGTCATGTCATGGCTCACGAAAGTTTTGAAAATAAAAATACAGCCAACGTCATGAATGAAAAATTTATTAATATAAAGGTAGATCGAGAAGAAAGGCCTGACTTGGATCATGTCTTCCAAAAAAGTCTAGCAATTTTAAGTGGTACACCTGGCGGTTGGCCTTTATCTATGTTTCTTGATGAAAATGGTGTCCCCTTTTCAGGGGGAACATATTTTCCACCTAATGAAATGTATGGAAGACCATCTTTCGTTAATGTCCTTAATCAAGTTTCAGAATTTTATTCACAAAATAGGGATAAGGTAATTGAACAATCAACCCAATTAAAAAATATTTTTCAAAGTAATTTAAAAAAATCTTCTGTAATAAATCAAAATTTAATACCTCATTTAGAAAGTTTAATTAACTATTTAGATTATGAGTGGGGAGGATTTAAAGGAAGCCCAAAGTTTCCTCAGTTTTATGTGTTTGAAAGTTTTTTACATTTTTATAAAAAAACTAAAAATAAAAAATTTTATGATGCAGTAAAGATTTTAATTAATAATGTATGTTCAAGAGGGTTATATGATCACCTTTTAGGAGGAGTTGCGCGATATACAACAGATGATAGGTGGATTGTTCCACATTTTGAAAAGATGCTCTATGACAATATATTATTTGTAAACTTGTTAGGCCAATTTTATGTGGAAGAACCTGAAGATTATTATAGAGACAAGCTTATACAAACTGTCAATTTTATTTGTAAATTATTTAAAAATAAAGATGGATTATTAGGATCGGCGTTTGATGCAGATAGTGATGGTATTGAGGGGAAATACTATGTTTGGAGTGACAAAGAATTAAGAGAGGTATTAGGAGTTGATTATGACCTTTTTGCAAAACACTTTGATATTTCAGAAAATGGAAATTGGGAAGGAAAAAATATCTTAATTGAAAAAAGTGTAAAACCTACAAAAGAAGATTCTGATAAATTAAAAAAAATCAAAGATAAACTATTAATAGTGAGAGAAAAAAGAACACGACCATTTTTTGATGATAAAACACAAATAGATTTAAATTCATACTGGCTAAGCACTCTAAATTTTGTGGCGGAAATTCTTGATAGAGAAGACTGGAAAAGTATAACTGAAGAAAATTTTAAAATAATTAAAAAGTTAACAGAAAATGAAATATACCACTGTTATGAAAATAAAGAAGGAATAAAAGTTTTTTTAGAGGATTATACTTATCTCTCGCAATTAATGATAAATCTATATGAAACGTCAGGAAAAATTAATTATTTAAATGAAGCTAAAGAGATTATGGAAAAAGCGTGGGATCTATTCTATGACAAAAAAAATAAGATACTTCAAAAAAATCCTATTGTAGAAAATGATCTTTTTGTACCACCTTCGGATATAAATGATCATAATATACCAAATGGAAATAGTATTTTTTTAATGAATGCAAAAAAATTAGAGGTAATCACTGGTGAAGATAAATGGAAAAATATTTGTAAAGAACTATCACAAAGTTTTCATTCATTTTTAAATCTTCAAGCTACTCAAATGATAAGTTATTTAAAAAATTTAGATTTATGTGAAGAATCGACTACCTTTACTTTTTTTGGAGATTTTAAAAAATTAAAAAATATCCAAAATTATATTAAAGGTAAATATTTGAAATCTTCTACTTTGATTTATAAAAATAATCCAAATGACAGTTATTTAATTGTTTGTAAAAATCAAACATGTTCAAATAAAATTAAAACTTTGGAAGAACTAAAATTGGTAGAAAAAAAATATGCAATATAACGATCAACAAAAAGGTATGCTTTTAGCCTTTACTGGTATTATGTTTATAACTCCAGACTCTCTTCTAATCCGCCTTGCAAATGTCAATTCGTGGAATTTAATTTTTTATAGAGGATTTATTCCATTTTTGGCAATTTTTATTGGCCTATTATTTATTTATAGATCTAGTTTATTTAAAAAAATTTTAGGTAATGGTTGGCACGGTTTGGCATATATTTTGTCATTTGCTGTAACAAGTATTGTATTTGTTATTTCAATTGAAAATACAAATGTTGCTAATACTTTAGTTATGGTTGCTTTGGCTCCAATGCTTTCTGCAATTATAAGTTTGATTTTTTTGAAAGAAAACCCTGATAGAAAAACATGGATAGCTATAATAGTTACAACGCTAGCTGTAATCTATATATTCTATGACGCGATAGATTCTGGAGATTTTCTAGGAAACTTTTTAGGCTTAGTTTGCGCAACAGGTCTAGCTATAAATGCTGTTATTATAAGATCTGCTAAAAAAATTAGTTTAGTTCCATCTGCTATGATTGGAAAACTTGTTGTTGCATTATTTGCGCTTATGTTTGTTGATGAATTAAAATTAAATAATAATGATTTAGTTATTATTCCTGTAATGTGTGTAATTTGTATTGCTATTCCATTTGTATGTGTAACTTTAGCACCCAGGTATATTACTGCTCCTGAGGTTAACCTTTTCTTCCTACTTGAAACTATTTTCGGTCCTTTGTGGGTATGGCTAGTAATTAAAGAACAACCAAGTGTAGAAACTATAATTGGTGGAGCTGCAATTATAGCAACAATCGCTATACACTCTGCTCTCACCTTAAGAAAAACATAATAATTATCTGATTGCTTTTCCCTTAACGTAAGTTTAATTACTCATAGCTTTATGGGAAAATTATTTAAAAACTCTTGGGCTCTTTTTACGGGGTACGGGATAATGATGATAGCTCACGGTTTTCAAGGAAACTTATTAGGAGTAAGAGCTGTTATAGAAAATTTTAATTTTATATCTACAGGCACAATGATGTCTGGTTATTTCATAGGATATTTCATAGGAGCAAATGTAGTTCCAAATCTTGTACAGAAAGTTGGTCATATTAGAGTTTTTGCTGCTTTTGCTTCGACCGCTTCTTTAAGTATTTTAATTCATGCTGTCTTTGTAGATCCTGTAGTATGGATATGTGGAAGATTTTTAACAGGTTTTAGCGTTATAGGTATTTTTATTGTTGTTGAAAGTTGGCTAAACGACCGGGCAAACAATAGAACTCGTGGACAAGTTTTGTCTATTTATATGGTTATAAGTTTTATGGCACTATCTTTGGGAACACTTTTATTGAATTTTAGTAGTCCAGAAAAATATGAGCCTTTTATATTAATTTCATTACTTTTATCATTAGCACTAATACCTATACTTCTAACAAAGCGTAAGCCTCCTAAATTTAAAAAAATAGCAGGTATAAAAATAAAAGAACTTTATAAAATTTCACCATTTGGAACTGTTAGCATGTTTTGTACTGGTTTTATTCATTCAGCAATATTTACTCTAGGAGCTGTTTATGCAGCCACATTAAACTTCACTATTTTTGAGATTTCTTTACTAATTTTTATAATCACAACGTCAGGAGCATTATTCCAATGGCCAATTGGTTATTTTTCTGATCGAGGTGATAGAAGAATTATCATTATCGGTTGCGCCTTTGCTGGATCTATTTTTTCTTATTTGGCAGTTGCTTCATCTGGAGCTTCGTTGGAAAATATGTATCTAGCAACAAATGTTGATATGGATAAAATTATGTTTTTTATTTATGTAACTTTATATGCTGGCATGGCTCTTCCTTTATTTACACTTAATCTAGCTTACGTAAATGACTATGTCCCAAAAGAAAAATTTGTTGCCGCCGGTGCTGGATTACAAATTATATTTGGTCTGGGTGCTATAAGTGGTCCGATAATATGTTCAGCTTTAATGTATAGATATGGTGCTAATGGTTTTTTCGTTCACTTATTTATTTTTCATACATTGATTGGGTTGTTTGGGATGTATAGGATAACTCAAAGAAGTTACCAGGAAAACCCTGAATCAACTTATACTCCTTTACCTAGAAATATTACACCATTGGGAATTGAGCTGGATCCAACAACTGGCGCAGATATATCTAATACAGATAAGAAATAAAACAAAATTTAGAACATATGCAACATTTCTTTGTTCCTATAATTGGTTTGATTATATTAATACTTATCCTGACGCTGGTATGAACAAAGAAAACGCAAGTAAACTGTGGAAAATCATACAGGAAGCTGGCGATTATTTAAAAGGGCAATTGCCTGACCATCCTAATCATCCCAAAGGTAGAAATCCTTATGCTCATGTAGCGATATGCGTGAAGTCAAAATTTCAAAAAAGTTATAAGGATATTGAAGATGAAAAATTTCAAGAAGTTATTGATTACATTGATTTTTTAAAAAAAAATCCTAGTTAAAATTTATAAAGAGCTTATAAGTTCAACAGCAATTTTTTTAGATTTACCTGTGTATTTTATTTTTTTTATAGCTTCTAAATTTGATTGATCTTTACCAACTACAACAAAGCCTATCATGCCCATACCTTTGTGCGGGGTGCACCAATAAGCATAAATACCAGGAATCTCAAATTTATATTTAACGTCTTCGTTAATTTTAGATCTAAATTTTTCTACACCTTCTGGAACTCCTCCTTTAATAAACTCAACGTTATGTCCTTTAGTTGTAGATTTCCAAAAAACGGTATCTCCCACATCAATATTTACAATTTTTTTTGAGTAAACCATGTGCTCTTTGCCTAATTTATTGAGCATCTCTATAGTTTGATCGCCTGCAAGAACTGTTTGAGTTGAAATAAATAAGATAAAAAGTGATGTAAATAGTTTTTTCATAATACTAATCTAGTATTTAAACTTTTATATTAAAATATTAAGTTTGTCGCAGTGACTATACTGCTTTTATGCCAAAACCGTAGCTATTGTAAAAAACACAATAATTAAAGACCAAGATGAAAAGAATAAGATTTTTGTCATATTATTAATTAATAAATGGGCCAAGAATTAAAATTGTCCAATATAAAAAAATGAAAGTATAAAATAATGATAAACGCATTTGACACTTCATATAATTGTAAATTGTGTTTTAAATATGAAAATAATATTAACAATAAATTAAAATGAGAACTTTTTTGTCGCAGTTTTTATTTTAAAAAAAAGATTTTTTATTTTTCTGTTTTGCTAATTTAATCCAATAAATCTTCTATTTCTCTTGGTATTTAAACTGTAATACAAAAGAGCAAATGTAATAACAAAACCTCCTATTATTGTGTTGGTAGTAGGAACCTCATTAATACCAAAAATTGGCAACCAAACCCAGAAAATGCCACCTAAAACCTCTGTAAGAGACAGTAGGGTGAGATCTGCTGCGGGTAATTTTTTAGAACCTATTGAGTAAAGAATTAAACCTGAACAAACTAGAGTTCCGTGTAAAGCTGAGAGGGATGAGTTTCTAAATGTGGTAAAAAAATTGTCTTCGTTAAAAATCAATATAGCAAATGAAATAATTGCACAAAATAATCCTGCTAAAGCAATAGTTGTAAAGGTTGGTATCTTTTTATTCCATCTGAAAGAGATTGAGCCAATTGAAAAACCTAAAGCTGATATAAGGCCAACAACTAAACCAAACAGCGTTCCCAACTTATTGCTACTATAAGCCATAAAAATAACTCCTATTGCAGCAACAATAATTGAAGTCATAGTCGTTAAAGAAACTTTTTCTTTAAGAAAAATATATCCAAGTATTGCTGTCATGAACGGCATTGCTGCAAGCATTAAAAGAGTAACAGCCGCGGAAGTATGAGTGATGGACCATATAAAACCCATAAAGGCAGTAGCAAAGCCTAATCCACCTATAATTACTGATAGATCAATTTTTTTATAATTTGCGATAAACGATTTTCCTTCTTTAAAAAATAAATAAAGATTTAAAATAACAAAAATAGTTAAACCTCTAAAAAATAAATATTGCCAAGGAACAGAGCGAGCATCTTCTATATACCTCACTACTAAAGCTCCAAAGGACCAAATAATTCCAGCTAACAAAACAATAAAAATTGCAAAATTAGTTTTATTTTTTGTCATGATTTAACTTCTTTCTTAGGTCTTAAAGAATGCCCGGGAAGCCATTCTTCTTTTCCATCTGCATAATGTTCTTTTTTCCATATAGGTGACTGATGCTTGACCTCTTCAAGAATATATCTACAAATTTTAAATGCCTCATCCCTGTGCCCTGATCCAACTGCTATTAAAATACTTATTTCACCAACAGGCGAATAACCTTTTGCATGCTCTAGAAAAATACTAGCACTACTATCAAATTTTTTTTTAGCATCGTCACAAATCGATTGGAAAGATTTTAATACCGCCTGATCGTGTGCATCATATGTTACAGCTGTTACTTTTTTTCCACTATTTTCATTTCTTACTCGACCAACAAAAATTGACTCTGCTCCATATTCTTCGGAAGCAATAAAATTTTTTGCTTTTTCTATAGAAATCTTTTGCTCTTCAGTTTTAACAAGAGCGGTGTGAATACTCATTAACCACCGCCAATAGGAGGAATAATGGAAATTAACTCTTTATTTTTTAATTGATAGCTATCATTAACAATTTCATTTCTATCACTAAAAAAAGCTGCAGAGTTTGATAAATTATCTAAATTGCTTTTTGAATAATTTTCATCAATAAATTTTTTAAGACTGCTTCGTAGCTGCCCAATGTTTGAATTTTCAGGCAATTTTATGAGTAAAGTTTCACTTTCACTTAACAATTTTGAGGATCCATAAAGTTTTATTTGAATTTCCATAAAAATATTATCCGCCAGTTACACTCATATGCCTAGGGACAAATTTTTCATCTTTTTTTCTTTCAATGACAAAATCATGTCCTTTTGGTTTTCTTGAAATAGCTTCGTAAATAGTCTCTTTTAAAAGATCGTTATTCTCACTTTTTCTTAATGGTTTTTTTAAATCCACTTTATCTTCTTGCCCTAAACACATGTACATTACACCAGTGCATGTAATTCTAACTCTGTTGCAAGTTTCGCAAAAATTATGTGTGTGTGGAGTAATAAAACCAATTTTTTGATCTGTCTCGTGACAATGAACATATCTTGCCGGACCACCTGTTTTTAAAGGATCATCACTTAGACTATACTTAGTTTGTATTAAGCTTTTTACCTCAGTTAATGGCATATATTGATTGGATCTTTTTTCACCTATTTCACCCATTGGCATAACTTCAATAAACGTTAAACCAAATTTATTTTCTCCACACCAGTTAACTAAATTTAAAATTTCATTATCATTAATACCTTTGAGAGCTACAGTGTTAATCTTAATTTTCATGCCTGCTTCTTTTGCAGCATTAATTCCTCTAATAACTTTATTAAAATCCCCGATTTTTGTAATTAATTTAAATTTATTTTCATCTAATGTGTCTAATGAAATATTAATTCTTTTAACCCCATTTTTAAACAAATCCTTAGCATAACGCTCAAGCTGAGAACCGTTTGTCGTTACAGTAAGTTCTTCTAAGCCTTTTCCTATTTTTTTTCCAATGCTATCAAATAATTGTATTATATTTTTTCTAACTAAAGGCTCTCCTCCAGTAATTCTTATTTTTTTAACGCCAAGTTCTATAAATACACTACTGAGTCTTTCTAATTCCTCTAAAGATAAAAGATCTTTTTTTGGAAGAAACTGCATTTCTTCTGACATGCAGTAAGTACATCTGAAATCACAACGGTCCGTAACCGAAACTCTTATGTAAGATATCTTTCTTTGAAATGGATCTATTAACATATGTAAATCTAACCACAAAAACTGAGATTTGTTAATTACTTTATTATATCTAATATTTCAGTGAATATATAATTTAGCTATTTCCCAGAACTATTAGCAACAAAAAATGACACAGCATCAATCTCTTCTGAAGTTAATAAACCCTCCTCTCCAAACGCCGGCATTACTCCGAGCCCTTCTGTTACAACAGCCCTCACTTGTTCTTCTAAAGGTTTTAAACTATCTAAATTTGGACCTATATTACCTTCTGATGCAGCGGCCTTTAAAATATGACAAGCACCACACATCGCTTTATTGTTATAAACCTCCAGCCCTAAAGCCATTTTTTCTGAATCTGCTTTTAGATTTATTGTTAATGGGAATGAAAATAATAAGATAACAATAAAAACTTTAAAAATTTTCATTACAAAAATTTTATACTAAATTTTAAAATCTTTATACTACTTTAATATTTACGCTATGATCTTTCCAGCCGTTATGAGCATAGCCTCTTCTATTTTCCATTCTTAGCTCGGGTTGAGTCTTGCCTCCATTAGAAGCTTTACTTGCAAGATTGTAATTTCCGGGTGCTAAATTTGCTTCAAGAACAAACTGTCTCCATGCGTATTTTCCAAGATCAGGACCAACAAATTTTGCTTTCTTCCAGCTTTGTCCTCCATCAATTGAAACTTTAACGTTTCTAACTTTTTTAGTACCGCCCATAGCTACACCAACTATTTGAACATTTCCTGCTTTTACTGTACCAGTTTCATCTGTTGGTCTAGTTATCCAAGATTTTACAGGCATTTCCCAACATGAAGGATACTGTGAGCCTTTTTTTCCAATTGGAGATATTCGATAACTTGATTTCATATATTTAACGGTTGATTCAGTTTTAGTGAAAGCAACTTGACCAAGATGTTTAACATTGTTAATACCAAAATATCCTGGGGTAACCATTCTTAAAGGTCCACCATGTGCGTTAGGTAAAGGAACTCCATTCATTTCCCATGCTAGCATTGCATCTTTAAAAACTTTTTTCGGAACAGATCTTTCAACTTTAGCTTTTTTTGGATCCAGGCCTGTAGGCTCATGATCAACACCTGCTGATGTCATAAAAACTGCATCACCATTAACTCCACCGCATGCATCTACTACTAATTTCATAGGGACACCTGTCCAAAGAACACATGCTGCTGCTCCAGTTTTCCATTGAGATCCTCTAACTTTATGTGCAAAAAAGCCTCTGCCATTTCCTGAACACTGTAATATCGTTGCCATTGTTGTATGGCCTAATTTTTTTAATTGTGCCAAAGTAAAAGTTTTAGGATTCTTAACTCCTTTAATGCTTACTTTCCAATTATTTCTATTCCCGATTTGTGTGTCGGTCATAGTCGGCATATTATTTCTAATGTAAATATTTCTATTTGGAGTTACTAAACTTTCTCCAATTGCACTTCTATGTGTCTCGATTCCTTTATCAGAATGAACAATTAAAGCATTTCTGTCTTTCCAGCTGATAAAATCTGGCAAGCCTTTTGGGCTAGAATCTTTATGATTAGCGTTTGCAAATGATATTGGCAGTACGGATGTAGCGGCCGCAACTCCAGCTAACGTAACTGAGCCAGTTAAAAAATTTCTTTTACTAGTGTCTATTTTTTTTATAATTCTTTTTTTCATTTTTTTTCCCCTAGTTGTTAATTAGAATTATTATAATATATTTAATTACACTTTCAATTAAATGTTGAGTTGTAATTTCGATTACACGTATGATTTCATCTATTATAAATTCACTTTTTAATTGAAAAAGTAGATTTTTAGTTACTCGGAATTAAATGCAACCATTCTATAATATTTCCTGTTTTAAATTTTCCTTTGCCTCCAGGAAAAATACCCCAGCAGTTTGCTTTTACAAATGATTCAATTCTATGCGATTGCTGCCCTTGTAAAGCCTGTAATTTTACCGATCCCTTACTATTAAAATTTATTATACATCTTGCAAAGTGTGTAAAATTCCTTGATTTTGAATATTTGTTAATTAGTTGAGCCTTAAATTTTTTTTCCCTTAACATTCCTAAACTGTTACGTAGTAAAGGATAAATAAAAAAGCGGAACCCTGCAGCACAAGAAATAGGATTTCCAGGTAAACCAAAAAATAATTTGTTATTTAGTTTTGACAACATAATTGGTCTTCCTGGTTTTATAGCTACACCTTTAAAACATTTTTTAAATCCATAATTCTTAATAAGCTTTGGTATAAAGTCATATTTTCCTGCAGAAATTGCTCCTGAGGTTACAAATAAATCTATATCTGATTTTAAAAACCTTTTTAGTAATTTTTTTAATTTATTTGACTTGTTATCTTTAATGGTTCCTCCATTTATAATTTCTAAATTCACGATATCGGCAAAAGTCTTAAAATAGTAATTATTAGAATTTCTCACTTTCCAAGCTGGGATAGTTTTCTTTTTATAATCAACTATTTCGTTTCCAGTACTAAAAAAAATTATTTTAGGTTTTTTTTTGACTTCAACTTCTTTAATACCCAATGCTGTAAATGCCATTAAATGTTTTGGTTGAATTAGTTCGCCCTTTTTAAGAACTATATCTTTTTTTTGGTAATCCTCTCCAGCAAATCTTATGTAAGAAAATTTTTTAACTCTTTCGCTTACAATTAAATGGGTTGGTTTATTATTTGATAGATAATATTTTGCTCTTTCAACAGGTAAAATAGAATCATAGTATTTCGGTATCAAACCTCCTGTCATTACTTCAACGACTGAATTTTTTTTATAATTATTTATTTTAGGATTATCCCCTGCAGCAATTGTTTTTAATATTTTAAATTTTTTAACCTTTTTTTTACTTAAATTTTTAGTTTCTTTAGATAAAATAGCAAAGCCATCAAATGCAGCATTATTAGACAAAGGGTTATTATTTGGAGCAAGAACATTTTTAGCTGAAACTCTGTTTATTGAATTAATTGTAGAAATCTTTTCATTTTTTAATTTGATTGGAATTTTTTCAATTAATCTTAGAGCTTTAGAATAACTAATCATCTTAAATTTTTAAAATATTTTTTATTTTATCAGGTATGCCATCTGGATTTATCCATAAGCCTTTTTTTCCACCAGATTTTACAAGAAGTTTGGTGTTAGATATTTTTAAATTTGGTTCAACAATTTTCGAAAGATCATAAATCGCTAGCAATGCTGAAGTAACACCAGAAAGTGCCTCCATCTCTACTCCTGTTTTAGAATTTGCAGAAACTAAACAGTAAACAACAATAGAGTTTTTCTTTTCATTAATTTCAGTATGCAAAGATATGTGTTCTAATGGCAATGGATGACATAGTGGAATAAGTTCACTTGTTTTTTTTACACCATTAATCCCTGAAACTTCTGCTATTGATAAAGGATCGCCTTTTGGCATTTTTTTATCTTTAATCAACTTAATAACCTCTTGGCTTAAAACTATTTCTCCAGATGCTAAGGCTTTTCGTTGTGTAATATTCTTGTCACTAACATCCACCATTTTATACCCTGAGTTTGAAAATATTTTAGTCAGAGAATCTTCTATTTTATTATTTTTATTCATCTTTAATTTTTAAAGTTAATTTTTTTGCAAATTCTAAATCTTCTTTAGTGTTAATATTAAAAAATGGGTCATAATCTTTAAATGCAAATTCCAAATTTTTTATTTTATTTTTTTCTGTCCAATCTTGAACTTTCCTAATTTTTTTGTTTATTAAATCGTCTTCGAGTTTGTCATAAAGATCCAAAGACCACAAACCAAAAATATTATGTTTGCGTCCATGTGAACTCGCGCTTAATATTAAAGATTCTTTTTTTTCTGCTTCTTTAATAAAATTTTTAATAACACTCTCAGGAAAAAAGGGTGTGTCGCATGGGAATGTGGCCACCCAGGAATATTTATTTGATTGATCTTTTGCCCATTTCATAGCCGAAAGAATTCCTACTAACGGGCCGAGCTGTCCATCGATACAATCTTTAACTGTTACTAAATTATTTTTATGAAAAAATTCATTATTTTGATTTGTTATTATAATCACTTGTTCTAGATATTTTTTTACTTTGTCAATTGTATATTCAATAAGTTTTTTATTATTAAGCTCCAAGAAAAGTTTATCTTTACCCATTCTTTTCGATTGTCCTCCAGCTAAGATGGCTCCGAGTATATTGTGTTCGCTCATGAAACAAATTATAAATGTTAAAGAAAATACAATAAAGTTTAAATGATAGATAAAGAAATCATTAAAATAGCTTCAAATACTGAAAATCACGGTATGCTTCATAATCATACGCATTTTTCAAAATTAAAAAATGCAATTTGCGGCGATGAAATGAAAATATATTTAATTGTTAAAAATAACAAAATCGAAGATTTTAAATACGAATGTGAGTCCTGTATATACTGCCAAGCTTCGGTAAGCTTATTGTCGAGAAAAGCAAAAAATAAATCAATTGAAAAAGTAAAGGAATTTACAGAACAGGCGAAAAATGTCTTTGAAAAAAATATAAAATCTTTCGATAAAGAATGGAAAGAATTTGATAGGATAATAACTAAAAATAATATTTCTAGAAAGGAATGCGTGTTGTTACCTTTAAATACAATACTTGATGCATTAAACAATAAATCCTTATGAAAATAAAAAAATTAATTTGCTGGCCTCCTTTACTAGGAGGGATTGGTGCTGGGGTAACTATTGCTATACTTTCTTATATAACTTTTCAATCAGTTTTGGCTGGTACTAATTATGGATTATGGTTAGCAGCATCTTTTGGCTCATCTTCCGTTGTGGTTTTTGGATATCCACAGAATGAATTTTCTCAACCAAAAAATGTTTTGCTTGGTCATCTTACTTGCGCCTTTGTGGGAATTTTATTTGTTACTTTATTTAATATTTCTCAAGATAGAACAATCTTTTTTTTAGTCTTAGGTATAGCTACAGGTATTTCGGTAATGATTATGATGGCATTTAAAATTACACACCCACCTGCTGGAGCAAATACAATTGTGGTAATCATAGCACAAGAATCTTTTCAATTCTTAATATTTCCAATATTAGTTGGCTCTATTACAATTATAATAGGAGGTGTAGTTTATAATCATCTAATTTTAAAAAAAAAATACCCACTAAAATGGTTTTAATATGAACTCAAAATATAAAACAGTTAAATTTAAAAATAATGAAGCTGCAAACATTGATGACTTAGTATCAATAGAAGAGCCGCTTGAAATGGTTGTTCGTTATAAAAAAGAGAATAAATGGATAGACAATTCTATTTCAATAACAATGCGAACTCCAAAAAATGATGAGGACTTAATTGTTGGATTATTGTATTGCGAAGGAATAATTGAAAAAGCTTCGGAAGTACAAAAAATTGAATTTTTAGGTGAAAAAGTCGGAAAATTTGATTTACAAAATAAAATTAGAGCAACCCTAACCAATGGTGAGAATCTGGATATAAAACATCTAAGAAGAAATTTTTTAACAAATTCCAGCTGTGGAGTTTGTGGCAAAACCTCTATGGATTCTTTGGAAATTATTTGTAAAACAAAAATAAACAAAGATATTCCAAAAATTAAAAGCTCATTAATAACTAAAATTCCAAATCTTTTAAGAGAAAGCCAATCAGAATTTTCAAAAACTGGAGGAATACATGCTAGTGCTTTATTTAATAAAGAGGGAAAACCTTTAGTAATTAAAGAAGATGTGGGTCGTCATAATGCCCTAGATAAAGTAATAGGCCATAGTTTTAAAAATTCCTTATTTGATACAAAGAATCAATTTATAGCTTGTTCAGGCCGTCTAAGCTTTGAATTAGTTCAAAAAACACTTATGGCAAATATTGGATTGTTAATGGGTGTAGGTGCGCCAACAAGTCTTGCAATAGACCTAGCAAAACGTTTTGATATGACATTAATTGGTTTTGTAAAAGTTGATAGCTTTAATGTATATTGTGGAGAAAATAGAATTTTAAAATAAAATTATTATGTCAAGAAACATTAGTAAACTTTCTGGAAGAAAAGGCTTAAAAGACAATCTATTTAAACGTATGATTGATACATCTTCCAAAAGCAAAAATGGTAAGGAAATTAAACAATTAGCCGAGGAATATCACGTTGGAATGTCTACTATTCACGGAGCTGAAAGTTTTTATGAGTTTTTAAGACCTGAGCATAAAGAAAAAAAAGCATGGATATGTAATGGTAGCGCATGCATGTGTGCAGGAACTCAGGGTAAAATTAGAGAAAAACTTTCAAACAAACTAGGTAGAGACAAAATTGGAATGATGTTTTGTTTGGGACATTGCTATGAAACAGGCGCTTTTCATTACAATGGCTATAATTACGCTGGCAAAGATATTGATCAAATTGATGAAATTATTAAGGGGAATAAAATAGATTCAAAAAAAATGCACTCCAAAAGTTTCGCAACTAAAACTATTTTGATGGGTGATGATCTGTTGTCAATTGAGAATTTTAAAAAATTATTTTCTGAGGTTTTAAAAAAAGACAAAAAGGAAACCTTAAAAACAGTTACTGACTCCAATTTATGTGGAAGAGGTGGAGCGGGATTTCCTACAGGAATGAAATGGAATTTTTGTAGTCAACAAAAAGTTGAGAAAAAATATGTTGTATGTAATGCAGACGAAGGTGATTCTGGAGCTTTCTCAGATAGATATCTTTTGGAAGAGCAGCCATTAAAAGTAATCTTTGGTATGTTAGTTTGTGCGTATATTATAGGAAGTGATGAAGGAGTTTTATATATAAGGGGAGAATATCCAAAATCTATAGAAATAATCAATGGAGCTATCAACGAACTTAAAAAAGAAAATCTTTTAGGAAAAAATATTTTAGGTACTAACTTTTCTTGCGACATGACAATTTGTATTGGCCAGGGAGCTTATATTTGTGGAGAAGAATCTGCTCTGATAGCATCAATAGAAGGAAGAAGAGCAGAGGTTGACGTAAGACCTCCTTTTCCAGTAGTAGAGGGCTTATATAAAAAACCTACTGTTGTAAATAATGTTGAAACATTAGCAGCCATACCTTGTATATTGAAATTTGGAGCCAAAGCTTTTTCCTCTGTAGGAAATACAAAATCAGCTGGAACAAAACTTGTTTGCTTAGATAGTTTATTTAAAAAACCAGGTGTTTATGAAATCGATATGGGAACACCCATGAAAAAAATAATTTATGAAATTGGTGGAGGGTTTGTTCAGCCTGTAAAAGCTCTTCAAGTTGGTGGGCCATTAGGTGGCGTTATTCCAATAAAAGAAGTGGAAAAATTAAATTTAGACTTTCAAGAATATACTAAAGCGGGCTTTATGTTAGGACATGGTAGCGTAGTTAGTATTCCTGAAAATTTCAGTATGGTTAAATATATTCATCATTTATTTAAATTTAGCTCAGATGAATCGTGTGGAAAATGTTTTCCTGGAAGATTAGGATCGTACCGTGGCAAGGAAATGTTTGACCAAGCATTAAATAAATCTAATAAAATTCCAATGAAACTTTTAAATGAATTGTTGGTAACTATGAAAAAAGGTTGCTTATGTGCATTATGTGGTGCAATTCCAGTGCCAATTAGCAACATACTAAAATATTTTACCCACGAATTTAAAGATGATATAAAACAAGACGCTTAGGGGATTTATGAAAAACGGTAAAAATGGAACAAATGGAAAAAGCCAAAAGGTAGCATATATTGATGGAGTAGCTCATCAAATTAAACCTGAACATACTTCGGTTTTAAAATTTGTTAGAGAACATGTTGGTGAAAAGGAAATTCCTAGCTTATGTGACGATCCAAACTTAGCACCCTATGGTGCCTGTAGGGTCTGTTCTGTAGATGTAGCTCTTAAAAAAGATGGTCCAACAAAAACAGTTGCGTCTTGTCATACTCCAGTTACAGAAGATTCATACATAATTACAAGCAATGATGATTTAAAAAAATTAAGAAAAAATATTGTTGAACTAGTTCTAACTGATCACCCTATGACATGTTCAACTTGTGAGGTAAATAATAATTGTGAATTGCAAACAGTAGCGAACGATTTAGGTATTAATGAACACAGGTATAATAAGCCTAAACAAAATAAAGGAACTCCAAAAGATACATCGCATGCTTATATGCGAATGAATTTAGATAACTGTATTAATTGTGGACGTTGTGTAAGGGCATGTGATGAAATTCAAGGATCTTTTGTTTTAACTATGAGCGGAAGAGGCTTTGAATCAAAAATCACAACTGACAATGATATGCTATTTGGGGATTCATCATGTGTATCATGCGGAGCATGTGCTCATACTTGTCCTACTGACGCGATATCAGATGTTTTTGCATCTAAATCAGCAGACTACGATGAAAAAGTTAGAACTACATGTTCTTATTGTGGAGTTGGCTGCAACTTAGAAGCATCTATTAAAGATGGAAAAGTAGTTTCTATTGATACTCCAAAAGAAACTGAAGTAAATGCCGGTCATACTTGTTTGAAGGGTAGATATGCTTTTGGTTTTTATGATCATCCAGACAGATTGAGAAATCCATTAATAAAGAGAAATGGAAAATTTGAGAAAGCATCCTGGGACGAGGCTTATGATTACATAAAAAATAAATTACAAAAAATAGTAAAAGAAAACGGACCTGACGCTGTTGCGGGAATTTCATCTGCGAGATGTACAAATGAAGAAAATTATGTTTTTCAAAAAATGATTAGAGCAGCAATAGGAACAAATAATATTGATTGCTGTGCTAGAATTTGTCATTCACCAACGGCTTGGGGGTTACAACAGACTTACGGGACTGGAGCAGCTACAAATTCTACAGAAGATATTTATCATGCAGACTTATTTTTAGTTATTGGAGCAAACCCAACAAATGCTCATCCTGTAACAGGTGCAAAAATTAAACAGCAAGTGATGAAAGGCAAAAAACTAATAGTTTTAGACCCTGTAACAACTGATTTAGCAAGAATGGCGGACTATCACATTAGATTAAGACCTGGAACTAATGTGGCCGTTTTAAATATGATGCTGTATTTTATAATTGAATCTAAATTACAAAAAGAAGATTTTATTTTAAGTAGAACTGAAGGTTTTGAAAACTTTCTTAAAGGAATTAAAAAATTAAATATTGATCAATTAGCTAAAGTTGCTGGTGTAGATAAACAACAAGTTAAGGAAGCAGCTATTGCTTACGCAACTGCAGGAAACTCTATGGAGTTTCATGGTCTTGGAGTTACCGAACATGAACAAGGTTCAAAAACTGTAATGCTAATTGCCGATCTTGCTATGATAACTGGAAATATTGGAAGAAAAGGTGTTGGGGTTAATCCTCTAAGAGGACAAAATAATGTTCAAGGTGCAGCTGATATGGGTTGCCAACCACATCAAGGTGCAGGATATTTCCCTGTTGCAGATGAAAAGATCCAAAATTTTTATACGGAAAAATATGGAGTTGTTCATCCAACAAAAGCAGGATTAAAAATCCCACAAATTTTTGATGCTGCAATAAATAAAGAAGTAAAAGCTGTGTGGATTATCGGAGAAGACGTTGTACAAACAGATCCAAATAGTGCACACGTTGCAAAAGCAATGAATGCTTTAGATCTATTAGTAGTTCAAGAAATATTTTTAAGTGAAACTGCCAAGCATGCTGATGTGGTTCTGCCTGGTACAACTTTTTTAGAAAAAGACGGTACTTTTACAAACACCGAAAGAAGAGTTCAAAGAGTTAATAGAGCAGCAAAACCTCTTCCAGGAACAAAACCTGACGGAGTTATAGTTACAGATATGATGCAAAAACTTGGATATAATCAACCAACATATGATGCTGACCAAGTATTAGCTGAAATTGCTGATGTAGTTCCTTTCTTTAAAGGAATAACACGAGAAAGATTAGGAAAATTAGGTTTACAATGGCCAGTAAAAGAAGATGGAACAGATACAAAAATTTTGCATGAAAAAGAATTTAAATTAGGAAAAGGTAGAATTAAATATTTTGACTTTAAAGAAAGCGCTGAATTAGAGGAAAACAAAAAAGATTATCCATTGATACTTACCACTAGCAGAGTATTACAACACTACAACGCAGCTACAATGACAAGAAGAACTAAGAATATTAAAATCGTAGATGAAGATGTTTTGGAGATTAACCCTAGAGATGCAAAACAGAGAGAATTAAATACCGGTAATATTGCACGACTTTATTCTGGTAGAGGAGAAGTTTCTTTAAAAGTTGTAGTTACTGATAGAGTAAAAGAAGGCATTGTTTTTACTACTTTCCACTTTCCAGAGCACATGGTGAATATGGTAACTGGTCATGGAAAAGATGAAGAAACAATGTGTGCAGAATATAAAGTGTCGGCTGTCGAAGTTCAGAAAATATCAAATCAGTTTAAAACAGAGGTTTCGACTGAAAAAGAGACTAAAGAAGCTGAAGTTGTTAAAGAAACTAGAGCATAATTTCGTTTGACCTACATCCCCTATTTTAATAGGCTTTTAGTTTAAAGAGGGATTGAATGGCAAGATCAAGAAGAAAATCTGGAGGAGGAAGTGGAGCAAATAAAAAGCTACCACTAAACCAATCTATACCTTTGGGTATCCAGCACGTGTTTGCAATGTTTGCTGGTAACATTACTGTCCCATTAATTGTTGCAGGTGTTTTCGGAGTAACAACTGCTGAAAAGATTTTTTTAATTCAAATGGCCTTATTTGCTGCAGGTGTAGCAACAATAATACAAACAGTTGGTTATAAAAATGTAGGCTCTAGACTTCCAATTATTCAAGGAACAAGTTTTGCTTTTATTCCAATAATGCTACCTTTTAAAGCTTTTGGCCTAGGTGCAATATTTACAGCAGCTTTTATCGGAGGAATTTTCCAAATTTGGATTGGTAAAATGTTAAAACCAATTAGACATATGTTTCCTCCATTAGTAACGGGAATAGTGGTGCTAATGATTGGAATCAGTCTGCTTAAAGTTGGTTTTAAATATGCTGGTGGTGGAGTTTGGTTAATGAATAACAAACCAGAAATTTTTGCTAATTGGGAGCATCTACTTATAGCTGGTACTGTTTTGGTGGTTGCTCTTGTTTGCAACATAAGAGGAAAAGGAATGGTATCTTCAGCTTCTATTTTAATTGGAATAATAGCTGGTTTCGTAATGGCGGCTTTACTAGGTGAAATTAGATGGGGAAAAATAGAGGCAGCTGGCTGGTTTGCTTTCCCAATGCCATTTCAATATGGAATAGATTTTGTTTGGGGTGCAGTGATACTAATGTTGTTTATGTCGATCGTAACGACAATTGAAACTATTGGGGACATTAGTGCTACCACTATGGGCGGCGCAAACAGAGAGGCAACTGATAAAGAACTTTCTGGTGGTATAATGGCTGACGGAGTTGGTACAGCATTTGCTTCAATTTTTAATGCTATGCCTAATACTTCTTATTCTCAAAATGCAGGTCTAGTTGCTTTTACAGGTGTGATTAGTAGACATGTAGGAACAGTCGCTGGTGTAATTTTAATTTTATTAGGTTTATTTCCTAAATTAGGTGGAATAATTGCTGCAATGCCAGACTCGGTAATCGGTGGAGCAGCCATCATCATGTTCGGATTAATTGCTGGAGCTGGAATTAAATTAATTTCTAAAACTGAAATGAATCAAAGAAATATTTTAATATTGGCCCTATCACTGTCTTTTGGAATAGGTCTATATGCTTTTCCTGAATTTGTAGCCCACATACCAGATTTTGGAATTAAATTAAAATTATTGTTAACTACAGGCTTAATCCCTGCGGGACTTTTGGCATTCGTTTTAAACGCCACTCTTCCAAAAAAATAATTTTATAAAACGTAAGGTTCTGTTCTTTTTTGTTTAGTAAAGATTCGATCTAATCCAAAACAAGATAAATCTATAGTTTGATATTTTCCAGTAGTGATAAGTTCTGTTAACCCTCTACCAATTCCTGGCGATTGCATTAAACCTCTACCAGTAAATCCTGTAGCTAAAAATACATTTTCATATTTTGGATGCTTTCCCACGATTGCATTGTTGTCTAATGTATTACAATCATAATACCCTGCCCATCCACCAGTTAATTTTAATTTTTCAAATTCAGGAACTCTATTTGCTAGCGCGGGCCACACAAGATTTTCAAAATCATCCCACTCTGGTTCTAAATCTGGGCAATTAAACTTAGAATTTGGGGACCCTGCAAGATATTCTTTTCCCTCAGGCCTCCAATATACTCCTGATAAAAGATCACCTGTTAATGGCATCTCTGGGTAATGTTTTGGGCACTTTACCCTAAACACAGTATGTTTTTGAGGCGCTACTGGAATATCCTCAAGCAATTCATTTGTCCAACATCCTGCAGCTGATACAATAGTTTTAGCTTTAATATCACTAATTTTTTTAATATCTCCTTTTTCAAAAATTGCGCCTAATTCAATAGCTTTATTTTTTAAAGCATTATGAAACATGTGAGGATCTATCCACCCTTCAATCTTATTATCTGTATAAGTTGCTGTTTCTAGTCCTTCAGGATTTATCCAGCTAAAAATATCTTTTAACTTACTTGCGGGAATATTTTTAGTACCAGCGTCACATGCTTTATGATTTTTGAGTGCTTCGTATTGTTCTTGCGCATGCTCTGGTCCAAATAATAATAAATAACCATTTGGCACGATACTTGCTGTTGGATTAGGGTTGTTTTTTGTTTTTAAAGTATTTGGAATATTAGATATAAACTCTAAAGCAAATTTTCCTAGGTTAATATTTTCTTTCTGAAAAAATTGTCTTCTAAAACCGCCTAAAGACAAAGGAAAAGATGCTTTTTTGTAAGCAGGATCTCTTTCAATAACTCTGACTTTTCTTCCCTCTTTTGACAAAAAATATGCAGTGGAGACTCCAATTATTCCTCCTCCAACTACAACAACATCATCCATGAATCCCCTTTTAAAGGAAATATATCACAACTTAGTTAAGTATAAAAATGTAGAAATTTAAAACAAATGCATAAATTAGCCATGCTAAGTAAGGTATCATTAAAAATGAACTAATTTTATTTATTGGATAATATAGTTTCATTAACCAAATCACAAAAAAAATAATAATTGCGATTATTATTAAAGATACAAGTATCAAGTGAAGTCCGAAAAAAAATATGCTCCAGCTTCCATTTATGAGTAAATGTATAAAGTATATATATATAATTTTTTCAACTCTCTTTGGATTAATCCAAATTAACCATATAGCTACAGACATCGCTATATATAAAGTAATCCACACAGGAGCAAAAACCCATTCTGGAGGATTAAATGAGGGTTTTACTATTGTAGAGTACCAAGGTTCTTTATAAAGATTTGTTACTAAACTTCCCCAAGCCGATGCTCCAAAAGCAAGAACTATAAATATTAATAGTGAAATAATTTTTTTAGGTAATGACATTAATAATATCCTCCTCCGAATGCTTTATATTTTTTTGCAAGCAGTTGAGCTTTTCTGGCTGACCATTGTCCTGCTTTTGTCCCGTGAGTTGCGGTAGCTTTAATTTCTTCAAATAACCTCTTTCTTAAAACCGGTTTAGTATAATTACTATATTTAATTTTATTGTCAATTTTCCATTCATTTCTATACTGTCTTACCTTATCAGCAATATATCTTGGTTGTTTAGAAAATTGTTTATTTTTTTTAGTAGCTTTACGTTTTGCCTTTGTAGTAAGCCTATATTCAAAATTAGAAAGTGCTTTTATAGCTTTCTCTGGTAAATAGCGCTCGCCTGTTATAGAGGACTTTTTTCCTGATTTGGTACGCCATTTTTGTTTTATCCAAGCTTTTAAACTTATTTGTTTCTTCGAAAACATATTTAAGCTATCGATGCCCTTCCTCCATCAACTCCTATTACTTGACCAGTTATCCATGAGCTTTCTTTTGATAAAAGAAAAGATGCTAGGTATGCCGAGTCTGACGCTTCTCCAATTCTTTTTAAAGGGTGTAATTTTGCAATAGCCTCTTCCATCTTGGAATTTTTAATTACATTTTTTGCAATCTTAGATTTGGTTAAACTTGGTGCAATACAATTAACTCTTATGTTAGGAGCTAGTTCGGCAGCTAGTGCAACTGTAAGACCTTCTACTCCAGCTTTTGCTGCAGAAATAATACTGTGATTCATGAAACCTTTTTTAGCCGCTGCGGTTGAAAATAGTACTATTGATGCATTATTTTTTTTTAAATTATCTTGTAAAGATCTAATTACGTCTGTTACAGAGACTAAATTTAAAACATAACTAGAAACAAAATCGCTAGCCTTGGTAAGTTTAAAAGGCTTTAAATCAATTGAACCTACGCAATATGCAATTCCTAAAACCTCAGTGTTAGATAAATCGCTTGTTAGTTTTTTGGTAAAATCTAATTGTAAAACATCACAAACAGTAAAAGTGTAACTTAGCTTACTTGATATTTGTTTCAACTCTTCTTCATTCCTGCCTACTAAATGACAGTCAAAATTTTTTTTATATAATTGATTTGCTAAACTTGATCCGATAGCACCTGTTGCACCAAATATTAAATACTTTTTCATAAAAAAATTATGATTAGTTTGAAATAAAATAATATATTAAAGCTGGAACTGTTGCTGATAGTAATGCTGCAAATAAAGCAAAAATTAAACTGTAAGCTAAGTTATGCTTTAGAGGCATTTTTTTATGTAATAAGCTGCCGCTAATCCAGGCATTTTCGTCATCATTATAAGGAAACATGGCTGATATATAGTTTAGATTCATTCTAAATCTACATACATCTTGTCGCACTTTTGCTATTACATTTTTGTTAAAAGAGTTTAAATTAAGTTATGCCAAAAAAAATATGGATTACAGGAGCCAGTAGTGGAATAGGTAAAGCATTAGCAATAAAATTTGCTAAGGAAGGTTGGCAAGTTGCCGCATCTGCAAGAAGAGAAAATTTATTAAAAGAATTGAGTAAGCAAAATTCTAATATCTTTAGTTTTCCCCTTGATGTTAAACAAGAAGGTAAAGCAAAAGAAATTTTTCAAAAAATTATAACTGAATTTAAAGAAATAGACATTTGTGTTTTTTGTACAGGTATTCATGATCCGGAAGCAGAGAAAAATTTAAACTCAGAAAAGATAAGAGAAATAATGGAAACAAATTTTTTTGGAACTTTAAATACTATTATGTCTGTTAGTGATTACTTTAAAAAAAAACAAAGCGGCCATATATCTATAGTTTCATCTGTAGCAGGATACAGAGGTTTGCCGGCTGCTTCTGGCTATTGTGCTTCAAAAGCTGCTTTAACTAGCTTAGCAGAAAGTTTATATTTCGATTTTAAAAGGTTTAATGTTAGAGTTTCTTTGATAAGTCCTGGCTTTATAAAAACTCCTATGACAGATAAAAATAAATTTCCAATGCCATTGATTAAATCTCCTGAATTTGCTGCAGAAAAAATGTTTATAGGTTTAACTAAAAAAAATTCCTTCGAAATTCATTTTCCAATATTTTTTACAATGATAATGAAGCTACTAAAAATTATGCCAAATTGGTTGTATTTTATTTTAGTAAAAAAGGGAATGAAAACAATTAAGTATTAATCTTTTTGAAAAAATACAGTTAACTCTGCAACTTTTATTCCAAACTTAGTCATAACAGCTCTGTTAATTGCAACCTTATCATCTTGTTTGAAGATCCAATCATCAAATGTGATTTTTATTTCTTTTCCTTTTACAGGAACTAACAAAACGTACTCAAACTTAAATGCTGGGCCATAAGACTGCCCTTTTGCTTTGCCAACCACATCATCTGCTGTGCCTTCGTAATTATGTTCATCAAGTTTTATTATTTTCCATTGTCTTTTTTGAACTTCGCCATCAGACCAGTTAAATTTTTCATTTAAGATTAATTGTTTACCGTCCCATTGGCCATTGAGATCAGCCGAAAATTGTCTTGTAACTTTACCAGATCTATTTTGTAAAAGCCCCCAAGCTTTAACGTGTCCTGATAAATAATCCTCGATAATTAATCTAGGTTTTTGGTCTTTAAAATCTATTGGTTTCATATTTTGCCCCGAACAATTATTTAATAATAAAGTTAAAATAAATAAAGTAAATATTCTCATTTGTTACAAAGTGAAAACTGGATTAAATCAATATTTTTTGACTTAAATCCTGCGTCGCAGTAAGAAAAGTAAAAATCCCACATTTTTTTAAAACTTAAATCAAAACCTTGTTTAGATATAGAATCCCAAGAATTTAAAAAACTTTCTCTCCATTTTTGTAAAGTACTAGAGTAATGCGATCCATATAAATGATATCTATCAATTTTTAAACCCGAATTATTTGATAGTTTGTTTAATGATTTAAAAGAAGGTAAAAACCCACCTGGAAAAATATGTTTCTGTATAAAATCTTCTCTTGTTCTATATCGATTATATAATTCATCTTTAATAATAATAGCTTGAATTGCACCTCTTCCCCCTGGGGATAAATTTTCTTTTATAATATTAAAATATTTTTTTAAATATTCTTCACCTACAGCTTCTATCATCTCAATAGAAACTATAATGTCATATTTATTTTTTAAATCTCTGTAATCCATCATTTTTACATTAACTTTATGATTTAAACCTTGCCTTCTGATCCTTTCTTTTGTGAATGAAAATTGTTTCTTTGAAATAGTTATGCAATCAAGTTTAATGTCATAATTTTTTGCTATATGTTCAGCAAAACCTCCCCAACCACAACCTATTTCTAAAATTTTATCACCTTTATTTGGTTTTACCATTCCAATTAATCTATTGTATTTATTGATTTGTGCTTGCTCTAAAGTTTCTTGTGATGAATTAAATATTCCACAAGAGTAAGTAAGTGTTTTATCTAACCAAGTTGAAAAAAAATCGTTTCCTAAATCGTAATGTAGAGATATATTTTTTTGACTTCTTATTTTTGTATTTTTATATACATTTTTCTTTAAAAATTTTTTCAATAGCGAAAACTCAAAAAAACCAGAAAATCTATGAGTAGTTTTAATATTTTTAGCACTTAATTCTATTAGAGAAGTTAAATCTTCTGTTTCAAACTCTCCTTTAATATAACTTTCTCCTAATCCGCTGCTACCTTTTCTTAGTATATTGTAACAGAAGCTTGGGTCGTTAATTTTAATTTTAGCTTTTAGAGAACTTTTGTTGTCGCCAAAAGAATAGTTTTTCTCTTTTGAATCTATCAGCATAAGATATCCGCTTGAAATTTTTCTTAAATTCCAAAAAACAAACCTATCAGAAATATAATTTAAAATTTTGTTCATTTATTTTCTATGGAAAAATTATTTTTAATTTTTATTTTTCTCCTAACATGTTTAACTCCTTTGAGCCACAATCGTAATGCTTCAAAATGTATCGCTGATATAACTTTAAATGACATAAGTGGATGTTTAAAAAATTGAAGCAATAAGTTTTTACTACTCATTTCTATCTTTTTTCCAAATTGACATGCGGTAAGCAAAACACCTTCTCGGTCCCCTTGTTTTATAAAAATATTTAAAATTTTTCCAGGTTTTAACAATCTAAAGTTGTAAAATGTTTTCATTTCCATGAAGGGTGATACATAAAATTTTTTATCACACTTATGTAAAATTAAGTTAGAGGTTGGTGTGGCAGAAAACACATAGGTATGTTGCTCATTAAATGTATTTTTTACTTCATAAAGAATTGCCTTTAACTGTAAATTGTCGTCATAACAATAAAAAATGCTAAGCGGATTAAATACGTATCCAAAAAAACGAGGATAACAAAGTAATTTAATTTTTCCTGAACCCGTACTTATGTTAGCCTTAGCAAGTAAATTTTTTGCCCACTTAATTAAGGAGCTACCATCTCTTAATCCATGGTCTTTATCGTAAAAACTTAAGATATTAAATTTATTATAAGAAAAATATTTTACTTCTTTTGCTAAACTTTCTATTTCACATAAATCAATTAGTAATGAGAAAGTTTTATATTTGAAAAAATTTCTTTTAGGTTTAAACCTTCTATGAGTTACAAAACCTGAGTATATGCAAGAATTAAAAGATTTCATAATTTGCTTGAAACATCTATTCCTGAATTTAAGCCATCTTCATGAAATCCATAGCCAAAATAACTCCCACAAAACCAACTATGATTAACCCCTTGAATTTCTGACAAACGCTTTTGTGCATTTATTGTTTTGTTGTCAAACAAGGGGTGAGCAAACTCAACTTTTTTAATAATCTTTCTTTGATCTAGAGAAGTAAATGGATTTAGTGTAAAAAAATAATTTTTTTTCGTTTTTAAATTCTGTAATTTATTCAACCAATATGTGACACAATTTCTTTTTGGGTCATTTTTATCAAGAATTGAATTCCAACTGGACCAAATATTTTTTCTATCTGGCATAAAATGATCATCATTATGAAGATATCCAATATTTTTTATATATTGAAAATTTTTTAATATTTCTTTTTCATTATTTGAAGGCTCATTAATCATTTCTAATGCTTCATTTGCATGAACAGCAAAAACTATATTGTCGTAATCAAAATACTCACTAGAAGAACCATAATATAATCTAATTCCATTTTTGTTTCTTAAAACTTTTTTTATTTTATAGTTTTTAAAATATTCCCCGTTAATAGTATTTAAAATTTTATTTACATAAGTTTTGCTTCTCCCGGATACAGTATACCATTGTGGTCTATTTTTTATTTTGAAAAGACCATGGTTTTGAAAAAAATTTATAAATAATGGCATGGGCATTTCATATACTGCTTCGTTTGACATAGACCATATTGCTGAAACCATGGGTATTATATGAAACTTAACAAAATAATTTGAAACATTTTTAGATTTTAAAAATTCACCAAGTGTTTGGTTGATAACATTTTGCTTATCCATTTTATCAGCCATGTTATAAAAAAAAAATATATCTTTAACCATTCTTAAAAAATTTATATTTAAAATATTATATTTATTAGCAAACAAACCCTTCATACCTGTGCCAGAATATTCAATATTTGAATTTTTTACTGAAACTGAAAAAGACATATTACTTTTTTCATAATTAACCTTAAGTTTTTCGAATAATTTAACAAGATTAGGATAGTTAATTTTATTAAACACAATAAATCCTAAATCTATTGAAATTTTATTATTAGAATTATCTGGAACTTCTACTGTATAAGAATGTCCGCCAAAATGATCATTTTTTTCAAATAAATCAACTTTATGTTTCTTAGACAAAAAATGGGCAGCGCTTAGCCCAGAAATTCCTGAACCTATAACAGCAATTTTCATATAATTTTTTTATGCTGCAGTCTCTTTATACTCATCCATTGAAGGACAAGAGCAGAAAAGGTTTTTATCTCCATAAACGTTATCTACTCTAGCAACTGGTGGCCAGTACTTATAAGATTTTAAAGTCGCAGAAGGATAAGCTGCAGTTTCTCTATCATACTTATGATTCCATTCATTTGCTGTTAGTTCTAAATGTGTGTGAGGAGCTTTTTTTAATGGATTATCAATTTTATCAAATTGTCCGTTCTTAACTTTATTAATTTCTTCCTTAATTTTTATAAAGGCTTCACAAAATCTATTAATTTCTGACAAACTTTCACTTTCTGTTGGTTCTATCATTATAGTTCCAGGAACAGGCCAAGACATTGTAGGCGCATGAAAACCAAAATCGATCAATCTTTTTGCGATATCTTCCTCTGTTACACCTGTTTCGCTTTTAATTTTTCTAATATCAATTATGCATTCGTGAGCTACATTTCCATTTTTTCCTTTATACAAGATTGGGAAATGATCTTTAAGTTTGTGTGCTATATAATTAGCATTTAAAATTGCATTTTGCGTAGCCAATTTTAAACCCTCAGATCCCATCATTTTAATATACATCCAAGATATGGAAAGTATGCTTGAACTTCCCCAGGGAGCCGCTGAAATTGCACCTATCCCTGAGGGGGGGCCACAATCAATTACTGGATGACTTGGTAAATAAATTTCTAAATGTTTTTTACAGGCAATAGGACCCATTCCTGGGCCGCCTCCACCATGCGGTATGCAGAATGTTTTGTGTAAATTAATATGGCAAACATCAGGACCAAAATTTCCTGGTTTCGCAATACCAACCAATGCATTTAGATTTGCTCCATCCATATAAACTTGACCGCCATGTTTATGAACTAAATCACAAATATCCGTTATTTTTTCTTCAAAAACCCCATGGGTTGATGGATAAGTTACCATTAGTGCCGACAAAGTATCTGAATATTCTTCAGCCTTTTTCTTTAAATCTTCATAATCTACATTACCAAGCGCATCACAACTAACAACTACAACTTTCATACCAGCCATTTGAGCGCTTGCTGGATTAGTTCCATGGGCTGAGCTCGGTATTAAACAAACATTTCTCTTTTTTTGACCATTTTTTTCATGAAACTTTCTAATTACCATTAAGCCAGCAAATTCTCCTTGAGCTCCAGCATTTGGTTGCAAAGAAACACCAGAAAAACCTGTTATTGTTCTTAGCCAATTTTTTAAATCAGTGAATAACTCTCTGTAACCATCCATTTGTTCAATAGGAGAATATGGATGTGGATGTGAAAATTCTTTCCATGTTACAGGTATCATTTCAGAAACTGAATTTAATTTCATCGTGCATGAACCTAAAGCTATCATTGACCTATTCAATGCAATATCAGAGTCCTCTAATTTTTTTAAATATCTAAGCATTGCGGTTTCAGAATGGTAACTGTTAAAAACTGGATGATCTAAATATGTTGAGGTTCTTAATAAGTTTTTTGGCAGATTAGATAAGCTTTTGTTTGTTGTTTCCTTGGTTGTTTCCTTAATTGTTTCTGAACAGTTAAAAATTTTTAAAACCTGATTAGCTCTATAAAGATTTTTTCTTTCATCAAATGAAATAGCCAACATCTCAGAGTTAACTTTTCTTATGTTTATTTGTTGATCAAGTGCGTTTTTATAAATCTTATCTGTTTTATCTAGTGTTTTTACAGTAACGGTATCAAAAAAATAATCTGAGTAAAGTTCATAGCCAGACTGTTTTATTTTATCTGCAAAACTTTTAGCAAGTTGTGAAACAGTATCGGCTATTTTTTTAATTCCTTTTGGACCATGATACACAGCATAGGCAGCTGAAACTATTGCGAGCAGAGCTTGGGCGGTGCAAATATTGCTTGTGGCTTTATCTCTTCTTATATGTTGTTCTCTTGTTTGTAGAGCCAATCTATAAGCTTTGTTGCCATGCCTATCCACTGAAACACCCACTATTCTTCCTGGCATTGACCTTTTGTACTCATCTTTAGTAGCAAAAAACGCGGCATGAGGTCCTCCGTAACCCATTGGAATTCCAAATCGTTGAGTGCTCCCCACAGCTATATCAGCTCCTAATTCGGCGGGTGTTTTAATTTTAGCGAGAGCTAATAAATCACAAACTATTACTGCTTTTCCATTTTGTTTATGTATTTTGCTAATAGCTTCACTAGGATCCTTTATATCTCCTAAAGTTCCTGGGTATTGTATAATCCCACAAACAATATTCTCATTAATATCTTTATCTTCATCTCCTACTGTTATTTCTAAACCTAATGGTTCGGCCCTTGTTTTAATCACATCAATGGTTTGAGGGTGACAGTTTTTCGAGACAAAGACTTTTTTGGTATCTTTTTTGCAAATTCTATAACTTAAACCCATGGCTTCGGCTGCTGCTGTCCCCTCATCTAAAAGAGATGCATTTGCAATATCCATACCTGTAAAATCAATTACCATCTGCTGAAAATTTAAAAGCATCTCCAATCTTCCTTGAGCCACTTCTGGTTGATACGGAGTATAAGAAGTATACCATCCTGGATTTTCTAAAATATTTCTTAGTATTACATATGGGGTATAATTTCCGTAATACCCCATTCCAATAAAACTTGAATAAATTTTATTTTTTTGAGAGATATCTCTTAATTTTCTAAGTGCTTTATACTCTGAATTAGGTTCACCAATACTTAGATTTTCTTTTAAAAGAATTTTTTTTGGGACTGTTTTATCAATTAGTTCTTCTAAGTTATTATAACCCAATTCTTTAAGCATAACCTTCTGTTCTTCTTTGGAAGGTCCTATATGCCTTTGAATAAAATCTTTTTGGGCGTTTTTTAACATTTAATTTGGGTTCTCCTTTGCAAACTTATCGTAATTAGCTTTACTCATTAATTGATCTAATTCTGATTTATTTTTTATTTTAATTTTGAAAAACCAAGCTGAGCCCTCTGGATCTTTATTTACAGCACCAGGATCATCTACAATAGATTGATTTGTATCAGTAATTTCTCCAGTTATCGGGGTGTAAACATCACTAGCAGCTTTTGTAGACTCTACTACTCCCGCCTGTCCTTCTTTTTCAACATTCTTTCCCTTTTCAGGTAACTCTACGAACACAACATCTCCTAGCATTTCAGCAGCGTGTGTCGTAATACCGATAGTCGCAATATCTCCTTCTATAGTTACCCACTCGTGTTGCTTTGAATATTTTTTTTCACTCATTTTTTACCTCACATAATTTTTTTTATAAAATGGAAGTTCCGATATTTTAGCTTCGTGCTTTTTTCCTCTAACTTCCAAAAAGACCTTTGTTCCGGGTTTCGAAAAATTTAATTTTACATAACCCATTGCAATAGGTCTGTTTACGCTTGGACCAAAAGTGCCACTTGTAATGGATCCAATTTCATTATCATCATCAGAAAAAATTTTAACTCCTTCTCTCGCTATAATTTTTCCTTCTGGTTTAATACCAACTCTTAACCTACTTAGACTTCCATTTAAATCTGATTTAATTTTTTCATAACCTACAAATCCACCTTCTTCTCGTCTTCTCTTAGATATTGCCCATTTAAGATTTGCCTCAATCGGGTTTGTAGATTTATTTATGTCATGACCATAAAGACAAAGTCCAGCTTCTAATCTTAAAGTGTCTCTGGCTCCTAAACCAATTGGTTGTACATTTTGTGATATTAATTTTTTAGCAAGATCTAATGCTAATTTATTTGATATAGAAATTTCGAATCCATCTTCTCCTGTATAACCTGATCTAGTAATATAAACATCTTCACCATTATAAGAAAATTTATTTCCATTCATAAATTTTAAAGAAGATACTCCACTAATTATTTTTTCTAATATTTGTGATGATTTTGGCCCTTGCAGAGCAATAAGTGATAAATTCTTATGTAAAGTTATTTTAAATTTATTTTTAAGTGCACCACTAATTATTTTAAAATCGTTATTTTTACATGCAGCATTGAGAATAATATTAAAACCTTTTTCAACTTTAGTTACAATTAAATCATCGTAGATTCCTCCCTCTTCATTGGTAAGGAAAGAATATTTAGATTGATTAAGTTTTATTTGAGAAAGATCTATAGGAATAATTTTTTCTAATTCAATTGCTAATTCTTTGCTTCCTTCTATTGATAATTGACCCATGTGTGATACATCAAACATCCCTGCACTGCTTCTGGTTAGCTTATGTTCATTTACAATTCCTGAAGAATATTGCACTGGCATTTCATAGCCAGCAAACGGAACAAACTTTGCTCCGAGACTTCTATGATATTCGTATAATGCTGTTTTTTGTGTTTCCATAATAACTCTTATAAGCCCCCTCTGTCCTGGTACCTGAGAGATTTACTCCTTCGGTGAGGCAAAGCCTTCTTTCCAGAGTTATTATGTACGGTCCTTTTGCCTGAGAGTTTCCGGGGTGGTTGCTCCTTCGGCGCCAATTAAATTGGTCTCTCCCGTATTATTATCATTAGTTTGTGTCAGATATTAATAAATGTCAAATGAATAAAGCTATTCTTTTTTTTTTGAACCTAAAAAAAACTCAAATAAAATTGCGGAAATAATAATACTTCCTCCTACGATCACACTTAAGGGTGGTATCTCATTAATAAAAAGCCAAGCCCATAACGGACCCAATACTGCTTCGGTTAACATTAAAACACCAACAACTGCGGCAGGAGTAGTTCTGGATCCAATCGTTATCATTATAAAACCAAAGCCTATTTGAAAAGTTCCTGCCAAAAATCCCAAAAATAAATCATGAGATGAAATTGACAATTTACCAGCAATAAAAAAACCAATTGTAGCAGCAAAAATTCCTGCAATAAATTGTGACGGCACCATATCAACTTTTGGATATTTTCTAACAACTACAATTAATACTGCAAATGAAATTGGCATTATAAATGCAACTATATTTCCTAAAAATTGAGCACTGGTCTGAATAGATAAAGAACTCCCAATTATAAGAAGCACGCCAGACATACCCATAATAATTGATATTAAAGTTATTAAGTTAATTTTTTCTTTTAAAAAAATATAGCCAAATAACGCTAAAAAAATTGTCTCTGTTGAAATAATAAAAAGTGTATTTGCAACAGTAGTATAATACATAGCAAATACATAAGCTGAAAATCCGATACCTAAAAACATTCCAGCAATAAGTCCAGGTAATCCAGAAGTATAAAAAGACTTAAGGAAGTTTTTTTTATAAACAAATAATAAATATACAGCTACAATGATTGAAAAAAATATTTGTCTCCAAAAAAGAATTTGCCATAGATTGGCACCTTCAAAAGATTTAACGATTAATCCACCAAAACTTAAACATATAGCTCCTAGAATTACTAGAATTGTACCTGGAATTTTATTTAATAATGTCAATTTATCTCTTTAATATTTTTTATGATTTCTGAAATACTATTGAGATGTTCTTTATACAATTGTTCAGCTTCGTGCAACTTAATTGGGCTAAAAAATATTTTTTCCCCAGGTGTTTTTTGAATTAATAAATCATAATCTACTGATGTAACGTTAGCTATCTTAGGGTACCCCCCAATTGTAGGATAATCTGTTAAAAGTACAATTGGTTGTCCATCAGCAGGAACTTGGATGGCTCCTTTTGTAATTCCTTCAGATCTTATATTTGTATTTTTAATATTTTTTATAATCAAACCCTCTAGTCTCATACCCATTCTGTCTGTTAAATTAGAAATTTTATATTCCTTGGAAAAAAAATCTTTTTGACTTTCTTTTGAAAAATAATCAAATTGAGGCCCTTCTAAAACTCTAATTACATTTTTTACATTCTTTAAAACTTTTGCAGAATAATTTTTTTTATTTTTGCTAGGTCTTTTAAAAAATATCATTTCATTTATTTTTATTTTTTTTCCTTCATTTGGTCCAATTTGAGCCCTAGATAAAATTGAAACACTTTTAAAAAAAGATTTTATTTCAAATCCACCTTCTATAGCCATATATCCATATGCAGATTGTTTGGTTGCTAAAATATCAATTTGATCCCCTTCTCTTAAAAAATAAGTTCTATTACATTCACCATCTAGTATTTCTCCATTTGATTTAACTATTTGAAAATAAACATTGCCGGTAATTGCGATTTTTATTTCTCCTTTTTCTAATTTAAGCAAAGGACCTTGATATGCAAATTCTAAAACTCCTTCGTCTAAAGAATTACCAACCAAAGCATTTGCTATTGAAAAAGATTTAAAGTCCATACATCCCCCTGGGGTTACACCAAGATGCTGTAGGTGGAAACGCCCTTTATCTTGAAACGTAGTGTTAATACCAGATCTTAAAACATTAAAAAAATAATTATTCATTCGCCAACTTTTCAAACTCCTCTTTTGAAATTGATTTAAATTTTACTGTGTCTCCTGGTGATAAAAGACATGGATTAGTTTCATTCTGTTTATCAAAAAGTTGTGTTGGAGTTCTTCCTATAATATTCCAACCACCAGGGCTTTCGTAAGGATAAATATTACAAAATTTTTCAACAACACCAATTGAACCTGGTGGTATTTTAACCCTAGGTGTTTTTAAACGATTTAAAAAAAGTTTTGGATCTAAGTCCCCCATGAAAGGATGTCCTGGTATAAAACCAACCATATAAACAAAAAAATCAGTATTTAAATGAATACTAATAATTTCTTCCTTGCTCATTTTTAATGTTTTGCACATATTTTCTAAATCCATCTCAAAATCATAACAAATTGGAATTATTAATTTTTTATTTTTTTTAGAAAAACTAATTTTAGAAAAATCAACAGATTTTAAAAAATCAATAATTTTAGATGAATTTATTTTTGAAAGATCAAAATTTATAATTAATTTATTGTAGGAAGGTGTATAGTTTAAAACTCCATGTAAGTTACCTTTCGAAATCTCATCTTTAATATGGTAAAAAAGTTTAATAACATTAGCATTTACAGCGCGATTTACTTCATCTCCAAAATCACAAACGATGCCGCAGTCCCCAATATTATTTAGTTTCTTGAACATAAATTGATATAATAATTCTTAATCCTTATTAAATAAACCAAGGACTTAAATATGGAAATTAACATTAATTGTGATTTAGGTGAAAGCTCAAAATTGCATTCAACAGAAAATGACCCTTTATTACTGGAAATTGTAAATTCTGCAAATATTGCCTGTGGGTATCATGCTGGGGATAAACCAACTATGGAAAAAACTATCGAAATTTCAAAAAAAAATAGTGTCAGCATAGGCGCTCACCCTTCTTTTAATGATCCTGAAAATTTTGGAAGAAAAAGACTTAATTTGCCAACAAACGAAATAAAAAAATTGGTTATAGATCAGATAAATATTTTGTCTGATATAGCAATTAATAAGGGGATGAAAGTTACTCATATAAAACCTCATGGTGCATTAAATAATATGGCTTGCGAAAACTACGATTTAGCAAAAGTAATTTCAGAATCAATTATTGAAACTAATAAAGATTTAATATTTTTAGTACCAACAGGATCACAAATGGAGAAGGCTGGAAAAAAACTTAATTTAAAAGTTGCTGCTGAAATCTTTGCTGATAGAAATTATGAGGATGATGGTAATCTAGTTTCTAGAAAAAAAAATAATGCGATGATAACTGATCCAGAAATTGCAAAAAAACATGTAATTAAAATGGTTGAAACGCAAGCACTTAATTGTTACTCGGGAAAACAAATTCCTTGTAAAATTGACTCCGTTTGTGTGCATGGTGATGGAAAAAGTGCTGTTAGTACAGCAAAAGAAATTAAAGATGGATTAATTAAATCTGGAATTTTATTAAAACCATTAAATCAGTTAAAAAAATTTATTTAACTTGAAAACTATAATAAAAAGAAAATTAAAATCTAAAGACTTTTATAAGCTGTTTAAACCGCAGCTTTCGCCAAAAGAAATGCTAGAGCTTGGTGTGTTCGGAGGTTCTTATTTTGGTGGAAAAATTAATGAATATCCAAAATCCTGGTTTAAAAATGCTAAATTAAGTAAAACTTTTGATGTAGAAAAAAATAGATTTAAAGTTAAAGCGGGTCTAACCAGAAAAGAATGGTTAGATAAAGGATGGATTTTCAGCGAAGATCCTTTAGGTTGGTTTCAATGGTATTGTAGATACACTAATGGGAGACGGATACCAAATATTGATGAAATTCAAATTAAAAGATGGAAAGCTTTTACAAGACATGTGACTGCAATTAAAAAGAATTGTAATCAAGGAGATGTCCATTGCAGAAAAAGACAAAGGCAAGCCATTTTACAATGGGCTTACGATCCTTTTATTTAATTTGTTGTATCATCTTTTCTGGAAGCCAAAGGGCAATATCAGGGAAAATAATTATTACTACAACAGCTAAAATCATTAAAAGAAATAATGGAAAAGCGCTTTTTGCAATAAACCCCATATCTTTGCCGGCCATTCCCTGAAGTACAAATAAGTTAAAACCAACTGGTGGAGTAATTTGGGCCATCTCCACTACAATTACAAGAAAAACTCCAAACCAAATCATATCAAATCCAGCCTGTCTTATCATTGGTTCGATAATTGCCATGGTTAATACAACTGCTGAAATTCCGTCTAAAAACATTCCTAAAATAATATAAAAAATTGTTAGCACTAAAATTAAAATATAAGGTGATAAATTCATATCTTGTATCCAAATTGCTAAGTTTCTTGGAAGACCAGTAAAGCCCATGGCTAAAGACAAAAATGATGAACCGGCTAAAATAAAAGCAATCATACATGAAGTTTTTGTTGCCCCTAATAAAGATAATTTAAAAGTCTCTTTATTTAGACTTTTTTGAAAAAATGATAAAATAAGTGCTCCAACCACACCTAATGACGCTGCCTCTGTAGCCGTTGCTATTCCTAAATATATAGATCCTATTACAGCCGATATTAAAACAATTACAGGAATTAATTGTCCTGAATCTTTTATTTTTTGAGAAAAGGAAAAATTTTCATCAGTTTTTGGCATTATTTTTTTATTTAGAATTGACCAACCAATAACATAAAACATAAAAAATATAGCAATCATAATTCCTGGAATAATTCCTGCGATAAAAAGCTTTGCGATAGATTCTTGTACTGTAACACCATAAATAATTAATATAATGGAAGGTGGTATCAATAGTCCTAAAGTCCCCGATCCAGCTAAACTACCAAGCAGTAATTTTTCAGGATAATTTCTTTTTCTTAATTCAGGAATAGACATTTTGCCTACGGTAGCAACGGTGGCTGCTGATGAACCAGATATTGCTGCAAATAAAGCACAACCAACAACATTGACATGAACTAAGCCTCCAGGGAGACGAGACATCCATGGTGCTAAGCCTTTAAATAAATTCTCAGATAATTTAGTCCTAAACAATATTTCCCCCATCCATACGAATAAAGGTAGAGCCGTCAATGTCCAAGATGAACTTGTTCCCCATATTGTAGTTGCCATAGCATCACCAACAGGACGTGATGTAAAAAGTAACATTCCAATTGCAGAGACTCCTACCATGCTAATAGCTACCCAAACTCCAGTTCCTAAAAAAATCAATAAAATTGAAATGAAAAAAATTGTTAAAAATAATTCAGGCATAATTAGCTACTATTTTTTTTTAAGATTAAAAGAATAAAATTATGTAATACGCAAATAAAGAATATAGTAGATCCCAAAGCTACTGAAACTTGAGGAATCCAAATCAAAATTTCGTCCGCTCCTTCACTTCTTTCTTGAAACTTAAAAGAAATCATTAACATTTTTACAAAGTAAAAAAATAAGAATCCGGAAAAAAAAGTCGCTACGAATAAGCACCACAATTCTAAAAATCTTCTAATACTCTTATTAGATTTTTCTAGAAATAAAGTAATCCTGATATGCCCCTTTTCTCCAAATGTATAAGCTAAAGCAAGAAATGAGGATGCAGCCATACAGTAACCAGAGTATTCTGCTAAACCACGAATATAAAAACCAAAAATTCTAGAAGCTATTCCTGTAAGAATAAATGCTGCTACCAATATAAGGAAAAAAGCTGCAGCACCACCTGACAGCCTATAAATAACTTTTAAATAATTATCTATTTTACAAAACATAAAAAAAAGGCCGCTTAATTATACGGCCTTTTTTTTTTAATTTAAATAAATTTAGTAACTGCTACCACTGTAAGCTTTTAGAACAGCTTGTCCTCTTGACCCTGCTCTATCTGCCCATTCTTTAGACATTGTAGCCCCTACTTCTTCAAAATGTTTTTTTAATGCGGAATTAACTTTTCCAACTTTCATACCAGCATCTGAAAGGGCTTTTTTATCATCTTTATTTCCTCTTTTAGATAAACCCCATCCCTTTTTTTCTGCTTTCGCTGCTTCAGACATCACTAGTTTTTGTGTAGCGGCATCTAATTTGTTCCAAGCATCTTTATTTACAATTACCATATTTTTTGGAAACCATGCTGCGATATCATAAAAGTAACCAACTCCATTTTCCCAAATTTTTGAATTTTTTCCTGTTGTCGGTGAAGTAATCATACTTTCGACCGCACCTGTTGAAAATGCTTGGCTAATTTCAGCTGCTTCAATTTTTGTTGGTGCCATTCCAGTTAATTCAGCAATTCTAATTGTTGCAGAATTGTATGCTCTAAATTTTAAACCTTTTAAATCTGCTACACTGTTAATTTCTTTCTTGCTGTATAAACCTTGAGCTGGCCACGGCACTGCATATAAAAATACAAGACCTTTGCTATCGAGACCTTTTACAATTTCTGGTTTTGAAGCTTTATAAAGTTTCATTGCCGCCCCATAGGTCGATGCTAAGAAAGGCTGAGAGTCTACTTCCAATAATGGATCTTCTTTTCCGAGAGCAGACATAAATCTTTCTCCTATTTGAGCTTGACCAGTTCTTACAGCTCTAAATATTTCTCCTCCTTTATATAATGATCCACCCGGGTGAGTGACTATTGTTAATTTTCCACCACTTTTTTCTGTAACATTTTTAGCGAACTCTGTTGCATTTGCTGAATGAAAATTTGTAGCTCCATAAGCAAGAGCCATGTCCCATTTTTCTCCAGCATTAGCAATATTTACGCTAAAAATTAGCGCAGCTAATGTTACAAGAATATTTCTAATTAATTTCATATTCCCTCCATAATTTTATTAATTTCTTATTTCACAATGAAGAATGAGTAATTGCAATACAATTATTTAGCTTATAGAATTGAAAAATATAAAAAGTGCTAGAAGAAACACTAATATTTATTCAAATTGTATTAATCGATATCGTAATGGCTGCCGATAACGCCATTATCATTGGAATGGTTGCGGCGAATTTTGCTCCTAAAAATAGAAAGCAAATCATTATGTGGGGAGTTTTTGCCGCATTTATTTTCAGAGTTATTTTTGCTTTTTCAGCAACTTTTTTACTTCAATTTGCTTTTATCAAGTTAATTGGAGGTGCGCTTCTTTTATGGATCGTTAATGAACTTAGAATAGATTTATTTACAGTAAAAAAAATAAAATCACCAACCAAACAATCTAAAGAGCCTTCTTTCATGAGTGGAGTTTATAAAGTTTTAATTGCGGATATTACTTTAAGTTTTGATAATGTTTTGGGAGTAGCTGGAGCAGCAAAAGAACATTACTTGCTATTACTGTTTGGTTTAGTTTTGTCTGTAATTTTGGTTGGGGCATTAGCTACATATTTTGCAAAGTTTATTCAAGATCACAAATGGGTTGGATATGTAGGTCTAGCAGTAATTTTATTGGTGGCTGTACAATTAATTATTGGAGGTTTAATGGATTACGGTGTGCTTACGATCAATGAACCTTTTGCTTCTTGGTTTTAAAAAATACCTTTATTTGAAGCTCTATTTTTTTGAAGATCAGATTTTACTTCTATGTTTAGTTTTTTAAGTTCTGATTTGTTTAAATTTTTTAAATTTTGAACATCATTTAAAAATCTTTCCGATTCATTCGTTTCAATAATGCCATTTGTAAGTGTCTTAAATTTTTTGATATAATCTTTTCTTTTAAATGGATTTTTTCCATTAGGATGAGCATCTGCAACACTAATCTCTTCGATAATTTTTGATCCATTTTTCATCTTGATCAATACTTTCCCCCCAAAGCATTTTTTATTTGGATTAGGATCATGATATTTTTTTGTCCATTTTTTATCCTCAAATGTTTTGATTTTTTTCCATAACTCGACAGTACTTTTGGTATTGGCTCTTTCTGGAGTATAAGAATCTATATGATGCCACTTACCGTCCTCTAAGGCCACTGCAAAAATATACATAATAGAGTGATCAAGTGTTTCTCTGCTTGCTTTTGGATCCATTTTTTGCGGATCATTCGCTCCAGTTCCAATCACATTGTGCGTATGATGACTTGTGTAAATTTCTATTTTTTTAATATCTGAAATACTCTTTATTTTTTTATTTAAACTCCTTGCTAGATCTATCAGTGCTTGAGATTGATATTCAGCTGAATGCTCTTTGGTATAAGTTTCTAAAATAGCTTTTTTTTCTTCATTAACTTTTGGCAAAGGAACAATATATTTTGCCTTGGGTCCTGAAAGAACATATGCTATTACGCTGTCTTCACCTTCGTAAATTGGACTCGGCGCTCCTTCTCCTCTCATTGCTCTATCAACTGCTTCGACAGCTAACTTTCCTGCATGAGCTGGTGCAAAAGCTTTCCAACTTGAAATTTCACCTTTTCTTGATTGTCTTGTAGAAATTGTTGTGTGTAATGCCTGTTGAATAGATTGGTAAATAGTTTCAGTATCAAGTTTTAACGAAGACCCTATTCCTGCAGCAACACTTGGTCCTAAATGAGCTATGTGATCAATTTTATGTTCATGCAAACAAATTCCCTTAACAAGGTTAACCTGAACTTCATATCCTGTAATAATTCCTCTAATTAAATCCATGCCGTTTAAGTTTTTTTGTTGAGCTACTGCTAAAATCGGAGGGATATTATCGCCTGGATGGCTATAGTCTGCTGCTAGAAAAGTATCATGAAAATCTAATTCTCTAACCGCTGTTCCATTCGCCCAAGCTGCCCACTCACAATCAAATTTTTGATCTGGGTTAATTCCGAAAACTGTTGCTCCATTTTCCCTTGGATGGGCTAGAGCCATTTCCCTTGCTGAAATAACGGGTCGTCTTTGAAATGATGCTATTGCTACTGAAGCATTATCGATAATCCTATTAATAACCATATCGATAGCATTTTCATTTAAAGGAGCTTTATCAGAAGCAATTTCAGCAATTTTCCAAGCAAGTTGTTCTTCCTTTTTTAATTTAACTGATGATTTATAAACTCTTACTTTAATATTTCTCATTATAGCATGTTTCTTAAAACGTATTTTAATATTCCATCATTTTTATAATATTCAATCTCATTTGCTGTATCAATTCTAGAAAGCAAACTAATTTTTTTAGCAACTCCATCTACAAACTTAATTTCGCATTCAACATCTTGACCTGGGGTTAAACCTTTTTCTATATTAATGATAGTAATAAGCTCAGAACCCTTGAGATTTAATTTATTTCTATTAAGTCCATCTTTAAATTGAAGCGGAAGTATTCCCATGCCAATTAAATTTGATCTATGTATTCTTTCAAAACTTTCTGCGATTACAGCTTTTACTCCGAGTAATTTTGTTCCTTTTGCCGCCCAATCCCTAGAAGATCCTGCTCCATATTCTTTACCAGCAATTACAACTAGGTCATTTCCTCTTTTTTTATATTCCATAGCTGCTTCGTAAATACTCATAATTTTTCCTTCGGGATACAGTTTGGTGAGACCTCCCTCGGTTCCAGGAGCCATTTCATTTCTTATCCTTATATTTCCAAATGCTCCACGTACCATAACTTCATGATTACCTCTTCTTGCTCCATATGAATTAAAATCTTTTTGCTGAACTTGATGTTTCATAAAATAATCACCTGTGGGACTATCTTTTTTTATGGAACCGGCTGGAGAGATATGATCTGTAGTTACCATATCACCTAAGATTACTAATGGTCTTGCATCAACAATTTTTTTAAAACCTTCAGGACTATCAGACATTTTTTCAAAAAATGGCGGTTTTTTTACATAGGTTGAACTATCATTCCAATTATAAATACTACTTTCAGTAGTTTTAATTTTTTTCCAATCATCTGAGCCTTCTGAAACTTTTGAGTAACGTTTAGAAAACATTTCTGCATTTATTGAAGTTAAAATTAACTCTTCAATCTCTTTGTTTGATGGCCAAATATCTTTTAAAAAGATATTTTTTCCATCCTCGTCTTTTCCCAAAGGCTGGTTATATAAATCAAAATTCATTGACCCTGCTAGTGCATAAGCAACAACTAAAGGTGGCGAAGCTAGATAGTTTGCTTTCACATCAGGGTTAATTCTTCCTTCAAAATTTCTATTTCCAGATAAAACTGAAACTGCATATAGATTTCCTTTTTGAATAGCTTGAGAAATATTTTCCTTTAAAGGTCCTGAGTTACCTATACAAGTTGTACATCCATAACCAACTAAATGAAAACCAAGTTGATCTAAATATTTATTTAAACCAGCTTTTTCAAGATAATCTGTAACTACTTGAGAACCTGGAGCCAAAGAAGTTTTTACCCAAGGTTTTACTTTCAACCCTTTTTCAACAGCTTTTTTTGCGAGCAAACCTGCTCCTATAAGCACACTTGGATTTGAGGTATTGGTGCATGATGTAATTGCGGCTATAACAATATTTCCATCTTTTAATTTAAACTTTTCACCTGAGACTGTCTCTTCTTTTACATTCTCCCTATTCATATTTTTTTTAAAGGATTTCATAAAAGATTTGGATGATTCGGATAGTAATACTTTATCTTGGGGACGTTTAGGGCCTGAGATGCTGGGAACTACTTCAGATAAATCTAGGTCTAAAGTTTTTTCAAAGGAAATATCATCATCTGCCCAAAGTCCTTGCTCTTTTGAATATTTTTCAACAAGTGAAATTGTATGTTGATCTCTGCCAGAGAATTTCAAATACTTTAAAGTTTCTTCGTCTATAGGAAAATAACCACAAGTAGCACCATATTCAGGAGCCATATTAGCAATGGTTGCTCGATCTGCTAAAGAAAGATTTTTTAATCCACTGCCATAAAACTCGACAAATTTTCCAACCACCCCCTCTTTTCTTAATATTTGAACTATAGTTAAAACAAGATCGGTGGCTGTAGTGCCCTCTGAAAGTTTGTTTTTTAATTTAAAACCAACAACGTCTGGGATAAGCATTGATATTGGTTGTCCTAACATTGCTGCCTCAGCCTCTATTCCTCCAACGCCCCAGCCAAGAACTGAAAGACCATTAACCATAGTCGTGTGACTATCAGTTCCTACAAGTGTGTCGGGGTAAGCAAAATCGTCAGAAGACCAAACAACCTTTGATAAATATTCCAAATTAACTTGGTGACAAATTCCAGTCCCTGGTGGAACAACTCTAAAGTTATTAAATGCTTTTTGACCCCATTTTAAAAAAGAGTAGCGTTCTCCATTTCTTGAAAATTCTTTTTCAACATTTTTTTTGAAAGAGTCTTTTGAAGCGTATGCATCCACCATTACGGAATGATCAATAACTAGATCAACTGTTGACAAGGGATTTATTTTTTTTGGATCTTTTTTTTTTGATTTTACAGCATCGCGCATAGCTGCAAGATCAGCAACTGCAGGTATCCCAGTATAATCTTGCATAAGAACCCTGGCTGGTCTAAAGGCAATTTCAGTTTTTGCTTTATTTTTATTTAAAAAAGACTTGATTGATAAAATTTGCTCTTTTTTAACAGTTTTTCCATCTTCAAAACGCAGTAAATTTTCCAATAAAACTTTTAATGATTTAGGTAATTTTGAAATACCTTCTAATCCATTTTTTTCAGCCTCTCTTAAACTAAATATTTTATATACTTTGTTATCAATTTTTATTTTTTTTAGAGATTTAAAAGAATCATTGCTGTTTATTTTCATATTTTTAAATAAATAAGTATAACACAAACAACCAAAGAAAAGGACATTGTGTAGTTAAAAGCCTGTATAAATTTCTTATTTTCTGAAAAACGTCTAAGAAATTTTCCCAACAAACACCAACTTGTTATACTAGTTATTGCACAAAAAAAAGATACTCCAATTACTATCGATGAATGAAATAAGTAATTTGATCCTAGCTCAACAAAAAGAGAGATAGCTGTAATAGCCGCAAAAACTCCTTTTGGATTAACAAATTGAAAGATAAATGTGTCATAAAATTTAACTGGATTTTTTATTTTTTTTTCTTGTAGTTCGTTATAAAGGGCAATTTTGTAAGCTAAATAAATTAAAAAAATAGAACCAAGAATTTTAATAATAGTTTTTAAGTAAGGATATGCGTTAAATATGAAATTCAATCCTGCTGCTGATAAAATGACAACAGAAGTATAACCAAAGGCAACACCCATAATTAAAGGTAAAGATTTTTTAATTCCAAAATTAAAACCTGAGTACGACCCTAAAATATTGTTAGGTCCAGGAGTAAATGCTGCAGCTACAGAAAAGAAAATTAAAGGTAGTAAACTAGGATACATGCAAATGGTTTATGCTATTTCTAAACCATTTTCAACTTGCTGAGATGGATGAACTAAAACTACTTTTCCATCTTTTTCAATAGCTCCCAGTATAAGAACTTCTGAAACTATTCCTGCAATATTTTTTTTAGGAAAATTACAAACTCCTATGACTTGTTTTCCAACCAAATTTTCCTCATTATAATAATGAGTTATTTGAGCAGAAGATTTCTTAATTCCTGTTTTTTCCCCAAAATCTACTTCTATAACAAGAGATGGTTTTCTAGCCTTTTCGTTTTTTGAAACCTTTAATACTGTGCCAACTTTAATCTCTACCTTATTATAATCTTCGTATGTTATTTCTTGTTTCATAATAATCATGTATAATATTTTTTTATATAAATGGCTATGCAAAAGAATATAATTGATAAAGCTTTTCCAGAAGCTTTGAAAATTTTATCAGATTTAATAAAATTCCAAACTGTATCAGGAACATCAAATCTTGCTTTAATCGAATATTGCGAAAAAAAGTTAAATAAAGTTGGAGCTTCTTCTTTTAGAACATCTGATGATGTAAAGAAAAGATTTAATTTATTTTCAACAGTTAATGGAAAAGACAAGGTAAATGGAGGTGGAATTATTTTGTCGGGACATACTGATGTGGTTCCTGCGTCTGCAAAGGAATGGAGTTCAGATCCATTCGTTTCTAAAGAAAAAAATAATAAAATTTATGGTAGAGGAACTTGTGATATGAAAGGATTTATTGCTTGCAGCTTGGCTTTAGCTCCTTATTTTGCTTCTGAAAATTTAAAAAAACCAATCCATTTTTCTTTTACTTATGATGAAGAAACTGCATGCCAAGGGGCTCCTGTAATGATTAAGGAACTAAAAAAACGTAATATTAATTGTTCAGTTTGTATTGTTGGTGAGCCAACAAACATGAAAGCCGTTCAAGCACATAAAGGTTGTTATGAATACAGCACTTATTTTACTGGCTTAGCTGGTCACGGATCTGCGCCTGATAAAGGTGTCAATGCAGTTGAATATGCTACAAGATTTATAAATAAACTTTTAGAAATAAGAGAAGAACTTAAAAAAAGAGAACCAAAAAATTCTGTTTTCACGCCTCCGTACACTACTTTGGGTATTGGTAGAATAAAAGGAGGGCTAGCAAGAAATGTTATTGCTGACCAGTGTGTGGTTGATTGGGAGCTTAGACCAGTAGTCCCAGAAGATGGAGTGTATGTAAATAAAACTATGGACGCTTATGTAAAAGATATTTTATTACCGAAGATGAAAAAAGTTTATTCAAAAGCAGATATTAAGAAAGAAATTATTGGTGAGATTATTGGATTTAATAAAGAAAATGATTCTGAAGCTGTAAATCTTATTTGTAATTTAACAGGTGACAATTCCAGAGAAGTTGTTTCTTTTGGAACAGAAGCAGGTTTATTTCAGGAAATCGGAATTAGCACTGTTGTGTGTGGTCCTGGTTCAGTTGAGCAAGCACACACAATTGATGAGTATGTAAGTTTTGATCAATTAAAAAAATGTTTAAAGATGCTAATCGATCTTAAAGAACAAATGACACATTAAGAAATTTTTTTTGCAAATAAATTTGTCAATTCGTAAACTATTGTAGCAGCTGCAAGAGAAGTTATTTCAGCATGATCGTAGGCTGGTGATACCTCTACAACATCAGCAGAAACTAAATTTAAACCTGAGAGTCCACGCAAAACATTAACCATTTCTCTAGTTGTCATACCAGCAACTTCGGGTGTTCCAGTCCCTGGAGCCTGAGAAGGATCAAGAACATCAACATCAATGGATAAATAAAGAGGATTATTTTTTACTCTGTCTCTTATTCGTTTAACTATTTTATCTATTCCTTCTGTTTGAAATTCATCACAATGAATAATCTTAAAACCAAATTCTGCATCATTTTTTAAATCTTCTCTACTATACAATGGTCCTCGAATTCCTACATGCATCGATGAATCATCTAAAAATAAATTTTCTTCTCGTGCTCTTCTAAAAGGTGTTCCATGAGTATAAGGTGCTCCAAAATAAGTATCCCAAGTATCTAGATGAGCATCAAAATGAACTAAAGCTACTGGACCGTTATTTATTTTGTTAATAGCTTTGAGCAAGGGAAAAGCAATGGTGTGGTCACCTCCCATACTAATTATTCCACCCACTTTATTTAATAAATCTAAAGCACCTTTCTCGATTTGTTGTATTGCTTCATTAATATTAAATGGATTGCAGACAATATCTCCAGCATCAGCTACTTGTTGAACTTTAAATGGTTCAATATCGTAATTTGGATGATAATTCGTTCTAAGATGTCTTGAAGCTTGTCTTATACTTTGTGGCCCAAACCTTGCTCCTGGTCTATAACTAGTTCCCGCATCAAAAGGTATCCCCACAATTGCAACATCACATTTTTCAACATCTCTCATTTCTGGTAGTCTTGCAAATGTAGATGGTCCAGCAAATCTTGGAACTTTTGTTCCGCTAACAGGTTGTATTGGGATTTTACCTTTTTTTTCACTCATTAAATTATTATAATATAAATTATGGTCTTTATATACATTGTTGTAGCCTTATGGGCTGTAGGCCTGGTTTCTGATTAATAATTTTTCTACTTAAATTATATAGCTTGATCATTAATCAGTTCTTGAAGCTCTGGTATCATTTTTGTTGCAGAGTATAAAAGTGGATATATTTTTTGCGCTGCCCTATAGCTTTCAATTGCTTTTTCATATTGTCTTAGCTCTATATAATTTAATGCTTGTCCTGATAATGCACCAAAATGCCTAGGTTCAAGAGTAAGTGTTATTTTAATATCATTTAACGAAGATTGATATTGATTCATTAAATAAAGAACAGTTGCGCGTTTATTCCATGCTTCAAACCAATCAGGTTCTGTTGCTATTATTTTTGTAAAAAGTTCATAAGCCTTATTTAGTTCTCCTCTATTCATTAAACGAGAGCCTTGGGTTAATAACTCAGTCAATCTAAATCCTCGTCTATCATCAGAGGGGTGGATCGACCAAATTTCCCATATTTTTTTTTCTATTATTTGAGCAGAGGGCAGATCTTTAGTATCTTTCAATTGTTCAAATAATTTATCTAATTTACTTTCTCTTTCTTCAGCGTTAGCATAGCTAAAAAAAAATAAGCCTAAAATAAAAAATCCAAAAATTTTTTTCATAATTTTATTATTCGTTTTTTTTTAAATGTTTTACAAATGCACTGCTTCTAACATCTATTCTAAAAGAATCATTTTGTTTTAGAATAGATTTTAAAAAAGATTTATTTTCCTTAGATTCTTTATCCATTTTATAACACGCTAAAATTATTTTTGCCCCATCTAGAAAATTAAATGACAAACTTGTTACAACACTTTTTCCAGTGAAAGGATAAGTTTGCGCTGCATCTTGCGTAATTGCATAGGATTTTTTTTCTTCTTGAGCGGTGTTTTTAAATAACTTTGATATATTTAAAGCAACAGCATCGAGCTTATTATTACATTCTTTAATATCGTAATTGCTTTTTTCTAATCCGCCAACTAGCCCCTCTATTATAAAATTACTGTCATCATTTTTATAACTTACTAGAAACCAGTTATAAATACCCTTTCCTGGCACAAATGAAGTTGAATATTCTTTATAACTATAATTGTGCCAACCTTGTTCATTATCTTCTAATTGGGTTTCGCTAAAATAATCTAAAGCACTGTCTCCTATTTTCATTCCTTCAATCGGAAAATAACGAATATTGTCGGCTAAGGATAAAGTTTGAAATGACAAAATTGAAATTATTAATAAAAATATTTTTTTCATTAATTTGCTAGCAGATAGTATGATTAATAATTAACTTAGTTACGCAGCTTAATTCCACGCAATCTTTCTGATCTTCTTCTTAATAATTCTACTGTGGTTAAAAGTGCAATTGATAATGCCACCAAACATGTTGCCATGCACAAAATTACTGGGCTTATTTCTTGTCGTAACCCAGCCCACATTTGTTTAGGTATAGTTATCTGCTCAACACTTCCAACAAACATAACTACTACCACCTCGTCAAAAGAAGTGATGAAAGCAAATAGTGCTCCAGATATAACACCCGGAAGAATTAAAGGCATTATGACTTTAAAGAAAGTTCGCATTGTGTCGGCCCCTAAACTTTGTGAAGCTCTAATTAAATTAGTATCGAAACCAGTTAAAGTTGCTGTAACTGTTATAACTACAAAGGGTGTTCCAAGAGCAGTATGGGCAAGAATTAATCCTAGATAAGTATGAGTTAATCCAATTTTTGAATAAAAGAAAAACATTCCTGCAGATGTAATAATTAATGGAACAATCATCGGAGAAATTAGTATTGCCATAATAGTTCCTTTAAAAGGCATATTGCGTCTACTTAAACCTAAAGCAGCAACGGTTCCTAGTGCGGTTGCTAAGAATGTAGCAGAAATTCCAATGATAAAACTATTTCTAGTTCCTAACATCCATTTATTAGACACAACCGTTGTGTCTCCGACACTAGCGATACCAACCATTTGCCTATACCACCTAAGGGTCCAAGCCTCTGGTTCGAAATTCATAAACTCTCTAGTAAATTCAAAAAATGGTGATGAGCTAAATGATAAAGGAAGAATTACAAAAATAGGTGCAATTAAAAAGAAAAAAACCAAACCACAGTAGGTTAAAAAAGCATACCAGCCTACTCTTTGTCCTGTTGTTGTATATGATGGTAAAGCCATAATTATCCTAATTTAATATTTTCTATTCCAACTAATTTATTATAAACCCAGTATAAAACTGTCAGCACTCCCAAAAGAATGGCTCCCAAGGCTGCGCTTAGTCCCCAATTTAATGTTGTTTTTAAATGGTAAGCAATCCAATTTCCTATCATTTGTCCATCCTTACCTCCAACTAACTCAGGTGTAATGTAGTATCCAATCGCGAGTATAAAAACCAGCATACATCCCGCGCTAATTCCAGGTACAGAGTTCGGCATATAGATCTTCCAAAATGCATGTAAAGGAGAAGCCCCAAGGTTTAAAGCTGCTCTCATATAATTTGGCGAAATTGTTTTCATCACACTGTATAGAGGCAAAACCATAAAAGGTAATAATATTTGCGTCATAACAATTATGGTAGCTGTTTCGTTGTACATAAGTTTAAAGCGGTTCTCATCAGCAATAATATTAGACATTACTAGTAAATTATTAAATACACCTTTTTGCTGAAGCATAACCATCCATGCAACTGTTCGAACAAGTAATGATGTCCAAAAGGGTAGCAACACACATATCATTAAAAGATTGCTGTATTTTAAAGGTAGCGTTGATAACAAGTAAGAAATTGGATAACCCAACATCAAACAAAAAATCATAACCAAAATACTTACTTTGAATGTTTTAACCCATGTGTGGTTATAAATTCTTCTATTTTCCTTTTGCCGAACAACCTCTTTATCTACATTATATTTTAAATCAACTGCATTTAAATAATATCCTGCAGTCGTAGGGTCAACCATCACTCCTAAGGCTTTCCAATACTCTATGTCTGCCCATCTTTTATCGATGGCAATCATTTGTTCTTTGTATGGACCTTCTTCAATTTTTTTAAACTTACGTTTTGATTTTTTTAATAAACTCTTCCAGCCTGATTTTGCATAATTCATTCGAGTAGTAGCTTTACCTATACTACGACCTGAACCCTCTTTAACTTCAAAGAACATTGTTTTGTAAAGCTCTTCAGATGGTAAGCCTTGTCTATCCCATTTTTTATATTCTTTAAAAGTTTTTGGAAAAACGGTATTGATATAACTATCATCAACGCTTCGAAGCAACATATCTCCGATAGGAATTAAGAATGTAAAAAGTATAAAAAGTAAAAGTGGTGCAACTAAAAGAATTGCTCTTATTTTATTTCTTCTTTCTGCTTTTTGAAGACTAACTTTTAAAGGAATTCCTTCAGTTGTTAAAATAGAACCTGCGGTTTTTTCATTCATAATTTTGTCTCTAAACAAAAAAGGCGAGACTCTCGTCTCGCCTTTTTTTAAACATTACGAATTATTAGTTACCCTTCCAAGCACCGAATCTTTCACTAACTTCAGCGCCGTTATCAGCCCACCAAACTGGGTCAGCTATAACAGCTCTCTTAAGTACTTTCGGAGCAGTTGGCATGTGAGGTAATATATCAATATTTCCACCTTCTTTTATGAACCAAGGTTCACCTTTTTTGATGATGTTAATACTAGATTTTCTCATAGGGCCGTATGGAATGTATTTAGCTTGATCAGCTAAAGCTTGAGCAGTTGAAGCGTGAGCCATAAACTCAAGAGCTTCTTTCTCATTTCCACCTTTGATTGCTACAAGATATTCTTGTTCAAGAACTGTAGCATCCCAAATGTATTCGAAGTCTTTACCTTCAGAAAGAACAGCAGCACCAATTCTACCGTTGTATGCTAATGCCATAACAACTTCACCGCTTGAAACTAATTCAAGTGGTTTAGAACCAGCTGACCAGAATACAACGTGATCTTTAATTGTATCTAGTTTTGCAAATGCTCTGTCTATTCCTTCAGGAGTACTCATTACATCGTATACTTTGCTTGCTTTAACTCCATCAGCAACTAGTGCCATTTCGATTAAAGCATTCGCCCATGTATGTATTCCTCTTTTTCCAGGAAACTTTTTAACATTAAAGAAATCTTTAATGTTTTTTGGTTTTTTGCCTGGGAATGCACTTTTGCTATAAAACGCTGTGTATGCCCAAAAAATTTGTGGCACAACACAATCAGATACTGGCGGAACAACCATGTCATTTATAAATGAACTTTGGTCTACTTTTGCGAATAATCCTTCGTCGCAACCAGTTATCGCTTGGTCAGGAAGTACGTCTACTACATCCCAAGTTACGTTTCCAGCTTCTACTTGAGCTTTGATTTCACCAAGACCACCGTTATAACTTTCAACAGTAACCCCAGAACCTTTGCTCCAAGTATCTATGTAAGCCTTTTGTTGGCTATTTGTATAAGCTCCACCCCAAGATACAAACGTGATATCTGCATATGATGATGCAGTAAATGCTATCGCGATCAATCCAAGGAAAGTAGCTCTTATTAATTTAAACATATTTTTCCCTCTTAGTTGGTTAATTATACGTATAAGTTGCGAATTAAAACAAATTGAGAAAGTACTGTAAACCTAAAAAATAAGAAATTATCCTAGATCTAATGCCCTTGAATCACTAGCTTTCCAAGATAGTTTAACAGAAGCTCCTTCTTTTAGGTTTGCTCCTTTATAAGAGTTTGGGACTTTAACAATAAATTGATCATTTCCACAAACTTCAACTCTTGTGCGAATATGGTCTCCTAAATAAATTAATTCTTTTACTTTTGCATTAAAGGAATTTTCAAAATTACCTTCGGTAGAATTTATTTCGACTCTTTCTGGACGTAAAGAAACAGTTGAAGCATCACCAACTGCATTAACATTTATTTTTAAAGAAGTAATGTCATCACCTTTATCAGTGGTTACAACACAATTTTTTCCGTTAATAGATTTTACTTTGCCTTTGATCTGATTGTTCTCTCCAATAAAATTTGCAACAAATGCATTTTCAGGTTTTTCATATAAAACGTCAGGTGATGATATTTGTTGAATTTTCCCATCATTAAATACTGCTATACGATTTGACATCGTTAAAGCTTCGCTTTGATCATGAGTAACATAAACAACTGTAATTCCGATTCTCTCGTGAATATGTTTGATTTCATATTGCATTTGTTCACGAAGTTTTTTATCAAGCGCACCTAAAGGTTCGTCCATTAATACTAATCTTGGTTCAAACACTAAAGATCTTGCTAAAGCTACACGTTGTTGCTGGCCACCTGATAATTGTAAAGGCATACGATTTCCAAATTCTCCGAGCTCTACCATATCCAAAGTTTTTTTTACTTTTTCTTCAATATCTGATTTATTTAGTTTTCTTACTTCAAGTGGAAAAGCAAGATTTTCGTTTACTGTCAGATGGGGAAATAACGCATAGTTTTGAAACACCATTCCAATTCCTCTTTTATTTGGAGGAATTTTATTAATAGCCTCACCTTCTAAATATATTTCGCCACCCGTAGGAGTTTCAAATCCAGCTAACATCATTAGAGTAGTTGTTTTTCCAGAACCAGATGGCCCTAACATTGTAAGAAATTCTCCCTGCGGAATATCTACATTGAGGTCTTTAACTACGAGTGTTTCTCCATCGTAGCTTTTATCTACTTTATCAAATTTTACAAAGCTGTCTGAACTCCCCATAACGACTGATAATTAAACATTTGTAAAAAATTATTTCAAGGTATTTATTTTATGTGTAATTCCCTTGATAAATTGCAGAATAATTCTGAACCTTTTTCTGTTACACGCACAGACTCGCTTGCTTCTACGCCCCAATCTCCAAATTGCATTACTGCAATCATGTGAAAAGTAACGTTAGGTTGTAAAACTGTTTTATCTCCCTTTGAGATATTTAAAGTCTGCTCGCCCCAATCAGGTGGATAACCAATGCCAATTGAATATCCTGTTCTTGATTCTTTTTTAATTCCATACTTGTCTAATACTCCCCAGAATTTTTGAGCTACGTCATTAGCAGTATTTCCAGGTTTGGTAGCTAAAATTCCTGCGTCCAATGCTTCGTTAGTTGCTTTCATTGTATCTATTTTTTTTTGATTTTTTTCCCCTAAAAGCACTGTCCTCGCCATAGGGCAGTGGTATCTCTTATGTACTCCTGATATTTCAATAATAGTAGCTTCCCCTTTAACAAACTTATCTTCTGTTGCTGTTAAATGAGAAGCTGAAGTTCCTTTTCCTGTAGGTAATAAAGTAGCAATACTAGCGTAATCGCCTCCAAATTCAATTGTACCATTAAATAACGTCTTCTGAATTTCGCCGACAGCATCACATTGTCTAACACCAGGATTAATACTTTTAAAAGCTGTATTCATACCATTTTCTGTTATTCGTGCTGCTGACTTCATTAATTTAATTTCTGCTTCTGATTTAACAACTCTTACCCAATTAACTAAACGTTCCGCATCTTTAAATTTTGCATTTGGTAAACCCTTTTTTATTGTTTCATAACAATATGCTGTAAAATAATGACTATCCATTTCAAGGCCAATATTCGATTTATCCCATTTTTTTTGTTTTATTATTTCTACTAAATATTGGTATGGGTGTAGTGGCCATGTATGAATATATTTTTCATCATAAGAAATAATATTTTTATGTTGTACATAAGTTTTTATATACGCCCCTCCAGCATCTTGTGCTCTTAAAAAGCAAATAGGCTCTTCTTCATTAATATGAACTAAAACACACTGGGCATAATAAAATGACCAGGCGTCATAACCTGTTAAATAATTCATGTTAGCTGGATCGTGTGAAACTAATAATTCAATACCCAACTTTTGCATTGAATCTTTCACTTTATTTAATCTTTCCTTATATTCTTTTTTATCAAAAAGCATTTAGTTCCTTAAAAGTTTTCCATACCCTTTTATTGAAGATTTATATCCGGCTGATCTTATTGTGTCCCAAATTAAAGTCTGATTACTAGAAAAAACAGGTTTATTTATTTTTTTTTCAACTTCATCAAGAATTTCTAAGGCAGGAAGTGCAGTACAAGATACAAAAAGTGCATCTACTTCATTTATATTTAACTTAGTTAATACCTCAGATAAATATTTTGGGTCTATTCTTGCAAAATCTACATCTAAATCTAAATTAAAAGTACTAAATGACATTACTGTAATATTTTTTTTAGTTAAATATTCAGAAATGCTTTTATTTACAGTCTCCGGGTAAGGTGTAAATACAGCAACCTTTTTTATATTCATTTTATTAAAAGCTTTAATTGCTGAGGTAATTGGAGTTGTTACGTGACAACCAGGTTTTGCCAATTGAATTTTTTCCTTAACTTTATCTTCCCCTATAGCTATTGTTCCAGATGTGCAAGCGTAAGCTATGGTATTAATTTTTTCCCCTGGTAAAATCTTTTCAGTAATTCCTTCAATTTGTTTGTACATTTTTAGTAGATTTTCTTTAGTTAGTGGATTTTCATTATGAATACGATTTACAAATATATCTAAAGGTAATTTATGACATATAGAATGAAAGTCTCTTTCTATAGTCAGATCAGTTGATAGCGCTAACAAACCTACCTTTGGATTTGTTCTTTTTTTAAATTCTGGTTTAATATAATTTGATTTTATCGTCATTATTGTTTCGGAAAATAGTCTTCACACTTGCCTTCTCTATATACATCGGTAGTACTGCAATGTAGGCCACCTCCAAATGGATAAACATCACGAAAGTCAACTTCGATAACTTCCATTCCAAGTTTATTTAATTGTTCGGCCTGATAAACTTCACTCTTTTCAACGCAAACTGTTTTTGGATCAAGAACTAATATATTCATGGACAACCAAACAGAAGAAAAGCATAAAGGTGGTGGTTTATTATGAGCTGGTTGAGCTGCATCAATTATTTTCCAATCATTTTTTTCAAAAATTTTTCTTTGTTCTTTAGGTAAACGTCTATTAGGATTATTTATTATTAATCCTGGTTTTAATGCGGAAAATGTAGCATCTATATGAATAGGATATGGATCTCCTGGAAAATTAAGTGCGTGGACTCTATGATTTGGAAAATGTCTTCTCAACCAATCAATACCTTTTAAATTGGTTGTAAACCCATGTTGAATCATTAAATCTTTGCCAAATCTCATAACATCAGCTGCATCAAAAAGTGGTTCTTCCTCTGTTGTTACAAAAAATTTTTTTTC